>JAYKIB010000225.1:0-2734 GCA_035285005.1 Prochlorothrix sp.
CGTTTGTTGGAGCAGTTGCGGCAAATGGGGATTGATCCGAGCCAGCTTGAAGACCGGGAACTTGAGGAGAACTAATCTGGAGGATTTGATGATGCTCTCTCCCAATGCGGAACAACTGAGCGCGGAATAGTTAGAGGCGATTCGGCAGCATAATGCGGCTAGTCTCAAGACGTTAGTGCGATCGATCGCCCTGACACGGGGGCGGCGGTTTAAGCCGGTGCTGGCTAACTGTGGCGATCGGGTTTTGCAAGGGGCAGTGCAGCAGTTATTGGCGGTGGACTTGGCGGAGTAGCGAGGCTGGGAGGTGGCGGCGGTGACCCTGGAAGGGGAACTGGAGACCCAGGGAGAGCGGGGCCAGAGTTTGTACGATCGCGCCCAAGCTGTAGTGAACGGGGTGGCCGTGGACGGGTTAGCCGTGGAGCTGGAGGGGGATGCCCTGGGGCGGTTGGGGGCGATCGCGGTGGTGGATCTGCTGGACTGGTCGGATTTGGGCGATCGGCTGGCCTTGGTTAATAACGATCGGGAGAAGTTTCGCGAAAACATTCATCTGGCGTTGGTTTTTTGGGTTAATGACCTGGCTGTGTCGCTCTTTGTGTGTCGTGCTCCGGATTTTCATAACTGGGCGACTCCGCCGATCGACTTTACTTGGCCGCTGGAGGTTTTAGAAGTGCAGGTGGCAGCCAGTGCGGCGGCATTGTTGGCGGGGGCGGCGACGAAGCAATCCCCAACCTCACCCTCGCTAAACAATGGGATCCTTCCCTCCCCTTCTCCGACCCCACCGCCTACGCCGAGCAGCTTGCAGCAGACGCATCAAACCGTTAAAAAACTCAGATCCCCCCAGAACCCCGGTTTCTCATCTGCCCTCCGCTAGAATTGACCAGTCTAGCCACAGCAACTGAGGTTCTCTACCCCTGGGACCATATTCTGGGGCCTATTCTAAGCCATCGGCATCTCCAATCCCTTACTCGTCAGCCACTCCGCGTTATACAATCGCGACTGATACCGCGCCCCCCCATCACACAACACCGTCACGATCGTGTGGCCCGGTCCCATCACCTGAGCCAACTTCACCGCTGCCCCCACATTAATCCCCACGGAACCGCCCATAAACAGGCCATCCTTCCGCAAAAGCTGGTAAATCACCGCCAAAGCCTCCGGGTCCGTCACCTGGAGTGCATCATCCAGCGGCACACCCTCCATATTCGCCGTAATCCGACTATTACCAATTCCCTCCGTCACGGAACTGCCCTCCGGCTGAATCTCCCCCGTCTTCACATAACTGTATAGACCACTGCCCATCGGGTCCGCCACAACACAGCGAATTTCAGGATTTTTCTCCTTGAGGAACAGGGAAACTCCCGCATAGGTTCCCCCTGTCCCTGTGGCTGCGGTCCAGGCATCAATCTTGCCCTC
Organism: Prochlorothrix sp.; assembly: GCA_035285005.1. Taxonomy (GTDB): domain Bacteria; phylum Cyanobacteriota; class Cyanobacteriia; order Prochlorotrichales; family Prochlorotrichaceae; genus Prochlorothrix. Next base: position 1,414 of record JAYKIB010000225.1, read on the forward strand.
AGTTTGGGCCCAAATCTCTGGCCCTGTGGTGTGGTAGTGAGCCAGACGATTCGCCAAATTGTCAAACTGGTTCGCCCAAATCGCGTTATCCAATGTCGCCGCCAATCGACCCGACAGCTTCACATAGTTATTGGGATCGCGGTAGGGAACCGCCGGAACCGTGCGAACCTCCGCGCCTAACGTCCGGAGAAGATCGATTTTCTCCTGGGACTGGGTTTCCGGAATCACAATCAAGCACTTATAGCCCTTAGCATTGCAAATATGGGCCAAACCAATGCCCGTATTCCCCGCCGTGCCCTCCACCACGGTGCCACCGGGTTTCAGCAGTCCCTGGCGCTCTGCCTCCTCAATAATAAACAGCGCAGCCCGATCCTTCACCGAACCACCCGGATTGAGGAACTCCGCCTTGCCGAGAATCTCGCAGCCCGTGGCATCACTGAAGCTCTTTAAGCGAATCAGGGGCGTATTTCCCACTGTTTCGACGAAACCGCTCTTAATTAAACTGCCTGTAGTCATGATTCAACCTATCTCAAATGCACTAGAGGGAAATGGTGCGGGCACCGCGGGACTCCGCCTCCCCATCCTATAGCAAGGGGGGGGATCCCGTTCAAGGAGGATCCTTGCAAGGAGGATCCTGGTGCTGGCTGCTGCTTTCACTAACGCCTGGGGACTGGACTGGCTTGGAATGTTGTTCTTGGACGTGTCATCAATTAGCTGTGGAACTCTTGCGATATCAGAGTTATGGCAACCGCCCAGTGGGTTGCGACAAGTCTGCGGAGTGCCCCCCCGCGCAGCGGGGGGGCACTCCGCAAGATGTCTGTCTGTTGCCATACACGCCCGCCCCAGTTGTAGGATCTCGGGGCTGTGTCCCTGAGTCTGAGTGCATTCTAGGGTTAAATGATGGCGGCCCCTAGCATTCGGGATCGATCGGGATCCAAGGTGCTCGCCTCGATCGCCCGGGCTGTGGATGGGTTCATAAAGTGAGCGGTGGCTAAGTAGGACCGCAGTTGTTGGCGCACTCGATCGGACATTTGTCCCATCAGCAGTTCCGCCAGATCCTCCACTGCTGTCTGGCTGTTGCGATACGCTAAGGTGCCCACTAGCCCAGCGGGCAAGCAGGGTCAACACCACAAAGGGAACCGTGATGAACGTGCGAATAGAAATACCCATGTAATGATCGCGCTCCCGCAACACAAGTTAGGATAATGCTGTTGGGTACCTCGATTAATTCCAATTTTCACCGGAGTGCCTACAGGGCACCTCGAAAAATTCAAATTGCTACCCCGGTGTCCACGGCAGAATCAGGGTTGGGTTAGGCGGC
>JAYKIB010000226.1:0-19545 GCA_035285005.1 Prochlorothrix sp.
TTGGGAGAAGCGATGTCCTGAGCGCAGTCGAACGGGCGATGTCCTGAGCGCAGTCGTTGGCTTCGCCTGCCCGGAGGGCATAGGGGGCTGGGGGATGAGGGTGAATCTGCGAAAGTGGGATACACCCTGTCCTAGGGTTTCTGCTTGAACTGTGACTCCTCCTCAACCACCTCGGGATCGAGATCGAGGCTCGGATAGGTTTTTGCGTAGGCCGATCGCCCCAACACCTGCTGCACTTGGCCCCAGGCCCGGAAACGCAGCCAGCCCACCACCCCATCGGGCAGCACCGTCACCACCAGCAAGAACAGCGCCCCCTGGAAGAAAAGCCACACCTCTGGGAACTGCTCACTGAGCAAGCTACGGCCATAATTCACCGCCACGGCCCCGACGATCGCCCCCACCAGGGTGGCCCGTCCGCCCACCGCCACCCAAATCACCATCTCGATCGAAAAGGCAATATCCATATATTGGGGGGAGACAATCCCCGACTGGACGGTATACAGGGCACCCGCGACCCCCGCCATCGCCCCCGAGAGGGCAAAAACGAGCACTTTGAACAGGGTCGGGTTATAGCCGGAAAACCGAACCCGGCTTTCATCATCGCGAATCGCAACCAAAAGGCGACCAAAGCGACCGCTGGTGAGCCAACGGCAGAGCAGATAGGTACAGGCCAACAGCAGCACCGTGGTCACATAGAAGCCGAACTGCATCCCCGTACTGCCCACCTCCTGACCAAACAGACTTTGGGTTGAGGTTTTGAGACCGTTGGTGCCATTGATTAACTTCTGCTGACCGTTGAAGAAGTTGAAGAAAACCACCAGGGCCGCTTGGGTCAGGATGGAAAAGTACACCCCCCGAATCCGGTTACGGAAAACCAGGTAGCCGAGGGTGGCGGCGACGGCCATGGGGATCACGACGATCGCCGCGAGGGTGAAGGGAAAGGAATAGAAAGGCTGCCAAAAACCGGGTAAATCCGTGACCCCGTAGAGACTGAAAAAGTCGGGCAGTTGACCCTCGGGGATTTGTAGGTTGAGGTGCATGGCCAGGGCATAGCCCCCCAGGGCAAAGAAAAGACCGTGGCCCAGGCTCAGCAGGCCCGTGAAGCCCCAGATCAGATCAATACCCAAGCCGACGATCGCCAGGGCTAGGAAGCGCCCCAGCAGGGTGAGGCGGAAATCCGACAGAATCAGGGGCAGAATCAGGGTCAGGACCAAAATCAGGCCGACGATCGTGCCCCCTTCAATCAACAAATCCCGTTTACGCAAGCGCTTGCCGCCGCTCGGGGGAGCGGGCTGGGGCAGTATGGTCTGACTCACGGATCGATCGCTCCTTAAACAAACTGACGCATCAATTCAATTGGTCTGGCCACAGAACTCCCAGGGCACCTCGAAAAACCTTGATTTCCATCCATTCATCTCCGTACAACTGGGGTTCGCGGCGGGCAGCCCTGCTGCCCAACCCCATGGATCAAGGTGCCCCCCCATTGGTCTAGCTATCCTAGGGCTAGCCCTAGACCGCAGTGATGGGGGGCTGCATCCCCCAACCCGGGAGTAACCAACATGTTCTAGGCATCCACCGTGCGGCCCTTTTGGGGGAACATCCCCGCCGGACGCACCTGAAGGAAGGCAATAATCAGGGCAAAGACCAAAACCTTGGCCATACTACTGTCAGCAAAAAACTCAATCACAGCCATCAGGGGGGCTAGACTGTCCTGGAGAGACTCGCTGGGAATTTGCAGGAGCAGGGTGCCCAAAGTACCCGCCCCCACCAGGTAGGTCATCACACCGATCGCCAAGGCCGCAAAGATACTGCCAATCAGCTTGCCCACACCGCCGACCACCACCACCATAAAGGCATCCACAATGTAGTTTCCGCCCAGGTTTGGCCCCACGGATCCCAGCAACGTAATGGCACAACCTGCGACTCCGGCCAGTCCGGACCCCAGGGCAAAGGTGAGGGCATCCACGGTGTTCGTGGGAATCCCGAGGCAAGCACTCATGTCCCGGTTTTGGGTAACGGCTCGGATGCGGAGACCCCAGGCAGATTTTTGTAGAAACCAGTAGACCCCCAGGACACAGAGAACCGTCAGGACGATGATAAAGAGGCGAGCATAGGGAAATTGCAGCAAACCCAGGGACAGACCCCCTTGGAGCCATTGGGGGGCGGTGACATCAATGTTACGGGGACCAAACCAGGGTTTAGCCAACGCCTCATTACGGTTGAGGAGCAAACCGGTGGTAAAAGCAATCCCCGTGGACAGGGGCAGGAGAGCCGCGATCGACCAACCGCGAACTTGTTGCCACTGGGGCAGCTTCCGGCTCAGCAGCGTCATGCCGCCGAAGAAGAGCAGCACAAACAGCACAATCCCGAGGTTCATGGCCCAACTGGTACTCCGCACCCACTGGCGCAGAATGAGACTCACCCCCCAGGTGGCCAGCAGGGTTTCCAGGGGTCGCCCATAGAGAAAGCGAATCACCCCGCGTTCTAGGATGAGGCCCACCCCCGCCGCAATCAGAAAAGCCGCAGGCAGGGCAATCAGGATGTAGAGATTGAAGAGGAAGTCGTTATCCAGGGACTTGAAGCCGTTTTGGACCACAAAGGTGGTGTAAGCCCCCAACATCATCAGCTCTCCGTGGGCGAGGTTAATGACACCCATGAGGCCAAAGACGATCGCCAACCCAAGGGCAGCAATCAGGAGAACGGCCCCAATACTCATGCCGTTAAAAATACTGTCTAAAAGAATTTGTAGGGTCACGTTGGTTACCTCTGGGGTTACCGCTTAGGCAGTGTGCTGAGGCGTTGTACGACGCGAAGCGTGGACAAACCTGCCCAAGGGCGCAAGCAAAAATAGGGTGAGCAATGCCCACCCTACCACTGGCAATTAAGCCATGGGCTTCACGTTACATCTCGTACTTGCCGCCCTTCGCCGGATCGGACCAGTCACAGGCAAAACCTTGGGTATCGGGCACATACTGGTTCCAGGGAATCGGATCCACAGCGGAATCCGTCGCGTAGACAATATCGAAGAGGCCATCTTCGCGAACCTCACCAATGCGCACCCACTTGGAAATATGGTGGTTGGGGTTCATCTTCACCGGACCTTCCGGTGCATCGAACTCTTGGCCATAGGCCGCCATCCGCACCGCTTCCAGATCCGTGGTCCCAGCCGCTTCCACCGCCTGCTTCCAGAGGTAAACCATAATGTAGGCCGCTTCCATCGGGTCATTGGTTACCCGATCTTCCCCATACTTAGCTTTGAAGTCCGAGACCCACTTTTCGTTCGCCGGGTTCTCAACGGTTTGGAAGTAGTTCCAGGCCGCGTAGTGACCCACCAAGAACTCGGGACCAATCTGGCGCACTTCTTCTTCCGCAATACTGACGGACATCACGGGATACTTGTCGGGGGTCATACCGGCACCCTTCAACTGCTTGAAGAAGGCAACGTTGCTATCCCCATTCAGGCTGTTGAAAATCACGCCACCATCGGGTAATTCTGCCTTGATTTTAGAAATAATCGGCAGTACTTCGGTATTCCCCAGGGGTAGGTAGTCTTCACCCACGGTCTCGCCGCCTAAGGCCGCCAGTTGCTCCTTAATGATGGTGTTAGCAGTCCGGGGGAACACATAGTCCGATCCCACCAGGAAGAACTGCTTGCCTTTGTTTTCCAGCAGCCATTCCACCGCAGGTTCGATCTGCTGGTTCGGAGCCGCACCGGTGTAGAAGATATTCTTGGAGCATTCTTGACCTTCGTACTGCACCGGGTACCACAACATGTGGTCCTTGGACTCAAACACGGGCAGTACAGCTTTCCGACTGGCGGAGGTCCAGCAGCCGAAGACCACCGAAACTTGGTCTTGGTCAATCAGCTTGGTGGCTTTCTCCGCGAAGGTGGGCCAATCCGAAGCCCCGTCTTCCTTCACAATCTCAATTTGCTTGCCTAGGATCCCGCCAGCGGCGTTGATTTCTTCGATCGCCAGCTCTTCCGCATCCACCACGGTGGTTTCACTAATGGCCATGGTGCCGCTGAGGGAGTGGAGCAAGCCTACCTTAATGGTGTCTCCGCCACTGGCTGCACCGCTGTCGGTACTCGGGGTGGTACCGGTGTCACCGCCACCATCGGTGGGAGCCGTTTCGCCGCCACAGGCCTTCAGGAAAATACTGGTGCCTAGGGCTGCAGAACTATAGATCAGAAACTTACGTCGCTTCATTCGCGTCATCGGTGCTACTCCACACAGAAGGTTATTGGGACAGGGCTATGCTCAAAGTGCGATAGCGGCTATCAGTTGACTGGGTTACGCAGAGGAGGGGGATGTATTCAACTGGAAATTAGGATACATCCAGCCTCACCCAAGCGCTAGCCACGCTAAACAGGCTAAACGCCAAAAAAGCGCCGGCCAAACACTGGACAGGCTCCGTAGGCGCTGGGCACGGGTGATCGTGGGTAAGTCCGCCCCGTTAAACCCAGCTTAAAAGTCGAGATCGTTGCAAGAATCTCACAATACCGCACGCCACAGGATTCCCGCAGGGTTTATTGCGGGATAACCGTATGGTGTGGGGGGGCTGGGATGGATAGCGCGGAGTCTATCCCAATTACTCCGTTACTATCGTGTCCTGGGGGCTGCGGGAATTAGGCTAGAGTGCCTCAAACCACCCCAATTTTTGGGAAGTGGCCCACGCTAGAGTGTGGGTTATGGCAAGTTGCTTCACCACTCACCACGATCGTCGAGGTAACCGTTCATACGTGAACCAAACTCTAGGACGAATCAGCGGGAACAATTGTAGCCTGGGATACAAAGTTAGGGGAGGCGGGCAACACGGAGAACGTGTCCTATGACAGCAATCGATCGGCGATCGATCGGCGATCGGGATCCATCTCCTCGTTGTGGTGTCCTCGCCTCACATCGATTGCACCCCGCCCCTTCAGCGCACCCCAGAGAACAGGGCTTAAACTTCCGCGAAGTCATGCACTTCACTGTTCTGTTCCCCAGGACCAGACTTGGCGAGATAAATACCACTGAGAATGACCGCAAACCCCACCCAGGTGGTGGAGCTGAGACTTTCGGCAAAAATAGCCCAGGCCAGCAGAGCACTCACGATCGGCTCTAGTAACAGAAAAATCGAGATAAAGCTGGAAGACAGAGACTTCATGGACTCCGCCAGGAGCCGCTGGCCCAAACCCTCCGAGATCAGACCCAGGCCAATCACCGCTAGCCACGGGGAGAGGGTCGTCGGGAACAGCTGGCCTTCGGTGAACCAAACCAGGGGCAAGAGCAGACAGCTCCCGATCGCGCAGCGCCAGAGCAGAATCGTTGTGGCACTAAAGCGGTAACGCAATTGTTCCACCACCAAGAAATAGGCACCCAAAAACACCGCTGACATGAGGGCGTAGAAGTCGCCCAAAAGGTTACCGTCCGCTCCGCCCAGATCTTCCAAACCCAGGGCCAAAGCTCCCCCCAGGGCAACCACCATCCCCAGCAGGAACTTCCAGCCAAAGCGCTGCCGCAGAAAAAGCCAGCCCCCCAAAGTCGTGAAAACGGGCGTGAGATTGTTGAGGAGCATCGACTTGGCAACACTGGTGTATTGCAGGGACATGGCCCACAGCACCAAGGTGGTGACGGCCACAACCCCCACCATCAGTAACAAAATCCACTGGCTGAAGGTAATGGGATCGTTCGGTGATGGGGACTGGGTTTGCCCTGGGATTGACGCCGAGGCCGACTCAGAATCCGGCGCGATCGAGTCAGCTTCCGTATTCAGCAGGGAACTGGAGGTCTCGTTGGGAGCGGTGCTGCGATCGGGTTGAGCCTGTCGATAGGATTGGAGAAACCGCCCTAGCCCAAAGACCACACTGAAAATCAGCATTCGGTTAAAAACCGTACCGTTGGGGCCAAGTTCCTCTTCACTGAGACGGATGAAGATGGGCGCGAAGGAGACCGCCAGCAGGGCAATGCAGAGCGTAAGCAGGGTCGTTACGTTCGATCGCACTGGCATCGGGCGGGGCAGGTCAAGTTGAGTCATTAGGATTAGAGTTTAGGCTGAAGAAGATGAACAATCGCGAGCAGGGTGCCACACTCCCAGGAGGGGATTGCCCAGTAGCAGCTTCAGGGAGAGCCATAGCAGCCATCAGTTGCATGAGGTACAGGGATGCAGGATGTCCCCCGCTTTCAGCCGGGTACATCTAGCCTCACCGAAGCGTTAGCCGCTATAGAGCACACAGACCGATTTCCAATCCTCTACTTTAGAGAATTAATCTTCAGAAAACTGTTCCCTAGGAACTGACAAGGAAACGCCAATGGGGAAAGGGATGGATTTTGGTGATCCCTAGGGGCTGTCATCCTTTAATCCCAGAGTGCCCCCAGAGCACCTCGATTAATTGGGTTGGGCGGCTTCGCCGCCCAACCCAAACCCTACTTCTTGCATGGGCTGTCTTCCAAAAATTCGGATTAATCGAGGTGCCCCCCAGAACCAGGGATACAGCCCCTAGCTCCTCCAACTGGGGCGGGCGTGTCACTCCGATACCGCAAGGTTTCTATCCTGAATTGATGACGCGCCCTAGGGCGCTGGAATGGCGATCGCCTCCACCACCTGGACCCGATCGCCATTCTTCACATAGGCCGCACCCTCTAGGACCACCGGATCCCCCACCTCTAATCCCGCCACAATCTCCAGGCGTGCCGTCATCGGGTCCCCGGTCTCCAGCACCTCCCCCAGCGTCACCGCCTGAAACTGCACCTGATCTGGCTCCAGCCAACGAAACACCCCCGACGTGCCATCGGCCTGGGTCACCACCGCCCCGGTTGGGACCACTAATCCGGTCTGACGAGCCAGCTCGATCGAAGCCTGCAAAAACATACCCGGACGCAGCTTGGTGCTGGCGGGCAAATCCACTTTAACGCGCGCTTGGCGCGTCTCTTGATCCACGAGCGGTGCAATCTCCCGCACCGTCCCCCGAAGCTGGAGGGCGGGATCACTGTCCGATCGCACCTGGACCGCAATTCCGGGCTGAATTTGGGATAGTTGCGTTTCAGGCAGGGGGATTTCCAATTCCAGACGACCCTCCCGAATCACCGAAAAGAGCGGCTCCTGATTGGAACTAAGATTGCCAATGCGAGCAAAGCGTTCGGCAATCATTCCCGCCGCCGGTGCACTCACGTGGGTCTGGGCCAATTGGATCTGGAGTTGGTTGAGTCGAGCCTCCTGACTCTGCACTTCGGCCTCGGCACTGGCGATGTTGGCCTGGGCCAGGTGTACCCCTTCCTGGGCCGTGGCCACGGTGGTCCGGCGGGCCTCTAGTTCCTGTTCGCTAATGGCTCCCGACTCTCCGAGGGCCTCAAATCGCGCGAGGTTGCTTTGGGCTTCGGCCAGGGTTGCCTGGGCTTGCACTAGGGCTGCGCGACGCTGCTGCACCCCAGACTGGGCGGCAGCTTTCTGGGCTTCGGCTTGCTGAATCTGGGCCCGCAACACCGTGCCATCCAAGATCACCAGCACTTGACCAGCGGTCACCCAATCGCCCTCATCTACCCGCACCTCTTGAATTTGGAGGTTTCCGGCCTGGGCAAGAATCGGCAGCAAATCGTAGGCTCGCACGGTGCCCGTGGTTTCGAGGCGGCGGGTAATCGTATCCGATTGGACCGTCGCCAAGGTGACGGCCCGCATTGCTGGGGTAGAGGTCACGGCTGGGTCGTTCGTGTCACCGGAATCAGCGGTGGGCGAATTCTCTTGACGTAGTCCCAGGCTAATCGCCCCAATCAAAACCGCGCCCCCCAGAACGATCGCGCCCAAGCGCCACGGTAAGCTCGACAAAATCGGCATAAGGGGAGAAGTGCTAGCCCGATCGGGTGCAGAGACGGTCGGGGTCAGCGGTGCAAAATCCTGGGTCATGGTTGGCGAGGCGTAGGGGCTAAGGGAAAACCTGGGACATTGAATACGATCGTTGCATTTCTTTACATTCTATCGCAACAAACTATCGCAACAAACTACCGGGCACCTCGATTAATTGTGGTCGGCGGCTTCGCCGCCGACCACAACCTTGATTCTGCCGTGGGCACTGTGGTCGAAATTTGAATTTTTCGAGGTGCCCTACCGCAACAAACCATTCCCTGCAGCGAAATCGAGGCAGGGACAGCGAAACGCAGCCCCCCCCATAGCCGGATTCTCCCCCGATCTCAACCCACCCGTGACATCACCGTATTGTGCAGACGCATTCGGTTGAGGCAGTAGCCCCAGGTCGGCTGCAATCCCTCTTCTGATCCGGTACGGTTGCGGGCCATGGGTCTCGCCCCACAGCAACCGGAACTATCACAAAAAGTCCCCCACAAAAAGCCCCCACTTCCGACATTAGGAAGCAGGGGCGTATAGCGGTCATCAATTGCATGGGGCGCGGGAGTCAGGAGGTACCCTGCCTCACCCCAGGGTTAGCCGCTATCGGGGGTAATAACAAAGGATGCCTAAGGAGGCAAATCGAGAGCGATCGTTACGCGCTCCCAGTGAAAATAACTTCGGGGAACTTGCCCTGGGCCTCAGACATGGGCCGCCGCCGTCCCTCTTCTTGCCAGTAGTTAATCACCTCGGTGGCTTTGTTGAGGAGTTCAATGCGCTCTACTTCAGTGATCCAGCGCTTGCCTTCCAATTCCGTTTTCAGTTGCTCCCAGGCATCGTTGCGGGGCCAGAAAAAGTAACAGGTGAGGGGGCTAAAGCCCTTACCCACCACTTGGTCAACGGCGAGGGCTACGTCCTTATCGAGCCATAAAACCTTGAGGACGAACCGCGCCGCAATGGCGACCTCCGTGCTTGCTTCAGACATCTTGCTACCAACTCGACAGTATTAATTGCAGTCCGGGGAGGGTTTGCAACGATCTTATAGAATACAGGGTTTGCGATCGGGCTGCAAGATCTTTTTTGCAGGGTGCGATCGGCAGCACCGACGCAACACAGCACCGATCGCAGTGCAGAGCCATACCCCAACGCAGAGAAGTAGCCCAACGTGGTATAACGTGAAAGCAACAAAAATGAGAATGGTTATCATTCTTAGTAAAACTGAGTCAAAGAGACCCTAGCCCCACAGCCACCTCGAAGAATCTCAGCTCTTGGTGTGCCATCCTCCTTACCCGTGCCATATCCCGTGTTCAAAAATCTTGGTTTATTGCGCTCAATCTTCCCTGTCTTACCCGATTCCAGGCTAAGGAGCCATAGGCATCCCTTTAGTCGCCACAGTCAACTGTTACGACCTCTACGTAACCTCAGTGTCAGTATCCTAGCCATCGGCAGCTTAGCAAGCTGTGGCCTTAATGATCCCGCCGCCGATCGATCTCAAACGCCGTCAGACCCGACCTCGATCGCCGCCCAAAACGCCGCCCAAAGCACGGACACCATCGATCGGCCCCAAGTGGTCACCACCGTCAACATTCTTTGTAACCTCATCACCCAGCTCACCCAAGCCCCGATCGCCGATGGAGACCCGGAATCCCCAGCCAGTGCCGAGATAGGCAGCACAGGTACGGGCAGCACGGGCATCAACCTCACCTGCCTCCTCGATCGGGGCCAAGATCCCCACACCTACCAGCCCACTCCCTCCGATCGTCGGATGCTGGCCGATGCCGACCTCATCCTCTATGGCGGCTATGGCCTAGAAGCAGGTCTCATTCAGCTCATCACCGCCAGTGATACCCCCGCCGTCGCAGTTTATGAGCAGGCTGTCCCCCAGCCGATCCAGGGCAGCGATGCCCATAATCACAGCCATGGTAATCCCGACCCAGAGACTCACGACCCAGGCCACGACCCAGAACACGATCCAGAACACGACCACGAATCGAGCCAGACCCGTGGGGCCGATCGCATGCCTGATCAAGATCAGCCCCAGGACCTCGATTCAGGCTCCCCGCTCCTGGTACCCGATCCCCATGTGTGGCACGATGCAGCCCTAGGTCGCGATATTGTCGCCATTTTGGCCCAGGAACTCACTACCCTAGCCCCCACGGCAGCTGACTCCATCCAAAGCCAAGCCAGCACCCTAAAAACGGAACTGGAGCAACTCGATCGCTGGATTCAAGTCCAAATCGACACCATCCCCCCCGACCAGCGAACCCTGATCACCACCCATGATGCCTTTCGCTACTTTGGCCAAGCCTACGGCCTCCAAACCTGGGGCATTCTCTCCGGCCTCAACCCCGATCAACAGCCCACCGCCACCACCCTCGCCACCCTCGCCGATCGCATTCAAGCCGATGCGGTTCCCCTCCTCTTTCCTGAACAGGGCCTCGGCTCCGGCCTCTTGGAGACCGTCGCCCAAACATCGGGTGTGCGCGTCAGTTCGATCGCCCTGGGCGTGGATATGCTCGGGACAAGCGGGGACGATCGATCCACCTACCAGCAGTTATTAGTGACTAACACCTGTGCCATTGTCACGGGGCTGGGCGGCACCTGTGCCCCCTGGCCCTAGGGGCTGTCACCATTGAGAGAATGTTGGAAAACTCTGCGGCCAGGGGCCTACGGCCCTTGCAGAATCCCCCTCAGTCCCCCTTTGTAAGAGGGGGAAGAATGTAAAGGGGAAGAAAAAGTTGTCCCCTTTACAAAGGGGGAGTCGGGGGGATGCCCTTAGAGGGCACCTCGATTAATTCAAATTTTCACCGCAGTACCCACGGCAGAATCAGGGTTGGGTTGTGCGGCGAAGCCGCGCAGCCCAGTGCATCGAAGTGCCCAGGCCCCAACCCCGATCGCCCCTAACGTTGCAGGTCCGTCACCACCTCGGCAATCAAATCCGTGGGCACCTGATCCGTCATTTTGACCGTACCGATCGCCGTGGGCAGAATAAAACGCACCTTACCGTCTTTGACCTTTTTGTCATTGCTCAGCAAGTTGACGATCGCCTCCGCTGACAAGTGGGCCGGGATACGACGGGGCAGATGGCCCCGATCGAGCAGCGCCTGTTGGCGCTGATTGTCCCCATCAGACCACCATCCCAAACGCTGGGCCAAGAGCCCCGCTGCGGCCATTCCCATGGCAACCCCTTCCCCATGGACGATGCCGTCATAGTTCATCAAACTTTCGATCGCATGGCCGATCGTGTGGCCATAGTTCAAAATAGCCCGTAATCCACCTTCCTTCTCGTCCTGACTAACCACATCCGCCTTTGCTTGGCAGGATCGGGCCAAAATCACCTGGAGTAGCTCCGCTGGGGTTCGATCGTAACTGGAGAACTGCGCCGCCTCCAGTTTGGTAAACAGATCCGCATCCCAGATCACCCCATACTTCACCACCTCCGCCATCCCGGCCCGAAACTCCCGCTCCGGTAAGGTGGCCAGCACCTGGGGATCGATCACCACCAAGCGCGGCTGATGGAAGGCCCCGATCAGATTCTTGCCCTGGGGATGGTTCACCCCGGTTTTGCCGCCGATCGACGCATCCACCATCGCCAGTAGCGATGTGGGCACCTGAACAAAGGAAATCCCCCGCAACCAAGAGGCCGCTGCAAACCCCGTCATGTCTCCAACCACGCCCCCCCCAAGGGCAACCATCACGGACGATCGCTCCAAGCGATGGGCCAGGGCGGAGTCATAAATGTCCTGGATTGACCCCAAATGCTTATACTGCTCTCCATCCGGAATCAAATGCACCGCCACATCAAAGCCCGCTGCACTCAGGGAATCCTTAGCCACTGCGCCATAGTGCTCGAATACCGTCGGATTCGACACCAGCAATACCTTTTTGCTGAGCTTTCCCACCACCACATCACGAGTCATCCACTGGCCTAGCTCGGCCAGCCCCCCGGATGCAATGACAACATTGTAGGAATTTTGGGGCAACGGAACCGGAATAATCGAAGGCATGGGGCGTTCAGAAATAGAATGAAAAAACAGGCAAGACCGCTGGGCACCTCGATTCATGCAGATTTTCATCTGTGACCCACTCCAGTCATGGGGGCTGTGGCGTGCGGCTGCGCCGCACAACCCAAGTCATCGAGGTATCCCCCTATATTATGCCCAGGGTAAGCACCGGGAAATTGCACCCCAATATGTCGATCGCCGCCGGTCGGCTACCCTAGGGCAATGGTTCCGCTGCTTGGGACCAGTCTGGGCAGGGGGTCCGCCGCTGAACTCGGGCTTCCCGGCTTCACCCGATCGCCACAACCCGATCCATTGCCCAACCCCAATCCACCGGGCACCTCGATGAATCCAACTGTTTGGGAGACAGCCCACCCAAGAATAAGGGTTTAGGTTGGGCGGCTTCGCCGCCCAACCTAATTCATCGAGGTGCCCAACCGAGAATCCCGTCACCGAGAATCCCGTCACCGAGTCAACCTTGGCGTTTAAGGAGAGTGCTACATGATGACTGCTTGGGCAACAGCCCTCGATCGTTGGGTCATTGGTCTGACCGTAGGGTTGGGCGTAACGATCGGGGGGGTCCTGTGGCGCGGCGATCAGGGCGCGGCACGGGTACGGGAATTTAACTGGCAAGGACAGGAAGTGGGCGCAGGGGATACGGCCCTACTGCTCACCTTTAGCCGTCCCATGGATCGGGCCAGCGTCGAGGAAAATTTTCGGTTGGATCCGCCCCTGGCTGGCAAATTTAGCTGGGCTGGGCGACGGATGGCCTACACCCTCACGGAACCCATTCCCTACGGTGCGAAGACCTTCACCGTAGAGGTATCAGGGGCACGGGATCGCTTTAGCGAGGTGGGGGAAGCCACCATGCAGCCCTTTAGGGGTCAGTTCCAGAGCCGCGAGCGTGCCCTGGTCTATCTTGGGGTCTCGGAGGAAGAAGCCAGCCGGTTGGTGTTGTATAACCTCACGGGCCAAGAACGTCAGATTTTGACACCACGGGAGTTGGTGGTCCTAGACTTTGAACCCTACCCCCAGGGCGATCGACTTCTGTTTTCCGCCACCGATCGCCAGAAGTTTGAGGCCGGGGAATTTGATCCCAAGCTTTACACCGTCACCACGGGCATGCGCTACAAGCCCCTAGATCCCCTGAGCCGCGCCAACCAAGAGCAACCCACTACCCTGCCCCCGGCGGGGATTGTGACCCAAATTCTCGACAGCGATCGGTACCAAAATTTGAAGTTCGATATTGCGCCCGATGGGCAAACCCTGGTGGTGCAACGGGCCAACAAAGCCAATCCCGGCGCGGATTTTGGACTTTGGGTAATTACAGAAGGCGAAATGCCCCAGCCGCTCGATACCCCTCCGGGCGGGGAGTTTATGATTGCCCCCGATAGTCAGTCGGTGGTGATGGCCCAGGGACAAGGATTAGCGATCGTACCGTTGGATTCAGAATTCACAGACACCTCGAATCCCCTCGACTTTTTACCCCAATTTGGCCAAATTCTAGCCCTCGCAGCGGACGGCACCCAGGCAGCCATGGTCCGCTTTAACACGGACTACACCCGATCGTTATTTTGGGTCAACAGCCAAGGCCAGCAACGGGAACTGTGGCGGACCAATGGCTCCATCCTCAGTGCCACCTTTAGCCCCACCAAAACCCATCTCTATGTGCTGGGAAGCCGCCTAGTCCCCGGTGACACCTACCAGGAAGCGCCCTTCATTTTTTCGATCGCGATTGAGGCTGCCCTTGCTGCCCCCGAAACGGATCCCCCAGATCCTGCAGGCATACGCTCCCTGGTCCGTCTGGAAACCCAGCGAGATATCACCATGAGTCTGGCCCCCGATGCCTTGGCGATTCTGTTCGATCAGGTTACCAGTCGCAACGGTGACAGTCTTGCGGACCCCCGGGGCAGTGATGGTCGGCCCATCAGTCAAAGCCAACTGTGGTTATTACCTCTCGTCCCGGATACTCCGTCCGAATCCACCCAAACCAGCCCATTACCCAATCCGGAGCCCCTTCCCCTCCAGGGGATCCGTCCCCAATGGCTACCCTAGGGCACTGCGGTAAAGTTAGGGTTGAGGCGCCCTGCAAACTACGCCTGATTTGAACATCAGTCTTTGCCCCAACGCCTATGGGGCACCTCGATGAATTGTGGTAATTGTGGCGTTCGGCTTCGCCGCACGCCACAACACTGATTCTTACGTGCACCTCGATGAATTGGGTTGCGCGGCTTCGCCGCGCAACCCAACCCTAATCCTGCCGTGGGTATTGCGGTGAAAATCTGTATTAATCGAGGTGCCCTTACGTGGTTCATTGGGCAAGGACTTTGATTGTTCGAGGTGCCCTATAGATTTCTCCAATCCCAGGAATAGAAACGATGGGAAAAAACAGAGAACTAGCGATCGTCCCAAGAGGTGCGATCAACCCATTGTCTCTCCCTTCCACCTTGACATGAGTTAGCAGACAAACCTCGGTTAGGCAGCGCTCAACAGCCTAAAACTACGGTTTCCTCGGATTAAAAAACCCAAGCCCCCTAAATACCCAGCCTATCCCCAGAATCAGGCAACCAGCCCTGAATATCGCTCCCCATAAAATCCCAATCTAAACACCGCAGCTCCATCCAATCACCCTGCTAGACCCAGCCTCTGCGCGGATTCACGAAAGACTACGAAATACATCAATCCCGTTACCGATCGATAAAGTTCTGCTAGTATATATTCCCAAGAATACGAACTTTTGTTACGTTTTCCCATCCAACTACACGGTTACGCTCATGGAAACCTTGGAGTTTATCATCCACCCCGATGGGCGCGTTGAAGAAAAGGTCACCGGGATCACTGGACGTTCCTGTGCCGAAGTGACCGCCGCCATCGAAGCGCAGTTGGGGCGCGTGGTCAGTCACCAGCCCACGTCCGAGTACTACAGCCAAACCACCAACTCCCTGGATCACACCGTGAGCCAAACCCAAACCCATTGGTAGCGCAGCAACACAGCCCCTTCACTGGCTTACTTTGACTCCCTTGTCTTGCGCTTCTATAGCCACTACCTCCGCCCTTCTGCACCGGGGACCATGGCGTGGATTCCCCAGCATCCCTAGGGCTAGAAGAATGAGGGACAGAGGCAACCAATAGATTCGTTGAGGCATTGCCTCCGCTGCGCGGAAAGCCACCCTCCGGATCGACCGCCAGCAGGCGATCGCCATCAAGGCTCAATTTTTATCAACTGCATTTTTCACTGCTATTGGATACCGGGTTAACCTATGTCACATTTCAGCCACATCAAAACGCAAATCCGTAACCTCGACTCCCTCCAATCAGCCCTCTCCGACCTGGGTATGGACTGGAAAGCCGGTCCCCAGGACGTGCGCGGCTACCAGGGCCAAACCAAAACCGCAGCGGTGGTCATTGAGCAACAGAACGGCTATGACCTGGGCTTTAGCTGGAACGGGTCTGAGTATGAGCTAGTGGCGGACCTCCAGTACTGGCAGCAGCCCCTCACGGTGGAGCGCTTCCTGAGCCAGGTTACCCAGCGGTATGCCTTTAATACGGTCCTCCAAGCCAGTGCAGACCAAGGCTTTCAAGTGGCAGAACAACAGGAGAATGCCGATGGCTCCATTCGCCTCGTGGTTCAACGCTGGAACGGCTAACCCCATCCAATCGATTCAACGGGTTCAGCCGGTTCAAGCCATTTCCGAGTCTCAGAGGATAGGGCACCTCGATTGATTCAAGTTTCGACCGTAGTGCCCACGGCAGAATCGGGGTTGTGGCGGGCGGCGAAGCCGCCTGCCACAATTAATCGAGGTGCCCAATATTTATAAACCTCAGAAAATCCCCCCGAACCTCCCTTGACTCGGAGGGTTTCTAGGAAGGTTTCTTCCTCTCCCTTCAAAAGGGGGACTTAGGGGGATTCTGCGGGTGAATCCCGTTTTGGAAGCCCTCACCCTAAATCCCTCTCCCTCTTTGGGAGAGGGACTTTTCCCCTTCTCCCTCTTTGGGAGAAGCGGTGCCCTGAGCGCAGTCGAACGGGCGATGTCCTGAGCGCAGTCGTTGGCTTCGCCTGCCCGGAGGGCATAGGGGGCTAGGGGATGAGGGCCAGACTTGCCAAAGTGAGATGCACCCGATTCTGCAAGGGCCTACGGTCCTGGGTCGAGGTTTCCACACATCCTCTCAGGAACGGATCTAACCCTGGTCGCTTGGCTCATGCTCAGCGACCAGTCGGGATTAAGGCTGACGGATACGCCCCTCCACCCCGTGCAGTCTCGTTCTGGCCGATCGCGATCGACCCACCACTGCCTAGGGCAAGTTGGCAAGTCCGGGGAGAGAATCCTTCGCTCGGCAGGGGCATGCCCCCCAAGAGACTCGGAATCTAGTCAAAATCTGTCCCGTCTCCAGTCCACATTTTTATTGCAGCGCCTATGTCCGCCTCCCCTGCCCCAGATGAGAACAGGGCTCGATCGAATTTAGAGCCGGAGCTGGGTGGATCACTACGCCACGGGCAGGCGCGATCGGGCCTAGAGCCAGAATTGGGGGGAAATCTACGCCAGCGCGGGGTATATGTGGATGAGGTCACCTGTATTGGCTGCAAATACTGTGCCCATGTGGCCACCAATACATTTTATATTGAGCCCAATCATGGTCGATCGCGGGTCATTAACCAAAATGGCGACCCGGAAGAGTTAATCCAAGAAGCGATCGACAGCTGCCCTGTGGACTGCATTCACTGGGTCACCTACTCCGAATTGCGATCCCTGGAAACCGAACGGAAACATCAGGTCATCCCGGTGGCCGGTTTCCCCGTTGATCGCGGCGGACTTGCAGCCCAGCAGCGCCGCAACCTGGATCAGCCCTAATCGCCCCTTTCCCATGGCCCAGCGCAAACTCAGCCCCACCCCCTACCTTTTTCTGCTCCCGGCCCTGCTCCTGCTTAGCCTCACGGTTTTTTGGCCCGCCCTTCAAGCCTTCTACCTCAGCTTCACGGAATACGGCGTGCGCCTCAACAGCACGCCGGAGTGGGTCGGCCTCGCCAACTTCCGCGCCCTACTCCAGGACAAAACCTTTTGGAAAGTGCTGGGCAACACCTTCATTTATCTCCTGGGCGTGGTGCCGCTCCTGGTAAGCCTTCCCCTCGGGCTAGCAATCTTAGTCAACCAGCGTCTACGGGGAATGCACTGGTTTCGCCTTGCCTACTACACCCCCGTGGTGATCTCCATGGTGGTGGCGGGAATTGCTTGGAAGTGGCTCTATGCCGAGACGGGGTTGCTAAACCAGTGGGGCAGTTGGCTATTGGGAGACGGTTTAGGGTTGTCATTTGAGGCGGTTCCCTGGCTCACCCATCCCAACTTTGCCCTCTACAGCGTGATGGTGGTAACGGTGTGGAAGGGGCTAGGCTACTATATGGTGATTTATTTGGCAGGACTTCAGGGGATTCCCGAAGATCTCTACGAAGCAGCGGCGATCGACGGCTCCGACGGTCCCCTCAAGCATTGGGATATTACAGTACCCCTGATGCGGCCCTATGTGGTGCTGGTGGGGGTAATTTCATCGATTTCGGCCACCAAGGTTTTTGAGGAGGTCTATGTGATGACCAGTGGGGGGCCGCTGAATAGCTCTAAAACGGTGGTGTATTACGTCTACGAGCGGGCAATTAAGGATTTGGATATTAGCTACGGCTGTGCGATCGGTCTAGTCCTATTTTTGGTGATCTTTGCACTTTCGGTGCTACGACTCAGCCTGGGCAGTCGTGATCCTAGCCTTGGCACCTAAGCCAGAGAAAACCGACTACAAAATCAAGGGAGGCCCCCGCTGTGCGGGGGCCTCCCTTCGATCTAACTGACATTCCGCAGGTTATTTCGGGAGGGAACCTCGAAACATGAGAATTTCCGCCGGGGGACCCAGGCAAGAACTAGGGTTGTAGTGGGCGGCGAAACCGCCCACCACAATTAGTCGAAGGACCCAGGAAACTGGTAATTCACCGCGAAACCCGAGGGTAGATCAGGTGAGTTCGCAGGAAATCAAGACAAATCAGCCCAGATACGGCGGTATTATTCGTGATTCCGGAAAAACTGAATCATACGCTGATCCTCCCCCTTAATGTGATGCACCATCCACTCACTCAAACAGTAGGACACATCCAGGGGGATCATCGTCTCGTCCTGCTTCACCTTCACCAAAGCGGACTGAATACGCTCCCGAAGCGCAGTGTGGCGCTTACAGTGGGACTCCAGGTTGGGATAGCCCAGGGCAGCCATCCGATCCTCTTCCATATCAAAGTGTTCCAGCGTACAGTCCATCAACTCTTCGAGCCGCTCTTTGACGATCGTCCCGGTCGTCCCCCCTTGCATCAGGGCATGGAGTTCATTAACCAAGCGAAAGAGATTCTGGTGCTGGGAGTCAATCAGGGTATCGCCGGTCAGGTAATCATCGCTCCAGGGCGCAACCGGCGCGATCGGGCTAGCCGCGATCGGGTCAGTGGAAACGGGGGCAGAAGCCGGGACAGGACTGGTGGCTAATGCAAAAGACATGGGCACAGGACAGTGAGAGTTCAATTGAGGATAAGGCCGGCAACTGGGGTAATTTGCCGCTGCTATTGTACGATCGCACCCTCGGCACCCAGGCAAAAACGTACAGAAACGTACAGAATCTACACACTTGTTGCCTTGGCCCCTCTCACGGGCAAACCCGAAGGATATCCCACAGCATCGGACTTACTGACCCACCCCCTGACTCATCGCACTGCCCAACCCCTGGAACATCAGGCCCGACAGGAAAAAGTTGGACACAAAAACCGCGAGTAAAGCCGTCACCACAGCAGCTGTGGTCGAAGTGCCCACCCCCTTAGCACCGCCCGTCGTGCTAAGCCCCCAGCTCGACCCAATGATCGCCACCAAGGCACCAAAGACGATCGCCTTAATGGATGCACTGACAATATCCCAGGCCCCCAAAAAGTTCTGCACCGAGGTGAGGAACAAATAGCTACTGATGCCATACACCTGGGTCGCCACCAACAGGCCCCCCAGCAGGCCCACCAGAAAAAAGATCAAGGTTAAGATTGGGGTCATCACACAGCAGGCAATCACCCGAGGCAGCACTAAATAATCCACCGGGTCCGTTTTCAGCATGTACAGGGCGTCAATTTGCTCCGTTACCCGCATGGTGCCAATTTCCGCTGCAAAGGCCGAGCCAATACGTCCTGCCAGCAAAACCGCCGCCAATACGGGAGCTAACTCCCGCAGAAGGGACAGAGCCAACACCCCACCCACAACCCCTTCTGCCCCAAAGTTCATAAACTCGCGAGCCACCTGAATTGTAAACACCGCCCCTACGAAAAACGAGGCCACCAGAGTAATCAGAAGCGACTGCGGACCAACCGCTTCCATTTCCTCAATGGTATTACGCCAGTTCACCCGACCCCGGAGCAGATGCACACAGGTTTGACCCCCCAAAAGCAGGGCATACCCTAAGCGACGGCTCCAGTTCCTCAGGCCCCCAAATCCCATAGGGCTTCCACTCATTCGGTTGCTCCCTTACTGCAAGCTTTTGCCCTAGAATACCGCATCCCCCCTGGGCACCTCGAACAGTTTAAATTTCTACCACGGTGTCCACAGCACAATCAGGGTTGTGGCCGGCGGCTGCGCCGCCGGCCACAATTAATCGAGGTGCCCCACTGTGGGAACAGAGGTGAGGGCAGCAATAGGGTCAGGGTTGGGGTTAGGCGGCTGCGCCGCCC
>JAYKIB010000227.1:0-6278 GCA_035285005.1 Prochlorothrix sp.
CGTCTCCAGATTTCGGGGGCCCGCTGGAATACCGCTTCGGTCAACCCGATGCTCCGTTTGCGCTGTGCCTACCTCAATGGCCTCCTGGCTATCTGACTATTTTCTCGAAAGTGGGATGCTCCCGCCCCAGTTTTATGAGCGAGGGGCTGTGTCCCTGATTCTGAAGACACTCTGGGATTACACACTCTGGGATTACACACTCTGGGATTACTGATGATGACAGCCCCTAAGCGGCTCGGCCCTTGGGAATTGCCGCAATCAACTGGCGCGTGTATTCCCGTTGGGGGTTGGCGTAGAGTTGGGCAGCGGGGGCAATCTCTTCAATTTTGCCCCGGTTCATGACCATGATTCGATCGCTCATGAACTTGACCACACTGAGGTCGTGGGAAATGAAGATGTAGGTGAGGCCCAGCTCTTGCTGGAGTTCCTTGAGGAGGTTGAGCACCTGGGCCTGGACCGACACATCCAAGGCCGAAACCGACTCATCACAAATAATGAAACGGGGATTGAGGGCCAGGGCACGGGCGATACAAATCCGCTGGCGTTGTCCACCGGAAAATTCGTGGGGGTAGCGATCGAACGCATCCCCCGGTAGACCCACACGTTCTAAAAGGCGCAGCGCCCGATCGCGGTGACTGGCCGATCGACGATTAAAGGCGTGGATCAGCATCGGTTCCATGACGGCAGCCCCCACCCGGATCCGGGGATCGAGGGCTCCGGCCGGATCCTGGAAGATGATTTGGAGATCACGCCGGATCGATCGAAGCTGGGCACCCTCAAGTTTCAGCAGATCCTGTCCCTGGAAGAGAATGCGGCCCCCGCTGGGTTCAATCAGCCGCAGGAGGGCACGGGCCAGGGTGGTTTTGCCGCAACCCGACTCACCCACCAACCCCAGGGTTTCCCCCGCCGCCAAGCTAAAGGAAACCCCATCCACAGCCCGCACGGGTTTGCGCAACCAGCCACCTCCGTAGGTCACCACTAGGTTTTCCACGCAGAGGAGGGGTGTATCGCTGGAGGTCGGGGGAGTGGGGGCCGTAGTCCGCGGTGCAACGGGGAGCGCTTGCGGGGCGCGATCGGCCGCTGGAGGGAGACCCGCCGGGGACCCTAGGGTGTTGTCAGACTCCCCTAAAAAGTCCTTGAGGGTGGGGAGGTAGGTGGGGGTGTAGTCTAGGCGGGGGCGACAGGCCAGGAGCGCCCGGGTGTAGGGATGCTGGGGCTGTTTGAAGATGGCCTCCACGTTTCCCTGCTCGACGATTTTGCCCTGGTACATGACCGCGACCCGATCGGCCACTTCCCCAATGACCCCCAGGTCATGGCTGACAAAAATAAGGGCCATCTCCCGTTGCTGGCAGAGATCCCGCAAAAGCTTGAGGATAGTGGCCTGAACGGTCACATCTAGGGCTGTGGTGGGTTCATCGGCGATCAGAAGACTGGGATTGCAGGAGAGGACCATGGCGATCATGACGCGCTGCTGCTGGCCGCCGGATAGTTGGTGGGGGTAGCGGTTGAGAAAGGCCTGCTTTTCGGCGTTGATCGCAGCTTGGCGGGATCGATCCGTTGAGGCATCGATCGATCGATCGGGTGCTTCCCCATATTGGGCAGCGAGGGCCGCATCCGAGGGTAAAAGTTGGACTTCCTGGAGCAGGGCAATGGCCCGCCGGCGGGCTTCCTGGACGGAAACGGGTTCGTGGTAGCGGATGGCCTCTGTAATTTGGAACCCGCAGGTGTAGAGGGGGTTGAGGGAGGCCATGGGCTCCTGGAAGATCATGGCGATGCGACCGCCCCGGTACTGCTGCCACTGTCGATCGCTCAGGTGCAGCAAGTTGACGGGGGCTTGGGCTTGGGGGTCTTGGAACCAAATTTCCCCGGCGGTGATTTGGCCGGGAGGTTGGGGGATGAGGCCCAAGCTGGCCAGACAGGAGACGGACTTGCCGGAGCCGGATTCGCCAACGATGCCTAGGGTTTCTCCTTGCTCCACCTGGAAGGAAACATCGGTTACGGCGGCAATGGTTTGGGTGTCGGTGCGGAACTCAACGGAGAGATTCCGCACACTTAAGAGGGGCGCAGTCATGGGGCGATCGGGGTGAGGAGTGGGAGTAGGGGGGAGCGATGGCAAGCGCCAGGGTGCTCCGGGTTTCCGTTGCGATCGGGCCTCTTTCGACCGGAGTGCCCACGGCAGAGTCAGGGTTGTGGCCGGCGGCGAAGCCGCCGGCCACAATTAATTGAGGTGCCCTAACCTAAATCCCAGTCATGAATTAGACGGCGAAATAGGGCAGCAAAATCTAAATTGCTGGGGGAAATCCCTAGCTAATTGCAATCTCCTTAGGACGGTAGGTTTCCTCAACAATTGACTTCACCTGTTGCCGTGTCAGCTTATCTTGGCCCTGAATCATGACCTGAAGCGTCGCATGGGCTAATGCCAACGGCAACTTACAAAAATCCTGCACCGGACCCGGTTGAAGGGCTTCCGTATAGGCATCCGCTAGACCCAAGTTATAGGCTGCATAGTCATGCATTTGGGAGTCGGTCCAGCCCTCGGGATAAAAACTCACCCCCCGGTGTAAATCCTCACCGTGGTTGCGCAAAATATTGACCGCCTGTAATCCTCGACCGAACCCGATCGCCTCCATGCGATCGGTCTGGGTCCCGTCGTACCAGGCCCACAAATCCGACAACAACAGTCCCACAGCCCCTGCCACACTGAAGGTGTAGCAATCCAAGTCTGCTTCTGTGCGAACCGTCCAATTGCGCTCGGCCCAGTACGCCATGCGATCGGCCATGGCCGCCGTTGCATCCCACACACGCGGCGCGATCGACGGAGGAGCAAGCAATGCCCAGTCCCCGATCCGAAGACTGACCTCCGGTAAATCCTCATTTAATTGCGACAACCCCACTGCAAAACCATCTGCGGAAAATCCAGCCTTTGCAGATTGGAGGTTGATGCTAATTTGCCTTAGGATTGTGGCCTTTGTGGTAAGGTCTAAATCTGGATGATCCTCCACCTCATCGATGGCTCGCATACAGAGATACCCGGATGCCACAGCCTCTTGTAATTGCGCTGGCAACCGTTCGATCGGAATAAAAAAAGTCCTACTGGTTGCCTCTAGCATTTCTAGGGCACTTTGACGCAAGTTCATGCTTTTCGCTCCTCACTCACCACAAGCTTTGTCCAACAGTCAGAAGTCATCTAAGGGTGATCCCAAGAAAATTTCCTTGGCTGAACAAGTCTGAATTTGTGCAGGGGATTAGTCCTGACACACTTAGAGGATGTTTGGAAACTTCGGCCAAGGGCCGTAGGCCCTTGCTGAATCCCCCTCCGTCCCCCTGTTGAAAGGGCAAGAAGAGGCTGTCCCCCCCTTTACAAGGGGGGGTAGGGGAGATTCTCTTAGGTTTTCAAACATCCTCTTAGATTCAGCACCAACCGAATCCAATCCCTGCACCAGGGGAGTAGATTGACCCACAGGAGCTGAGATTGCTTCATCGGTTTTGTCCTTGACCCACACACCAATTGCTTAGGAGTGAGCCTAGACCCACCCTAGGCCAAGATCAAGACAGTTTTGGGATACTTTACCTTGGACGGGCAAACATCTTCAATACATTAGGGTTGTTAATGCGTTCCTACAGGTTTTCTGGCCAGAAAGCATGACCTCTCCATGGCGCGATGGGTAGAAATCGCTGGAAAAGTGCAATGGGGAGGATGCGGCCCTCAGTCTAAGCTAGAGATTTGTGCCAGAACTGTTGCACAGGCCACAGACTCAACTGGCCTACCCTAATGCGTCGCCCATCTGCCGCTAATATGGCTCAAATTCGCCTTGAAAGACTGCTCTTGCGGCTATCAGTTGGGTTTCCGGACCATAGGGATCAAGCTGATTGACTGACACAAGGGCACCTCGATTTGTTGTGGCGCGCGGCGAAGCTGCGCAACCCAACCTTGACTCTGCCGTGGGTACTGCGGTGAAAATCTGTATTAATCGAGGTGGCCAAACGTGGGTCAAATCTAGGTACGGAGGGCGAGTTAGGAAACCGGACCCCTAGGATTCCAAACCTCTGGTAAGGGCGCGGTTTCCGCGCCCAAGGCAGAATCTTTTGTCAGTCAACCAGGGGATCAAGATGTACCCTGCCTCTGGCAGGGTACATCCAGCTTCACCGAAGCGTGAGCCGCTATCAATCCCTCGATCGGGTCATTGCCGGGTTGGTGCAGGTTGGGTGAGCTCGGCAACGGATCCCCGCTGCCGCCATATCCGAATCTTAACCGTGGTGACCGGCTCCTGGCTTCTGGCCCGAGGGCTGCAGGAGGCTGACCAGATGGCCATCCGGTGTCCGCACCGCCGCTACCTTGCCAAAGGACGGTTCCCGGATGCGGCCCTCCAGGTTGCCGCCCAAGCCTTCCAGTTGGGCCACTGCTGCCTCCACATCCGTGACATGGAAACTGAGAATCGGTGAGTCGCTGCCCTGGGCATTCTCAGCCGCATGGAACGCCAGGGTCGTCCCGCCTGCGTCCAGCTCGGCCCAGCCGGGACTTGCCACTTTGACCGCAAGACCGAGCCCTTCGGAGTAAAACTTGGCTGCGGCCATCACGTCCTTGACCATGAGCATAATGTGCTTAAATTCGACGCCCATTCTGGCTTTCCTTAAGTTTTGTTAACTGCCGGCTCCATTGTACGTCAGGGATGGGCTGACGGTGGGACGGGGAGCGGTTACGCCTAGGGCGTGTCATCAATTACCCGTAGAAACCCTACGACCTTTAGGGCACCTCGATTAATACAGATTTTCACCGCAATACCCACGGCAGAATTAGGGTTGGGTTGCGCGGCTTCGCCGCGCAACCCAATTCATCGAGGTGCCCTTTAGAGTTCACGCCCATCCCAGTTGCATGAGCCAGGGGCTGTGTCCCTGGCTTTGAGGGCAGTCTAGGTTCAATGATGACAGCCCAGGTTCCTAGTCTGCTTCGGGCTGAATATCTTCAAAGCTGAGGCCGGGGGGCAACTCCGTAAACACCCGATCGCCCGCCGCCAATCCCTCCAGCACCTGGGTCACATCCCCCACCGTGGACCCCACCGCGATCGATCGAAAGACGGGGCGCTGTCGATCGTCCGGCACCAACACCCCCGATTTCCCTGCCTGGGAGACGATCGCCACTGTGGGCACAGCTAGGGTATCCGTGGTTCGTTCCCCCACAAAACTGACATCCACATTCATGCCCGATTTCAGCTGATCCTGGCCATTGAGCAGGGCCACCCGCACCTGAAACGAGGTGACATTATCCTGTTTGATCGCTTCGGGGGCCACCAGACGTACTGTGCCCGCAAAGGTTTCCGTGGGGAAGCTATCGGCAATGATTTCCACTAATTGCTCGGGATAGAGTTGTCCCACATCCACTTCCGGTACATTAGCCAGGACTTCCAGGCCCTGTGCAATGGCAACGATCGAGGTGGAGGTGGCGGAGGCTGTGCTGGAGGCGGAGGTGGTGGGGGTGACAAAGGCACCGGGGTCTGCGTAGCGCTGGGTCACGGTGCCCGTGAAAGGAGCTCGAATGAGGGTGTCGGCCTTTTGGATCCGCAGGGCGGCCACCTGACCTTGGGCGCTGAGCAGTTGGGCTTGGGCCTGGGCAATGGTTTCGGGTCGAGGACCGTTTTCCAGTTCAGTCAGTTGCTCCTGGCGAGCCACGAGGTTGGCCTGGGCCTGTTGCAGTTGGGCGAGGGCTTGGCGCTGCTCGGTTTGGGAGGCATCCCAGTCGTCGGCGGCAATGGCGCCCGTTTCAAAGAGGCTACGGTTGCGTTGGAGTCGCTGCTGGGCCAGAACGAGGCGAGATTCGGCTTCGGTCACCTGGGCACGGGCTTGGATCACCTGGGCGCGGGCTCGATCGATCTCCTCGGGTCGGGATCCATTTTCCAACTCGGCCAACCGGGCTTCGGCTTGCTGGAGATTTCCCTCGGCCTGGATTAACTGGGCATCCACGTCCCGACTGTCCATGAGGGCAATCAGTTGTCCTGCTTCCACCCGATCGCCCTGTTCCACTTGTAATGCCGCCAACAATCCCGCATTTTTGGGGCTGAGGTTGACGCTACGAACGGGTACCACAGTCCCACCGGCGGTGACCTTTAAGGTCAAGTCCACGGGCTGAACCTCCACGGTGAGATCCGTGAGGTTGAAATTCGGGCGACGGCTGCCCATGGCCCAAAGGCCAACGCCGATCGCGGTGCTACTCAGTAGGAAGACCGCGATCACGGCAGTCGGTTTGACGGAGCCGACGAAAGGAAAACGCATGGTGGGTTCGG
>JAYKIB010000228.1:0-12730 GCA_035285005.1 Prochlorothrix sp.
ACCACACTACGCCTGAACTTTGCTTCAGGCGTTTCCTTTATGGACCCGGACGTGTTGAGCGACGCCTCGTCCGTTGTGAAACATACTGAATACAATGCGCTCCATGGGACATCCCGAAGCAAATCCGGCCACAAAGCGGAGGCATGCTCCGGGCCGGTCAATGCAGAACGTCTTGGAATTTAGCGATCGCCCGATCCTAGCCTTGCGCTTCCTCACGCCGTTATGTCGCGTTGTGACGTGCTGCCTACGATGCACCGTTTGCGATACGCCATCTGGGATGGATCGTCTCAGCCGTAGACCTCAGTTCATTAAACCCATAGGAACTTCTAGGGCAGTCTAAAGGGCACCTCGATAATTGGGTTGGGCGGCAAAGCCGCCCAACCCAAACCCTGATTCGGCCGCAGATACTGCGGTGAAAATCTGTATTAATTGAGGTGCCCTAAAGTTAAACTTCCAGCTAAGATGAGGGTACTATAACAGTCTAAGGACGACTCAGGACGGAATTTTGCTCAAATTCCGGCGTTGTGCTCAATTATACTGTACAAAATACGATGCAAAGCGGGGTAGATTCCTGTACCCGAGATAACTGATAGCCGTTAGGGCACCTCGATTAATTGGGTCGCGCGGCGAAGCCGCGCGACCCAACCCTGATTCTGCGGTGGGTACTGCGGTGAAAATCTGTATTAATCGAGGTGCCCGGTAAAAACTTTGATTTTTCGAGGTGCCCGGCGGTTACCCTGGGTTTAGATCTAGGTCTGGGCTGCGATCGCCCGCTGGGCAAATTCCAAATGCATCTGGTGACCCGCTCGATGGGCCAAGATATGGGCCCGGGGAAGCGATCCCAGCAACGAGAGATCCCCCAGCAAATCCAACAACTTATGGCGTACCGGCTCATTCTCGAAGCGAAGGGGCGGATTCACCCAACCCTCACGGCTACAAACCAGGGCGTTTTCCAAACTGCCCCCCTGGATTAAACCTTGGGCCCGCAGAGACTCCACCTGTTCCGCAAAACCGAAGGTGCGGGCCGGGGCGATCGACTCGGCGAACGTAGCCGGAGTCCAGACCCAACTGTGCCACTGGTTCCCGATCGCGGGCAGATCGGGAAAATCCAACCCGTAGGTAAACCGGGTTTCACGGGCGGGCAAGCCCACCACAAAGGAGTCCCCATCCTGGACTGAAATGGGTTCGCTCAGAACGATCGCGGGGGTCACCGCTGCCTCCTGGGTCTGAATCCCAGCTTCAGCGATCGCCGCAACCCAACCCTGGGCTGACCCATCCAAGAGGGGAATTTCTCCCCCATCCACTTCGATCGTCACATTACTAACTCCCAAACCCACCAAAGCAGCCAGCAAATGCTCCACGGTGCGGACGGCCGCATCCCCCGCCACCAGTTCCGTGGACAACAGGGTCGGGTGGATCGTGGTGAGATCGGCAGCGATCGGCGGGCAATGGGGCAGGTCAACCCGGACAAACTGCCGCCCTTGGTGCGGGGGAGCCGGTTTGAGGCGAACCTGGGTGGTTTGGCCATGGTGTAGGCCCACCCCCGATCGGCACACCTCCGTTTTCAGGGTTTGCTGTTGGCTAGGGGGCTGGCGGGCCCAGGGATCGCTGGCAGAGGAGGTGAGACCCGTTGGCAGCGGGGCGAGCGTGTTGGGGTCTGGGTCGGCTTGGGGATGGGTTTGGGTCGCAATCATGTCGCAGGTTTCAGATGGGGTAGGGCCGGAGAAGACAGGGGAATCCCCTAGAACACGGCACAGGTGTCCAGACTTCTCCGTGATGTGTGGGGCCTGTGCTCACGCTGGTGATAACAAGCACCCGTGGCAGGGAGGTCTAGGGATCAAGCTGTAACCCACCTCCGTCGAGGTCTATCGAGTCTTCTGCGTTAGCCACTATCAGTACCGAACCAAGGTCAGTACCGAACAAGCGTATCAAGCAAGAGGATCGAGCGGGTACCTCGATTGATTGTGGGGGGCGGCGAAGCCGTTCCCCCACAACCCTGATTCTTACCTAGGCCACGGGGCAAGAATTGGAATTTTTCGAGGTGCCCAAGCAAAGAACCGAGCAAAGAGCTAGGGCCAAACACAACCGGGGGACGGCTGCGCCGTCCCCGCGAATCAAGATTCCCCCGTGGCTAGGCCGGGATGGGGTAGGTCGCGGCGATCGGCAGCGATCGAGGCTCAGGGGATCCAAGGCCAAAGCGCTGTAATTCCGCCACCGGTAAGCCCTGGACCGTGGGTTGATACCCCAACCACTGGGCTGCCAGGGTTGCAAACTGGAGTGGGGGACCGCTGGTGTAAAAGCGGGTTGGCAGCGCAGAGCCGCTGTGGCGCAGCCCCAGGGCATCCAGTTCCCGCACCGCCGCCGCCACCACATGCACCGCCGGGTTCACCAACTGCACTGTCGGATCCAAAAGGCCACGCAGCACCGGCCCAAGGTGGGGATAGTGGGTACAGCCGTAAATCAGGGTGTCGATCTCCTGGGCAATCAAGGGTTCCAAGTAGGCTTGGGCCACCGATCGCATCTGGGGCGTATGAATCTGATTACTTTCAATGAGAGGCACAAACTGGGGACAGGCCACCTGCCAGGTTTGGACCTGGGGGTCCGCTTCCTGAATCGCCTGGGCATAGGCATTACTGGACACCGTGGCCGGAGTCGCAATTACCCCCACCCGCCGACCCTGACGCACCGCCGCCTTCGCTCCGGGCAAAATTAACCCCAGCACCGGAAAGGGATACTGACCTTGCACCGCTTCGAGGGCAAGGGCCGAGCTGGTGTTACAGGCCATAATCACCATCTTGACCCCTTGACTGGCCATCCAGCCCAGGATTTCCTGAACAAAGGCCAGAATTTCCTGGGGCGATCGGGTGCCGTAGGGCAAACGCGCCGTATCTCCAAAATAAATGACCGATTCCTGGGGCAACTGACTATACAGTTCTCGCAAGACCGTAACGCCCCCCACACCACTGTCAAAAATGCCAATGGGACCAGCGGGGGTGGGACTCGCAAGGGATCGGGGACGATCGTTGCCCCAATCCTGACCCTCCAGACCATGAACTTGAACTGTCATTCACGTAAACTCCTCACACCTCAGAGAAATACCCACGATCGAGGTCCGGTTCTGGATTTTAATGGCAACGACCCCATTGCTCAGAGCAGGTCTTAGCAGGGGTCTCCCCCCTGGGCGGGGGGCCACGCCCCAGCCAACCTGACGGTTGCCATAGGCGAGCCGATGCTTCACCCCTCTCCCACGGCTCCACCGTGGATATCCCTAAATTCGCTATAGCTTAGCACGTCTATTTATGACCATTTCTCGTTCCATTTGCTTGGGCTTTTTAGCCGTTATTACAGCGGGAACCCTGCTGTTAATGTTGCCCCTCTCCCACAGCAACCAGGAGTGGGGCACCCTATCCACAGCCCTGTTTACGGCCACTTCAGCGGTTTGTGTGACCGGCCTCTCGGTGGTGGATGTGGGGCAGCACTACTCCGGTTTTGGCCAGTTTTGCATTGCACTGATGGCCCAGGTGGGCGGCTTGGGCTATATGACTGCGACCACCTTCCTGCTGCTGCTCCTAGGTCGGAAGTTTCGGCTACGGGACAAGTTGGCCATGCACCAATCCCTCGATACCCCGGGCATCTCCGGCATGCAACATCTGGTGCGATCGATCATCGGCCTCACCCTCATGGTGGAAATTTTGGGGGTGTTGCTGCTGATCCCCGTCTTTGAACCGGACTATGGCCTGGGACAAAGCCTATGGCTGGCGATCTTCCACAGCATCAGCGCCTTTAACAATGCGGGCTTTAGCCTGTTGCCCAATAGTTTCGTGGACTACGCCACGGATCCCCTCCTGAACCTGGCCATCAGCCTCTTGATTATCATCGGAGGCATTGGCTACCAAGTCCTGTTGGAACTGTACCTCTGGCTCCGCGATCGTCTCTCCCACAGCCCCAGCCGCTTCACCTTTTCTCTCCACTTCAAAATCGTCACCAGTA
Organism: Prochlorothrix sp.; assembly: GCA_035285005.1. Lineage (GTDB taxonomy): Bacteria > Cyanobacteriota > Cyanobacteriia > Prochlorotrichales > Prochlorotrichaceae > Prochlorothrix. The sequence goes on from JAYKIB010000228.1 coordinate 3,991, forward strand.
CCACACTCTTTCTGTTGGGACTCGGCACGATCGCCTTTTTCCTCACGGAATTTCGGAACTCGGCCACCCTCAGTTCCCTGGGCCTCGGTGAGAAATTGCTGGTGTCCTGGTTCCAGTCTGTTACCACCCGTACCGCTGGATTTAATAGCCTCAACCTGGCCCAAATGACCACTACATCAATTTTTATCACCATTGCCTTTATGTTCGTGGGGGCCAGTCCCGGTAGCACCGGTGGCGGCCTCAAAACCACGACCCTGCGGGTCCTACTCATGTGTACGCGGGCCGTGCTCCAGGGCAAGGAGGAAGTGCTATGCTACCAGCGCAAAATCCCCACATCCCTCATTCTGAAAGCAATCGGGGGGGTCGTTGCCTCCCTGGCTACAGTCATCGTGGTCACAATTTTGATCTCCCTCACCGAACCTACCCAGGAATTCCTACCCATTTTCTTTGAAGCCGTTTCAGCCTTTGCCACCGTGGGCCTGTCGATCGGTATCACAGCAAAAGCGTCCCTGGGAACTCAAATGATCCTAATTCCGACCATGTACGTGGGTCGGGTGGGCGTGCTGCTGCTAATGTCAGCACTATTGGGGGACTCTCCCCCCAGCACGGTCCACTACCCCGAAGAGGATCTGCTGGTGGGCTAACAGGGTGAGCGATCGCAGTAGGCTAACGATGGGCCAGCCAACCCAAACTTGGATTTTTCGAGGTGCCCTAAGGTAAAATTTAGCGGGGTGATGGGGCCATAGGCCCCAGCGAATGGACGAGCGATCGTCCCAAACCCAGTCAAATTCACTGGATCAGCACCTCAAACCCGTCCCAAGTTTGGCCGAGTGTCCTTGGTAAAATCCGGGTTAGGTTGGGCGGCAAAGCCGCCCGACCCAATTCATCGCAGGATTTGAGGCGTCCAGATGACTCCCCCGTTGTGGTGTTTCCTTCGCCTTGGTGGGCAAGGGTCCAGTCGGCAAATTTAGCCGCGTTACTTTGGTGTGTGGAAGTGCAAAAAGCAGTGCAAAAAAACGTGAACCCCAGGAATTCAATTTCGTCCGTCTTTCTCGCGGCCCTTGCTGCGTCCGTCACGGTGGGCAGCATCCCCCAAGTGGGTTGGGCAACACCGGACGATCGCGCAGTGGATTCTATCGGCAGTGATTCTGCCCCTATAGTGCCGCCTGCCCTCCCGCCAGAGCTTTCGCTTTCCGCCACCCCAGTCCCCGCAGTGGTTCCAGCACTACCCCTTCCGCGCCCAACAGCCCCCAGTCTGCCCCTCGCTTCAACCGCGCCCCTCCCGGCCCTGAACGCCAACGCAACTAGTTTCGATCAACCTTCCGATCAACCGGGCCAACTTCCCACCCCCAATCTGACTTTTGGGGAACCCTTGCCCCCCACCCAACCCATTGTCGGTCTGGGGGGCACCGATTCCGCTGCCCCCGTTTCCCGTAGTCCAAGGGTCGGAGCCCAAACCGCCGGGACGCCAGACCCGATCGTTCTCGGCCAAGCTTCCGAACCCAGCCCTGGGCCCAGCACTGAATCCAGTCCTGAGCCCAGCTCCGACTCCAGGCCCAGTGCAACCCCTCCATCCGACCCCGAGCCAGCAACGACCCCTGAGCCTAGCCCCACTGTCCCCACTGATCCGTCATCCCCCACTGACACGACCCGCCCCCCTAGTCCCAGTCCTAACCCTGGCACCGAGACCGTCCCCAGCGGTGAACCGCGAGTCCTCGTGTCCGAAGTGCAGGTGAGCGGTCTAGAGGGGCACCCCAACGAAGCGATGCTCCTGGAAGCGGTTTATGGTGCCATTCGCCTCACCGCCGGGGAACCCACCACCCGATCGGCCCTCCAGGAAGACCTCAATGCCATTTTTGCCACGGGTTACTTCCAAAATGCCCGCTTTGCACCCACCGATACGCCCCTTGGGGTTCGGGTGACGTTTATTGTGGACCCGAATCCAACCCTCACCGCTGTCACCGTGGAGGGATCGCGGGTTCTTCCCCCCGATCTCACGGATGAGATTTTTGGCGATGCCTATGGTGAGATTCTGAACCTTCAGGACCTCCAGGACGGGGTCCAGGACGTGAATAAGTGGTACCAGGACAATGGCTATGTGCTGGGCCAAGTGATTGATGCTAGCCCGATCGATGACGCAGGCCAGGTGGTGCTCACCGTGGCAGAAGGGGAAGTGGAACGGGTGGATGTGCGCTTCCTGGGTGAAGGTGGCCTAGAAACCGACGAAGAGGGCAACCCGATCGAGGGCAGGACCAAGCCCTATGTGATTACGCGGGAATTTTCCCTCAAGCCTGGTGATGTGTTTAACCGCAATCAAGCGGAGCGGGATCTCCAGCGTGTTTTTGGTCTGGGCCTATTTGAAGATGTGAATCTGTCCTTGGATCCCTCGCCCGATGACCCCCGCAAGGTCATTGTGGTGGCCAACGTCATTGAAGGCAGCAGCGGATCGATCGGGGCAGGGGCCGGTCTTAGTTCCGACACGGGCCTCTTCGGATCCATCAGCTACCAGCAGTCTAACTTCCGGGGCCGGAACCAAGTGTTGGGGTCAGAGCTAACCCTGGGCGAAGATGCCCTCCTGTTCGATCTGAGCTTCACGGATCCCTGGATTAAGGGCGATCGGTATCGCACCTCCTACACCGTCAATGCCTTCCGGCGACGGTCTATCTCCCTCGTCTTTGACGAAGGACCCCGGGATGTGAACTTGCCCAACGGTGACACCCCTCGCATTGTGCGAACCGGTGGAGGCATTCGCTTTAGCCGTCCCCTCTCCCAGGATGTGTACAACCCTGCGGTGTGGAATGCATCCCTAGGCTTGCAGTACCAGCGGGTTGCAATCCAAGACTCCGATGGCAATGCCCGCAATGTGGATGAGTTGGGGAACCAGCTGACGGCGAGCGGTGATAGCGTTGACGATTTGTTGACCCTGGGCTTTGGCCTGAGCCGCGACCTGCGCAATAACCGGACCCAAACCACAGCGGGATCCTTGGCACGGATCAGCGTAGACCAATCGGTTCCCCTGGGGTCCGGTAGCATTCTGATGAACCGGATTCGGGGCAGCTATAGCTACTACATTCCCATTAACTTTTTGAAATTCAGCCGGGGCTGTCGGGAGGAAGATCCCTCGCCCAGCGACTGTCCCCAAACCCTCGCCTTTAATGTCCAGGCCGGGACCGTCTTCGGCGATCTGCCTCCCTATGAAGGATTCCTGCTCGGGGGCAGTAACTCGGTGCGGGGTTACGCAGAGGGAGAAGTGGGGACGGGCCGTAGCTTTGCCCAGGCCACGGCGGAATATCGCTTCCCGGTATTCTCGGTGGTGGGGGGAGCCCTCTTTGCTGACTTTGCCACGGACCTTGGCACTGGGGATAATGTGCCCGGTGAACCGGCGGTTATCCGGCAAAAGCCCGGGGGTGGCTTTGGGGTCGGTCTGGGGGTTCGGGTTCGATCGCCGATCGGCTCGATCCGGGTAGACTACGGCCTCAATGACCAGGGAGACACCCGGTTCCATTTCGGGATTGGCGAGCGCTTCTAACCCAGCAAGGTGATGACGCCGAGAGGATATTTCTAAACCTAAGAGAATCCCCCCTAACCCCCCTTTGCAAGGGGGGAACGGTCTCTTTTTCCCCCTTTACAAGGGGGACCGAGGGGGATTCTGCAAGGGCCTAGGGGACCTAGCCGAAGTTTTCAAACATCCTCTGAGCTGAAGATGAGACTGAACTGATGAAAATTGTCTTTTTTGGTACCCCTTCCTTTGCCGTTTCTTCGCTCCAGTTTCTGCTCGATCGACCCGATTGGGATGTGGTGGCCGTGGTCACCCAGCCCGACAAACGTCGGGGGCGGGGCTCCCAACTCATTCCTTCCCCCGTCAAGGCCCTCGCCCTCGCGCACCATCTTCCTGTCTGGCAACCCGATCGCCTGCGTAAGGACCCCGACACCCTGGCCCAACTGGCAGCGACCCAGGCGGATGTGTTCGTCGTCGTTGCCTATGGTCAGCTCCTGCCCCCTGCGGTTTTGACCCTGCCCAGACTGGGTTGTGTTAACGTCCATGGTTCCCTCCTTCCGGCCTATCGGGGGGCGGCACCGATCCAGTGGTGTCTTTACCGGGGAGAGACGGAAACGGGGATTACGACAATGTTGATGGATGAGGGCATGGATACGGGGGCCATGCTCCAAAAAATCAGCGTGGACATTCCCTTGCTCACCCATGCGGCGGACTTGGCAGCACAGTTGGCGCAAGTGGGGGCCGCATTGTTGGGGCCAACCCTGGAGGGCTTAGGAACTGGCACGATCCAGCCCCAAGCCCAGGATCCCGATCAAGCCACCTACGCACCCCTAATTCAAAAAGGGGACTATGCCTTGGACTGGAGTCGATCGGCCCTCGATCTCCACAACCAAGTGCGGGGCTTTTATCCCCATTGCACCACAAACTTTCGGGGTCAACCCCTCAAAATCAAGGCCACCGTTCCCCTGGGGCTGGGTCTTGCTCTCCCGGCCCCCTACGAGACGCTCAGCACCTGGGCACCGTCCGCTGCACCGACGCTGGAACCCGCTCAAGGTTCGGATCCCACCGCTTCCCCAGACTCTGCTACCCCCGCAGCACCCACACCGGGCACGATCGTCGCTCTCCTCAAAAACCACGGTGTTGTGGTCCAAACCGGCCAAGGTTTCCTCCTCCTAACCCAAGTTCAAGCAGCGGGCAAACGGGAGCAGTCCGGCTGGGATTTTGCCAATGGCTTGCGTCTGGAACGGGGAGAGCCATTGGGCTAGCACCCCAGCCCCCAAAATCCAGCATTTTAATGCACCGGGATCTCGGATAAGATAGGCGATATGGCACCGTTGTACCGCTTGGCCCCCGATCCTCGGGCGTGTCATCAATGGGCTGTGGGAACCGGGTGACACCAGAGTGACACGCCCGCCTCCGTTGGATGGGCGAGGGACTATATCCCTGAGGCTGGGGACATCCCAGGGTTCAACAGTGACAGTCCCTAGGGCAACTGCCCCGGTGCCGGGGAGCAGTGCAGGGAATGCGGTCCCCGTTGGTTTCCCGGCTCAGCCCCCCTTCAGGCCACCGACCCCTTACCCGGTCTCTCCCCTTTCCTTTGTTTTAGGAGCTACCCCCCCATGTCCCCAACCCCAACCCCTCCTCAGATTGCCGTGGTGGACTATGACATGGGCAATTTACATTCGGTGTGTAAAGCCCTGGCCAACTCAGGGGCAACCCCAGAAGTGACCGAGGATCCCAAGGTGATGGCTACCGCTGATGCGGTGGTCTTACCCGGTGTGGGCTCCTTTGACCCCGCAATTCAACACCTACGATCGCGGGACCTCATCAAGCCGCTTCAGGATATTGCGGCCACAGATAAACCCTTTTTGGGCATCTGCCTAGGGATGCAAATTATGTTTGAGGGGAGCGATGAAGGTCAGGAGCCCGGGTTAGGCATCATCCCAGGCTGGGTTCGGCATTTTCGATCGGAACCCAATCTCACCATTCCCCACATGGGCTGGAATATTCTGGAGTACACTCAGCCCCACTGTCCCCTCTGGCACGGATTACCCGATCCCGCCTGGGCCTATTTTGTCCACTCCTACTACGTGGATCCGACGGAAGCATCTGTCCCCGCTGCCAAGGTAACCCATGGCAGTCAGTCCATTACCGCCGCGATCGCCCACCGCAATCTCCTGGCCACCCAATTTCACCCTGAAAAGTCATCCGGCACGGGTCTCCAGATTATCGATAATTTTGTTGCCCTCGTTGCCCAGGGTTAAGGACTCCAGCGGGTCGCCTACCCACTCTGCGGACTACACGGCCCTAGGGCACTTGACCTCGATCCCGCCCGTCTGCTCTCACCACCCCCCGATCGGGACCGCACTGCAATCATGTCTATTTTTCCGAAACCGAGCGCCCAAAACCGCTATCTCGTAGAGCATGTGAGTTTGCTGCGTCGGAGTTATAAATATTGGACGGGCCAAGAGTTAATCGCGCCCCAGGGCTATAGCGATCGGGATTTAGCGCAACAGATTGTTGAGGCTCCTTTTGCGGTGTTAGCCCACAACAATGCACCCGATCCGGTGTACACCTATGGGAACCAGCAGGCCATGGCCCTGTTTGCGATGACATGGGTTGAGTTAACGAGTATGCCATCGCGGCTCTCCGCCGAGCCCCCAAATCGAGCGGAACGGGAACAGTTTTTGGAGGCGGTGAAGCACCAGGGATTTGTGGATTGCTATTCCGGCATTCGCATCGCCAAAACCCAGCAGCGGTTTCGGATTGAGAAGGCGATCGTCTGGACCCTACTGGACGAGGACGAGAAGGCGTGTGGCCAAGCGGCAACCTTTTCGCGCTGGGTCTTTTTATAAAGTCCCCCGATGAATGGGTGTGGGCGGCTTCGCCGCCCACACCCCACACCAGCAAGGTGTTCCGGTGTTTTCTCTCCTTTCTGCATGAATCATCCACCAGTTTCCACTAGTCCTAGCCCTGACTCCAACTCCAATGACTTTCAGCGCGCACGGGCAGAATTTAAGCGTGTCTGGGGCTACGATGACTTTCGATCGCCCCAGGGTGAAATTGTTCAAACCCTCCTCAGCGGCCAGGATGCCCTGGTGGTAATGCCCACCGGTGGCGGCAAATCCATCTGCTTTCAACTCCCGGCCCTGCTCCAAACCGGCCTAACCCTGGTCATTTCGCCCCTGGTCGCCCTGATGGAAAATCAGGTGGCCGAACTCCAGGCCAAACAATTGCCTGCGGCGGTGCTCCATAGTCAGTTGGCCAAATCCCAGCGCCAACAAGCCCTTAAGCATCTAGAGCACGGCACACTGCGCCTACTCTATCTCTCCCCCGAAACACTCTTTAGCCCACCGGTGTGGCAGCGCTTACTACAGCCGACGATCACCGTGCGGGGGTTAATTCTGGATGAGGCCCATTGCCTTGCCCAGTGGGGTGATACCTTTCGTCCCGCCTATCGGCGCTTGGGCAGTGTGCGCCCTGCCCTAGGGCAACATCAGACGGATCCCCTGGCGATCGCGGCTTTCACCGCCACCGCCGATCGATCCACCCAACGCATCCTCTGCCGTGCCCTCCAACTCCGGACCCCACGCCAGTTTCTCCTCGATCCCTACCGCCCCCATCTCACCCTACGGGTGCAATGCACCTGGTCACCGCGCCAACGCTGGGAGACCATTCACCGCTACCTTCACCAACAGCGTACGCCCCAGAATCGGACCCCCTCCGGTCTTGTCTATGTGCGAACCCGCCGAGACGGGGAAGCCTTAGCCCAACGTTTACGGCACCTAGGCCACCACACCTGTGCTTACCATGGGGGACTGACTGCCGGAGAGCGGCGCGACATTGAAGCGGACTGGATGGCCGATCGCCTCCCCTTCGTGGTCTCGACCAATGCCTTTGGCATGGGGGTCAACAAGCCCAATGTGCGCTGGGTCATTCACTACCAGGTGCCCCTACTGCTCGCGGAATATATCCAAGAGGTGGGACGGGCCGGACGGGATGGTCAAGCCGCAGAGGCGATCGCCCTGGTGAGTGAGCCAACGGGATGGCTGGATCCTAGCGATCGGCAGCGGTGGCGGTTTTTTCAAACACAGCAGCAACAACAGTATCAAGCCGCCCTTAAACTCGCTCGCCAAATTCCGAGGGAGGGAACCCTGAAGGCAGTCACCGCCCAATTTCCCAAGGGAGCCATGGCTTTAGGGGTATTGCACAGTCTCGATCGACTCCAGTGGCAGGATCCCTTCACCTATCGCTTAGTTGACCCACCCCCGTCCCCCGCCGCTCCAGTCCGATCCGCTTTCCCACCTCGACTGTCGCAGCCCGAGAACCCCAGCCAAGTCATGGCCCACTATCTCCACAGTTCCCAATGTCGCTGGGGGCAACTCCTACGGGCGTTTGGCTTTACGCCCACCCAGGCGCGCTGCGGCCACTGTGATAACTGTCTGGGTCAGGGCCATCCGCGTCTTCCCGGGCTGTCCCGTCTGCTGTCTCGATCGAGTTAAACCGATCATGGGACCCATTACCCTGCGCGGCAGCTGCTTATGCAGCCAGTTCCGTCAGGGACTGGTTCATTTCCGCCAGTAATTGGGATTGGTACCCCCCCAACTCCTGGACCCGATCGACTTCCTGTTGTAATCCCTGCAACTGTTGCTCTAGGGCATTCAAGGTCTCATTGGTGGGCTGCAGGAGCTCTTGGTAGGTATTGAGCTTGCCCCAAAGTTGGGCCAAACTCGCCTGCTGTTGGCGCAGATCCGCTTCCAGACCCTCAATTTCCTGGCGAGCCTGCTGCTGCTGGGCTTCCTGGGTTGTAATTTCCCCTTCCTGGGCTGCAATTTGCCCCTGAACCTGGTCAATTTGGCCATGCACAACCGCCAAAGCCTCCTCATAGACCTGTCGCTGCGCCGTGACTTGATCGAGGACCGGCGTCAGATCTAACTCAGATTGGCCTCCGTCCAACGGTACTCCTTTACGCTTTGCCAGCACCGATTGGTGGGCGACTAGAATCGCCTGGGCTTCTCGAAGGCGCTTGCGCTGGGGCACCACCGACTCATCAAAGAGTTGATACTCCGAATTCAGGTCCGTCAGCTCATTCTCCAGCGTGAGGCGATCGAACTCATTGGGAGCATCCCACTTTCGACGAAATAGCCAAATGGGAGGCACTGCATAGGCCAGTGGGAGAAAATAGCCAGATCATTGGTCTACTGAGGTATTCGCCGATCCACCACTGGCTTGATAGGCTTC
>JAYKIB010000229.1:0-14637 GCA_035285005.1 Prochlorothrix sp.
CCTTTGCTTTCGGTTTCGAGGGTTCTGGGGTAGATATAAAGCCTTTGGTCATGAAACTTTTCCGGCAGAGGGGGACAGGGGTGATCCCTAGCATATTACAGACTCTTTTTTCTTGCGCTTACCCTGGTAGCCATTCACCACGGTCCCATTAGCGCTGGGGCGTTGGCTGGCCAGATCTCCGTCAAAGATTTTGTAGGATCGGGCGCGCATCTGCTGATGGCTAGCTGTCAGGTGGGGGGAAGAGTCGGTGGCCCCGGTTGCAGTGACTCTGGCGATCACCGAGTGGTGATGGGTGGCATCGCTGGTGGGGCCATTCTGGTCAGACCGAGGAGAATGGTGGGTCTGGATGAGTGTCGCCTGTTTGCGAGAGCAGGTTTTGCCGTAGAGGCGGATGTGGGCTTCGGGCGATCGACCAATGGTATAAATGGCGCGCTCTAGTTTGTACGATCGGACGCCACCTTCATCCTCAACAATTAACACGCAGACATGGGAGTCAGGATGACCAATCTTAGTCGGCTGCTGGGAATAGACACTGGCATCAATCGGTAGCATTTGGAGTCTCTCTCACTCAGGATCAAGGGGCTAGGAGGGGGGACTGTTTGGTGGATACTCAATGTCTTTGGGGGGATGGCTTTGCCGATCGCTCCCCACTCTGACTTTTGTGTGGGCTATAGCGCTTATCGGTTGTATGAGGTACAGGGATTACGGGGGGCCCTGTCGCACCTAAACCTTGGAGTATCCCGCTGGGGTTATTTGAGGCTTTCCGTCTGATCTCAAGCTTGGGATTTGTGCATCAGCACTTAAGCTAATCTTAAGCTAATTCTAGATTAGCCGACAAACGATGAACCGGATCTCTGGACAGTGGCTCCCCTCTGGGCTTTCCCGCCGCTCGGGGAACCCCCTGTAGCCCCACCTCAACAGAGTAAGGATTGTGGTGTACGACTTCGCCGCACACCACAAGCACACCACAATTAACACACGGGCACCTCGATTAGTCGAGGTGCTCCCGTCAGTTCGATGCCCCTCAGCCTTCTCTCAACATGGGCGAGGGGGAGTAACGATAAAATCGGGTTTTGGTTTTAGCCCTTCTCCCTGGGGGAGAGGGAGGGATGCAAAGAGCGTTTGCGGTCGCGGTAAGGGTTCGATCGTGAATTGATGATACGCCCTAGGTTAGCGAGCCAGCGATCGTAACCCAATGCCCAGGGCGATCGTTGCCAGCACCAGTAACCATTGCGGATGGTGACCCTGCACCATGGCCCCCGTGGGAGTTCGCAGTAAATCCACGTCGATCCAGATAGTGGTACCCCGGCGGAGCCAGCCCTGGACCACCACCGTATGCCCCATCCAGTCCTGGGGGGCATGGCGCGAGTAGAGCAGACCTAGGAGGCCTAGGCGGCTGGTGTGGTGCAGTTTGACGAGACCGATCGGGGTGGTGAGCCAAACATCTTGACCGAGGCCGTTGGCCCAACTCGATCGCCCCACAATGCGGCCCTGCCAGCGAATGGCAACGGATTCATAGGGCAAGCGTCGATCGTCCACCAGTAGCCATTGAAAGTCCGGATCCGTGGTTAGAATGCGCTTGGCAAAGTCCGGGAAAAAGACATTGTTACGCAGAATAATGCCCCCACAGATTCCGAGGGGAATGGTGGCCCACAGTAGGGTTCGATCGCCCCAAATCCAGGACACTTGCCAGAGACCCATCAGATTCAGTAGGGCACCCAGGAACCAGAATAAAAGCCCTAAACCCAGGCCCAAACCCACACCCCCAAAGGGTGATCCCTGCAGGGCGAGCCGTTGCCACTCGCGCCAGAGACCCAGGAGTTGCCGCTGAATTTGGGGCAATTTATAGCGGGATTGGGGTCGCCGCAGATCATGCCACCAGGCTGCAACTGGAGGGGTGAGGGGATCCATCGGAGAGGGAAGGGGAAAAGCGGGATCTAGTTTCCAACGTTGGCTGTAGTGGTTGACGGTGCTCAGTCGATCGCCCAGGGGGGGCTGGCTGTGGTTGAGGCTGAGCCAGTGGCGCTGAGGGTTGCGACAATCCCAGGAGAGGTAGGTGAGCCAGGTTTCCAGGCGACGATCGCGTTGGGGGGTAGCGGGTAAGAGGGGGGGCAAGTTTGATGCGGCTGGGGTGGCGGCGGCGGCCGGAGACAGAGGGGGCAACGGGGAAGGGGCCGGAGTGTCGGGTTCTGCGGGCGCGTCCGGGGCGGACAGCATGAGGGTGGGGACTGGGGCACAGGCTGCCTGGGCCGCGTAGGCACACTGGCTTGCGGTTTGGGCGCTGAGGTAGCTGAGGGGTTGGCAGAGTTCCAAACTTTCCAGGAGGGGAGGGGTGCCTTGCTCCCGTTCGAGGCATTGCCCCAATTTGAGGGCCAGTTTCAGTAGAGCGCGGTTGTAGCCGTTGGGATTACAACTCCCCTCGGTTGCTCCCCGATCGGCCACGGTGGATCGCACCCGTGCCACGGCAAGGAGAGGCCAGCGCCACAGCTTAAATACTCCATAGCTGACCGCCGCAAGGAGGCCACAGATCCAGGCTCCCACCTGCCAGGGCCAATACTGGGGCTTACGGGGGAGCCGGGGTCGGATTGGGGGCGGGATCTCGTCCGTGGTGATCCGTCGAGGTGGGGCGATCGCCGGTAGGCCCCAGGCCCGTCGTTGGCATTGGCTTCCCCAGCTGCTCCAGAGCCAGTACAGGCCATAGGGGGCTTGGAGCCATAGGCCTAGACTGGGCAAAATCCAGGCACTCCGATCGTCCACCAGGGCCAACTCTCCGGCCACGATCGTGGCCAGTTCTTCATCCTCTAGGGTGTCTAGAAGTCCCTGGCTCACAACCACACGAGTCCAGCGCGGCAAGATGCCATAGGTCAAAACCAGGGGCAGGGGGGTGGGAACGACGGTGAGGGTGCCGAGGGTGAGGCGATGGCGTTGGCAGAAGAAACGCCGCAGAATTTGACTGGTTTCGGGTCGATCGAGGCGCAGGGTTTTGGGATTGTAGGGGTGGGCTTGGTAGCCGTATCGGAGCAGCAGATCCCAAACCCAGGGGGCCACGAGCAGACTGAGGCCCCCCAGAATCAGCGTCCATCGGCACACCGTCCCCATGAGTGGCTCTAGGCCCCAGGGCTGGACCACCGGTAGCGCTGCCAGCAGGCGATCGCCCCAAGTTCCCAACCCTAGGCCCAACTGGGGCCAGCCCCACCCCAATATCATGAGGGCCACTAGTTCCGCCACCCGGCCATTGAGGGATCCGAGATGGGTGGCCAGGGGGTCCTGGGCTTGACGTAGGCCCCAGATTAGGATCGGTAGTAATAGAAGGCTGAGGCTACCGTGATAGCGAGTGACCCAGTCGGGCCAAAGGTCGAGGTTTAGCCCCATGTTGATGCCGCCGATCGCGAACCCGAGGCCGATCGTGCTGGTTAGGGCAGTGGCCGGCAATGGGCCCAGCCGGACGCGACGCTGAAGGCGGGGTAACCGAGGCCAGGGAAAGGTGGGGTCTAAAAAGTCTTGGAAGGGTGAACTGGGCAGGGGATCCATGGGGTTCTTCTGGGGACATCCTGGGGGAGGGAGATCCGAGGGTCAGGAAAGGGGTCAGGGGTGGGACGTTGGCTCGGGAGGATGGGCATTGGTTGAGGGGGTGACATTACCCCGGCCCCCTGGGGCCTCGGTCTAAAACATATTTTTGCCACGGTGGCGATGGTTGGCCACTGATTCCACCAGGCCGATCGCAATGAAGTTGGTCAAGAGGGCCGATCGACCATAACTTAACCAGGGCAGGGGAATTCCCGTAACCGGCGCAAGGCCGATCGTCATGCCCACATTCACCATCAACTGGAACACAATCATCCCCAACACCCCGATCGCCAGCAGGGATCCAAAATTATCCTTGGCATTCTGGGCGATAACAACCAGGCGAAGGCAAATGAGCCAAAAAATAACCAGGGTTAACCCCGCGCCCACAAAGCCTAATTCCTCGCCAATGGCGGAAAAGATAAAGTCCGTGTGCTGCTCGGGGATAAAGTCCAACTGGGTTTGGGTGCCATGGTAGAGTCCTCGGCCCCACATCTCTCCGGCCCCGATGGCAATCCGGGACTGGATCAGGTGATAGCCGCCGCCCAGGGGATCTTTGTCAGGATCCATGAAAAGAATCAGTCGATCGCGCTGGTAATCCTTCAGGAGGTTAAACCAGAGCCAGTTCCCCAGCCCACCCGCCAGCAAGTTACCCACCATTACAACAAGTCCTGCCAGCTGGGACCAGGGCAGGGTTTTCCAGGCGATTAGTGTAACCAGGGCGACCCAAGCAAACCAGGTGGGAAGATACTGGGCAAAAAGAATTGCCGAGATCAGTGGTGACCCCATAATTAGAAGCCAGCCGGGGTTCGCATTGGCCCAGTAGAGCATCACTAGTGTTACGCAACCAAAGACTAGGGATGTGCCCAAATCCGGCTGAATAAAAACTAAGGCCCAGGGTAGGGAAATGATTAAAAGGGCACGGGCAAGGCCGGAGAGGGTGGACGCCGTGTGGACACTCAAGCTAGCGGCGAGGACGATAATTGCACCCAGCTTGGCAAACTCCGAGGGCTGAACATTAAACCCGCCGATCGAGATCCAGCGTTGGGCCCCCAGGGCTTCGGTACCCACAAAGCGCACGGCTAGCAAGGAGACACAGGTGGTGCCATAGACAATCCACTGCCAGCGCAACAGGTACTCATAGCGGAATCGGGTCAAACCCAAGGTGAGGGCTAAGCCGAGAGCACCCGTTAGCCAGTGTTGCCACCATTCGGTCCACCCCCCTTTTAATTCCGTGCTGCGGATCATGATGCCGCCCAGTACGGTCAGGGCGACGGTCAACAGCAGGAGGAAGCTGTCCATGTCTTGCCAGGGAGACAAGAAGGTTTGAAACCGATTGGGTTTCGATCGCGATCGACTACGCATGGGCTAGCTCACCAGAAATTAACCAGAAATCAACTAGAACTTAACCAGAGGGCAGGTCCGGCAACTTGACCGCCGGGATTCCAAACACCTGGTAGGAGCGCAGTTTTCGCGCCCCATGCATTATTCTTTGTCATTCAACTAGGGTAGCGAGACACCCCAGCCAAGACAATCGCTAAAAATCAACCCCCCGCTTCAGATCTACCCCCTTTTCGGCATAGTGCTTGTGGCAGATCATCTCAGAATGGACATTGGCTAGATCGAAATAGGCCGGGGTTTTCTTACAGCGCCCCGTAATGATGACCTGGGTATCACGGGGTTTCCGGAGCAGCGCATGGACGATCGGTTCCTGGGGCAATAACTCCAAATCCACCGTGGGATTGAGCTCATCCAAAATAATCGTCTTGTATAACCCCGACGCGATCGCCGTATGGGCAATCTCCCAAGTCCGTTCCGCCTCCACGTAGTCAATTTCCTGCTGCTGACCGCGCCAGACGATCGCATCCCGTCCCGATCGTTGGTGGTCCACCAGGGTGGGATAACTCTGCTGCAGCGCCGCGATCGCGCTGTCCTCCGTGTAGCCGCTGCCCCCCTTGAGCCACTGCAAAATTAAAACCCGATGGGATTGGTCCTGACTAATGCCACGCCCGATCGCCTGGAGCGCCTTGCCCAGGGCACTGGTGGACTTGCCCTTGCCATCTCCGGTGTAAATCTCAATGCCGGAAATACCGGAGACCTCGGCGGTTGCATGGTGATGGGCCCGCATTTCCGAGTGTAAATCGGCAATATCCAACAGCTGGGGCATGGCTCCCCGACCCGTGGCAATCACCTCCAGATGATCCGGTTTGCGGCGTAGGGTCGCAACCACCTCTTCCACGGGCAGCAGCCCCAAATCCAGCACCGGATTGAGTTCATCCAAAACCACTACTGAGTAGAGCCCCGACGCGATCGCCCCCTTGGCCACATCCCAACCCCGTTGGGCTTCCAGGCGATCGAAGCGGGTAATGGCCTCGGGGCCAAAGAATTCGGCGCGACCCGTGCGCACCTGGTCAATGAGGTGGGGGAATCCGCGTTGCAGGGCAGCAATGGCGGCATCTTCGTCATAGGTTCGGCGGGGACCTTTGAGAAACCGCAACAGTAATACCCGGGTGGGCTGGTTACTGGCAATCCCGAGGCCAATGGACCGTAACACAACCCCGAGGGCTGCTTGGGACTTCCCCTTGCCGGTGCCATCGTAAACGTGAATTTGTCCTTGGATCCGTTCTGCCCGTTCCTGGGCGCTGCGGATGCCGATCGCGGGTTTGGGCATGGGGAACAGCAACGCATTAGAAAACACACCATACCAACAAACGGGCACCCCGATTCATCCAATGGGACGATCGGTAAAGCCGCTCCACGCTGAGGTCAGTATCTCCTTAGAGGCGAAGGTGTCGCCCCTCGCTATGCGAGGGGTTCACGCCCCAGACCTCTAGATCTTATAGAGGATGTTTGGAAACTTCGGCTAAGAGGATGTTTGGAAACTTCGGCCAAGGGCCGTAGGCCCTTGCCGAATCCCCCTCACTCCCCCTGTCGATCGCCGATTGACCTATGACATCACTCATCACCGAGGCAAATCCCCAAACCCCGGGCAGTCTTGACCAAGGGACCATTGAGGTCCACGGTTGCGTAGGTTTGGATCGCTTCCTCGATCGGTACACTGAGGACCTGCCGCTGCTGCCACGTCACCATATGGTCATACTTTTCCTGGGCGATTAACTCCACCGCTGCGACCCCAAAGGCTGATCCGATCAGTCGATCGAGGGGAGAGGGGGTTCCGCCCCGCTGGGTGTGGCCTAATACCGTAACGCGAGTCTCCGCCCCAAAGCGACTACAGAGTTGTTCCGATAAATATTGACCTACACCTCGGAGCCGACATTCTCCTAAACCATCGGTTACGGTTACGGTCTCGCCCGAAGCGGTTTTAACGGCTTCAGCCACTACAATTAACGAGTAATTCTTGCCCCGATCCTGGTTTTCCTTGATTTTGCGGCCAATACTCTCCAGGGTATAGGGGATCTCTGGGACTAGGATAATATCCGCCCCTCCGGCAATCCCGGCACTGATAGCGATGTGCCCCGCATCGCGGCCCATGACTTCCACGATCATGATCCGGCTGTGACTGGCGGCGGTGAAGTGGAGCCGATCGAGAGCTTCCGTGGCAATGTTGACCGCTGTATCAAAACCGATCGATCGCTCCGTAGCCCCCACATCATTGTCGATCGTCTTGGGGATCCCCACCAAGTTCCAGCCCCCCTGCTGGGCTAACTTGCGTAGAATTGCCAAGCTACCATCGCCGCCAATGCCAATCAGAGCCGATAATCCCAGTTGGTGATAGCCCTCGATCATCTCAGGGGATCGATCGATTACGCTTCCGTCGGGCATGGGAAAGGCGAAGGGGTTCCCTTTATTCGTGGTGCCGAGGATGGTACCGCCTCGGGTGAGGATACCATCCACCCGATCGAAGTTGAGGGGAAGGACGCGGGGAGGACGAGACAGGAGCCCATTTGTGGCTTCTTGAATCCCCACCACTTCCCAGCCCAACCCGCTCGCTCGGTGTGTCACTGCCCGGACCACGGCATTTAAGCCCGCACAGTCGCCACCACTGGTCAAAATACCAATACGCCGTTTTTCACCCATATTCACAGAATACTGAATCGTTCAAAACTGCGGTTCACGATACGGGGCAAGGTTGGCGATGGGACACTTTGCCTGTGAAGTCTTAATTTTTTCGTCTAAATCTCTGGGGCTGCAGCCGCCCCGTTCCCGTTGTCCAAGGCAGGTTTGGGACGTAAGTCTCGCATGTCGTGGGGCACAATCCATAGCGGCTTGCTCTATTACAAACAGCTACGAGCAGGGCACCTCGATTAATGGGGTCGCGCGGCTTCGCCGCGCGACCCAACCCTGATTCTGCGGTGGGTACTGCGGTGAAAATTTGTATTAATGGGCACCTCGATTAATTGTGGCAGGCGGCTTCGCCGCCTGCCACAACCCTGATTATGCCGTGGGCAATACGGTCGAAATTTGAATAAATCGAGGTGCCCTAATGGAGGTGCCCAACAGCAATAGGGCACCTCCATTAATTGTGGCCGGCGGCTTCGCCGCCGGCCACAACCCTAATTCTGCCGTGGGCACTGCGGTCGAAATTTGAACGCATCGAGGTGCCCAATAGAACACCTTGATGTGTTCATAATGATCGGTCACCTCGATTAATTGGGTTGTGCGGCTTTGCCACACAACCCAACCCTGATTCTTGCGTGGGTCACCCGGCGGAAATTCTAATTAATCGAGGTGTCCAAACCTAAAAGAATCCTCCCCACGCCTACCTTTACAAAAGGGGAGGATTCGGCAAGAGCCCGCGGTCCTTAGCCGAAGCTTTCAAACATTTTTTCAAAGATAAAACCGCTGATCGAGCCAGTCCCGTACTTCCTGCTCAGAGCTAAAACAAAAATGGTGATGGCTGTGGGGTTCATAAACCTCAAACCACTCGTGGCCCTGGCGATCCTGGTGCTGCCAAATTTGGGGTTCGGTGCTCTCTTCCCCAGCTAGATGATTGAGTAGAAATTCGAGTCCTTGGTGCAGACGGACCCCGATGTGTAATGGGGGTAGGTGCAGGGATACAGGACTTGGGAACCAATGAAGGGCTTTCATAGAACATCTCCTGGGGGTTAGGTCCAGATCCTGAGGCGAGTCGGTGGATCTGAAAGGATAAATATGACGTTTTTCTGTATCGATCGTAACAGTTTTTGGATCAATCGTCCAATCGATCGTCCGGATTAAGCCATGGACTTTACCCCCCGGATCCCGATCGGGACTTGATCGCGACTTCGGGACGATCGGTCCCCCGCGGGGGGCTTTCGACTAATTGGGTTGTGCGGCTGTATCGCATGCCATAACCCCGATTCTTGCGTGGATCGTAGGACAGAGATTTGCCTGGATCGAGGTGCCCGAAGGGGGCCATGGATCGGTAAAATGGAGACAATTTTGGCTTTATGACAACCGTCTAGTTGGTTGCGACAAGTTTACGGAGTGCCCCCCCGCAGCGCGGGGGGGGCACTCCGCAAGATATCTGTCTGTTGCCCTAGGCTGGCCTACTCTTGGGATCCAGTGTTGGGGAAACTGGGATTGCGAGCAATCCGGATGTAGAGCACGCAGCGGCTGCCCAACCTCCCTAACCGGTGCTGCTTCAGTCCTGACACCCATCTCCCGGCCTTCGCGCTCTCCTCAGACTCCCTCCCCGTACTTTCCTTCCGATTCCCCTGAGGTTCCCATCCTTGCGTCCCCCTGCACCCGTGCCTGTTACCCCGCCAGCCCCTGTGCAACCATCTCGTCCCCCCCGTCGATCGTCCTTCAGCCTGTCTCGGTTTGCGCTCAATCACCCTTGGCTCACCCTCAGTTTCTGGATCGCGGTGGCCGTGGCGGGACTGCTGGCGTTCAGTTCGCTCAAATATGCGCTCTTCCCCGATGTCACTTTCCCGATCGTGGTGGTGGATGCCACGGTTCCCCTGGAAGATGTGCTCGAAACCGAGGCCGAACTCACGAACCCCCTGGAGGCATGGCTAACCCAGGCCAATCAACTCAAAAGTATTTCCTCCACAACCTACGGCGGTCGATCGGTGGTGCGCCTCTCGTTTCAGGAACTGGGCACCACCCTCAAGGAAAGTGGCCAGGAGGTGGAATATCTCCTGGGACGGGCTACGGCAAGGGAGGAACTGCCTGAAGGCACTAATTACCGAATTATCCCCTTTAATCTCAACGAATCCGCTGCAATCAGCTATATTCTGCGGGGCCGCGATCGGGAAGCGCTCTATGAGCAGGCCAGCACCGAGATTCTGCCGGTGCTGCGCAAGTTCAAAGGGGTGCTGCGGGTGGAACTGTTGGGTGCAGTGGACCTGGAAACCGCACGGGCCGATCGGCGCGCTACCCCCCTGGGGGGACCGACGCTCGTGCGGTTTAATGGCGAGGATGCGATCGCGATCCAGGTGGTTAAGGAAGGAGAAGCCAATACCCTGGAAGTGGTGGCCCAGGTGGAACAGGCCATGGCGAAACTCCAGCGCCGACAGCCGGATTTGGAAGTGGAATTGGCGGCCAGTCAGGCGGAGTATATCCGGGAGGCAACCCAGGCCACCATTGATGCGCTCCTACTGGCGATCGTGCTGGCGGTGTTGGTCATTTTCCCGTTCCTAGGCAGTTGGCGCGCCACCCTCATTACCGCGATGGCGATCCCGGTTTCCCTGCTGGGCACTTGCATCGCCATGGCGCTGTTTGGCTTCAACCTGGAGACCATTACCCTCCTGGCCCTGGCCCTGGTGATTGGCATCATTGTGGATGATGCCATTGTTGATGTGGAAAATATTGTCCGCCATATTGAGGGGGGCGAATCGCCGCGTCGGGCCGCATTCCATGCAACCCAGGAGATTGGTCTCACGGTTTCGGCCGCAACCCTGACGATCGTGGCGGTTTTTCTGCCCGTGGGCCTGATGGGGGGCGTGGTGGGCCAGTTCTTCAAGCCCTTTGGGGTGACCATTTCCGTGGCGGTGCTGATGTCATTACTGGCGGCCCGGACCCTGTCGCCGGTGTTGGCGGCCTTTTGGTTGCGGCGCAAGGTGGAGCCGATCGGAAACACGGTGGCCTGGAACGAGTCCCCCGAAGGCCCCTATGTGACCGATCCCCAGTCCCATACTGCCCAGCCTTGGAAACCGGTTAATGCTCCCAACGGCGAGTGGGTCACCGAAGGTCACTATGGCGTCCCCCCAGCGGACGATCGCCCCCATGCTGCTGCCAGCCCTAACCCTAGTGCTCGACTGGGCACCCCGTCCTATTCCCCTGGGTCGGCGGCGGCCCATTCCCGGTCCTCTGCGACCCTCGACCCCTCCCCCCACCACGCCAGTCCCGATCATTTCCTCCTGGAACCGGCCCACACCGGGTTATGGCGATATGCCGTGGTGGGATATGGCCGAATTTTGAGGTGGGCACTGAGGGCGCGGTGGGTCGTGATTCTGCTCGCCATGATCAGCCTAGGGCTTGGCATCGCCCTAATTCCACTGATTCCCCAGGGATTCATTCCCCAATTGGATCGGGGTGATTTTAATGTCACCTACGAGATTAGTCCGTCTTACCTGGAAAAGACGCTCCGGGCGAAGTTTGAAACGGTCCAAGCGGAGGATCAAGCTGGGGATGGGGATCCGGGTACGGAAGCGGGGATAGCTGCCGATCGGGGGCCTGCCGATCGATCAGGGGAATTCCCGACCAACCCGAATCAAACAACAGGCGAGCAAACGTCAGGCGAGCAAACATCAGGCGAGCAAACGGGATCGGCTCAGACGGAATCGGACCCAGACATCACTACGTCCCAAACCCAGACTGCAACCCAAACTCAAACCGGAACCCAGACTGAAGCCCAGACCTCTCCCGAAGATGTGCAGGAAACCCAGACGGAAAGTCAGGAAGAACTCCAGGGCTACGCGGCCCTGCTAGAAGGCTTAAATGAGGCCCAACTCGATACCCTCAAGACCCTGGGACGACGGGCCGTACGTTCCTACGTGGTCCGACCTCGGGAAAATTTGGCGGATATTGCCGATCGCTACTTGGGATCCGCCGATCGCTGGCCAGTGCTGGCCCGCATTAACCGCCGCCAAGGCCCCGACGATATCAAGGCAGGGGAAAGTATTGTGGTGCTGGATTTACCGCCCCAGGGGATTCAGGCAGATGAGGTGGCCCCGGAGGAGTCCCCAGAAGCCCAGTTTGCTCCCCTAGTCTTGGCCGAGTCCCGTACCATGGTCCAGCAGTTGGAACCGGTGGTACAGGCCAATGCCAACGTGGCCTCGGTCTACACCATCCTGGGGGAACGGGGAGCGATTAACCAGGGACGGCTTTATGTGAAACTGCGGGACGATCGAGAGCAGACCACGATCGAGGTGCAGGAACAACTGCGATCGTCCCTCCCCGCTCTGGAGGGCATCAGCCTCAGCGTGGAGGATATCAAGTTTGTCGATACGGGCGGAGAAAAACCCCTCAAGGTGGCCTTTCGGGGTGAAAATCTGGAGGATCTGGTCAATCTCGTCCAAACCGTCAAGCAGCGCTTGCTAGAGCAAGGCGTGGGCCTGGTAGATGTGACTGCAACGGGAGATGACCAAGCCTTTGGGGGACGGCGGGAGGTGGAACACCTGGAGGGCGATCGGGTGGCCTATATTTGGGCGAATCTGGCCCAGGGACAGGCCCTGGGGGAGGCGACCAACC
The DNA here is from genome assembly GCA_035285005.1 of Prochlorothrix sp. Taxonomy (GTDB): domain Bacteria; phylum Cyanobacteriota; class Cyanobacteriia; order Prochlorotrichales; family Prochlorotrichaceae; genus Prochlorothrix. The sequence goes on from JAYKIB010000229.1 coordinate 12,202, forward strand.
GGGTGATTACTGAAGCGGAACAGATTTTGCCGCCGGGGGTGACGATCGATCTGCGGGGGGACTCGGGCCGGAGCACGGAAGTGTTGGAGAGTTTCCTACAGGTAATTGGTTTATCGGTCGGAGCGATCGCGGTTCTGTTGCTGCTCCTCTTCCGTCGTCTGTTGGATCCGCTGGTGGTTATTCTAGCCCTGCCCCTGTCGGTCATCGGCGCGGTGCTGGCCCTGTTGGTGACCCGCAGCGACTTCGGCATGATTTCGATCCTGGGCATGATTTTCCTCATGGGTCTCGTCAACAAAAATGTGATCATTCTCGTGGACTACACCAACCAACTGCGGCGGGTTGGCATCGATCGGACCCGCGCTGTCCTCCACTCCGGTCCCGTGCGTTTGCGTCCCATCATCATGACCACCCTTTCCACGATCCTGGGCATGATGCCGATCGCCTTGGGCTGGGGCGCTGGAGCAGAGTTGCGGCAACCGATGGCGGTGGCCATTATTGGTGGACTCATTGCCGATGCAATTTTGAGTTTGTTGGTGGTACCGGTGCTCTACACCCTGGTGGATGATGTCCAAACCTTGGCTTTTGGCCCGTTCAAACGCCGCTTTTCTACCCCGTCCAAACCCTAGGGCCTGTCACCTTATCCCTCGCAATCCCTCGCACCTTGGCAGTTGCCATACCCCTGACTCTGGCACGGGTCACGGGACGAAAATTTGGATTTTTCGAGGTCCTCGGGAGAAGATTTGGTAGGCTAAACAGAATAGTTTAGAGAGTGGCAATTGAGTGGATATTGAACTTGGACGGGGCAAGACTGCCCGCAGAGCTTATGGCATTGATGAAATTGCCCTAGTGCCGGGGCCGCGCACGCTAGATCCAAGCCTTGCGGATACCCGCTGGACCATTGGCAATATTGAGCGAGAAATTCCCATTATTGCCAGCGCTATGGATGGCGTGGTGGATGTCAAAATGGCGGTTCGCCTCAGTGAACTGGGCAGCATGGGTGTTCTGAATTTGGAAGGGATCCAAACCCGCTACGCGGATCCCAACCCCATCCTCGATCGCATCGCCAGCGTTGGCCCCACCGAATTTGTGCCGCTGATGCAGGAACTGTATTCCGTTGACATTCAGCCGGAGCTGATCAAACAGCGTATTCAGGAAATTAAATCCCAGGGGGGCATTGCAGCCGTCAGCGCAACTCCCGCCGGAGCGGCTCGCTTTGGGTCAGCGATCGCCGAAGCTGGGGCGGATATTGTCTTCATCCAGGCCACTGTCGTTTCCACCTCCCACCTCTCTCCCGCCTCCGTGACCCCCCTAGATCTGGCCCAGTTCTGCAAAGAAATGCCCATGCCTGTGGCCCTGGGGAACTGCGTCACCTATGACGTAACCCTGAGCTTAATGAAAGCTGGAGCCGCCGCCGTCATGGTGGGCATTGGCCCCGGTGCCGCCTGTACCTCCCGAGGAGTTCTAGGCGTGGGGATTCCCCAGGCCACGGCTGTGGCAGACTGTGCCGCTGCTCGCGATGACTTCTTCCAGGAAACTGGCACCTATGTGCCCATCATTGCCGATGGGGGTCTGATTACCGGCGGTGATATCTGTAAATGTATTGCCTGCGGTGCCGATGGTGTCATGATCGGTTCTCCCTTCGCCCGGGCCGCCGAAGCGCCCGGTCGCGGTTATCACTGGGGCATGGCGACGCCCAGCCCGGTACTACCCCGTGGAACCCGGATTCGTGTCGGCACCACCGGTACCCTCGAACAAATCCTCCGGGGTCCAGCCCAACTGGACGATGGCACCCATAATTTGCTGGGCGCACTACAAACCAGCATGGGAACCCTGGGGGCCAAAAACCTGAAGGAGATGCAGGAAGTTGAGGTGGTTATTGCCCCGTCCTTGTTGACGGAAGGGAAGGTTTACCAGAAGGCTCAACAGCTTGGTATGGGCAAGTAACCTAGGATATCTGGTAGTCCACCAGACATCAGGACACCTCGATTAATCCAACGTTTTGGGAGACAGCCCACGCAAGAATCAGGGTTGGGGTTGGGCGGATTTGCCGCCCAACCCCATTAATCTAGGTGTCCTACCGCAGCTATTCGTTGCATGAGGTATGGGAATCAAGATGTACCCCACCGCCGGTGGCGTATATTCAGCCTCACCGAAGCGTTAGCCGCCCTTAGATATCACCTTGAATTTTCGCGGTACCCGTACAGCAAAATTTTACGTTTCCTCGTCCATCGATTCTGCGAAAGACCTGGGAAACGCTATAGAATGGACATAACAGCAAACATCTAACGATGTTTCTGTTCACTCCTCACACCACACTACGCCTGAACTTTGCTTCAGGCGTTTCCTTTATGGACCCGGACGTGTTGAGCGACGCCTCGTCCGTTGTGAAACATACTGAATACAATGCGCTCCATGGGACATCCCGAAGCAAATCCG
>JAYKIB010000230.1:0-5844 GCA_035285005.1 Prochlorothrix sp.
CCAGTTAAGGCCAGGTTGTGGCCCGATCGGTGGCCTCAATGAGCGCGGAGAGGATCCCCGGCTCCGTGGCTGAATGGCCCGCATCCGCAATGAGGTGAAACTCGGCCTCTGGCCATGCTCGATGCAAATCCCAAGCCGAGGTCGCAGGGCAAACCACATCGTAACGCCCCTGGATAATGACGCTGGGAAGGTGGCGAATTCGATCGATATGGTCCAATAACTGGGTTGGGCTTTCAAAAAAACCACCATTGATGAAGTAATGGCACTCAATGCGGGCAAAGGCCACCGCAAACGCATCTTGGCTGAAGTGGTGCTGGAGGTTGGGGTCGGGGATGAGCTTGCTAGCGCTTGCCTCCCAGCGGGACCAGGCCCGTGCTGCCTCGTTGCGGACAGCGGGATCATCGCTGGTGAGCCGCCGGTGATAGGCCTGGACTAAATCCCCCCGCTCCTCCGGTGGAATTGGGGCGAGATAGCCTTCCCAGGCATCGGGAAAGAGGGCGTTGGCCCCTTCCTGGTAGAACCAGCGAATTTCCTGGGACCGCAGCATGAAAATTCCCCGTAGGATTAAGCCCCGGCAGCGATCGGGATGGGTTTGGGCATAGGCAAGGGCAAGGGTACTGCCCCAACTGCCACCAAAGACGACCCAGCGATCGATCCCCAACTGTTCCCGGAGACGCTCAATGTCTGCGACGAGATCCCAGGTGGTGTTGTCTTCCAGGTCACCGTAGGGTGTACTGCGGCCACAGCCCCGCTGATCAAACAGGACCACTCGCCAGTGTTGGGGGTCAAAAAACTGGCGATAGAGGGGTTGGATGCCGCCCCCCGGTCCTCCATGGAGGAAAACGACGGGTTGCCCCTGGGGATTGCCACATTCTTCAAAATAGAGGGTATGGCGATCGGACACGGCAAGGGTGTCCTGGTGATAGGGGGTGATGGGGGGGTAGAGGGTGCGCATGGTGGATGGGGGGTTGCTATACTGCGTCTGACGATCAGCTTAGGATTTTTATTGGGGCACCTCGATTAATACAGATTTTCACCACAGTACCCACGGCAGAATCAGGATGGGGTTGCGCGGCGAAGCCGCGCAACCCCATTAATCGAGGTACCCATTGGGATTTTTCGAGATGCCCTAGGAGTCTGAACCCCAACCCACGGATGGACTGTGTACCTGGATTACGTCTCTGAGTTACGTACAGTGCAGGTGAGCTGTGGCCTCTCTGCTGTTAATCCTATCGGGCACCTCGATGCATTGGGTGAGTCGGCAAAGCCAATCCACTCAACCCTGGTTTGTGCGTGGGTCACAGGACGAAGACTTGGATTTTTCGAGTTGCTCGACGGGCTAGCCCTATGGTTGTTCTATGTTGACACTCCCCCAGAGCTATAAGGCGATCGCGCTTTTCACCCCTGGGGGAGATTTGGTTTACAGCCTCGATCCCGATCGCCGCCAACATTGGCACCTGGACCTGTGTGTGGCGATCCAGGAGGTGTGGCACCTGTCGGAACCGCCCCATTTTTTGGTGCCCATCTACACCGCCACGATCGATTATCAGTGGGATCCCCGGACCCAAATTCGCCATATTTACGCGGAAGCCTACCGTCCCAGCTTTCCCCATCGCCATCTGCTGAATTTGTTGTTTCAGCTGCCGTCCCCCGCTTGGCGATGTTTGGATAACCCCCAGGGCCAGGAAGATCTGAGCTTTTTATTACCCTATCGTCGTCAATTTCCCCAACTGTGGGAGCGTCAGGATTGGATTCTAGACCTGACCCAGGTGGAGCATGTGCGCCACAGCCTGAGCCAGTGGCCGCCGACCCTGGTGCAGCCTCTGCCCGCTGTGGGGCGGGGGGGGGCACCTAGTGCGGCTGCAAGGCGAGGGGGGCGGATGGGGGCGGATGGGGGATCTGCTCGGATCGATCGGGTGCGTCGAGCGATGGATTCAACGGAGACGATCGGGGGGCCATCGGGTTCCTTGGGGAATCACCCAGGCTCCGGCGTAGATTCAGGTTCAGGCTTTGACTTAGGCTCCAGCTCCGGCTCCGACGAAGACCCCGACCCCGGCTTCAATCCAAACCCCGATTTCTCCCCCGGATCAGACTTCAACCTCCGCCCCGGAGAGTCTGCCACAGTGCTGGATCGGGCCCATGGTGGCCCCTCGGGTGGCGAGATGGAGGAGCGGGACCTGGTGACCGAGATCGATCGGAGTTATGTGCTGCGCCTATTCGTTGCGGGCCATGGATCCAGTACGCTCACGATTCTGCAACACCTCTATAGCCTGTTGGAAGCCCATGTCACGGTGCCCTATACCCTCAGGGTGGTCGATATTGTGAAGTACCCCGATCAGGCTGAAATTAACCAAGTTAAAGCGGTTCCTACCTTAATCCGGGTTTGGCCAGAACCGACCTATCGGGTGGTGGGGTATTTTGAGCGCTGGGATCAACTGGCGCAGCTATTTGATTGAGTGTGGCCGTTTGTATAGTGTGGCCATTCGACAGTGTGGCTATTTGATAGCGTGGCTGTTTGATGGAGTTGATTCCTTGGGTGAGGTTCGGTAAACTTTTGTAAAGCATTGTTGCAAGAACCTCACAAGCCCATGCGCCCTACTCCCCGTCCTATTCTCCCCCGTCTGGGAAGCCTGCTGCTTTTCCTCGGCCTGTCGATCGCCCTTGGCCTCAGCCACCCTGCCCCGGCCCAAGCCGCGATTCACACCTACCTGGAAACTGACACCCAGACCATCTATCGATCGCAACACAGTGTTCGGGACGATCGGGACCAGGCCTGGCAGGCGATTTTCTTTAAGCGCCAGGAGGGGGACCAGGTGACGGCCCTGCATTTGCGTTTGGTGGGGTTTCCGGGGATGGGCTACCCTTCCCAGTCCCGTGATTTGCAAGTGGTGACTGGCCCGGAGCGGGTTTGGGAATTTCCCAATGTGTCGGACCAGGAGCCCAGTCTGACTGAAAATGCCAGTCAGTTCGATTTGAGCACCTTTATCCAAACGGAAGATCGGGATTTACCCCTCAAGCTCTATCTACCGATTCGGAATGTTCGCCATCCTTCGGTTTTGACGGTTCCGCCCTTCATGGTGGAAGAGTGGCATCAGGTGGCGCGGTTGCCCGATGGGTTGTTCCCGGAAGACGCATTCCCCGAGGACTTGCTTGCGGAAGAGTTCCTGGAGGACGAGTTGCTTTCCAGGATGCTCTTTCCCCAAGACCACTTCTCCCAAAACCGCCTCGTTGCCGACACCCCTGCGCCCGACCCTCGCACCGCTGAACGGACTCCTACCCCCAATGCTGACCACTATCCTGTTTGACCTCGATGGCACCCTCGCCAATACCGATCCAATTCACTACCAGGTGTGGGCAGAACTCCTCGAAAGTTTCAGTATTACTCTCACGCCCCAGTTTTACAATGGCCACATCAGTGGGCGCAGAAATCGGGATTTAATGGTGGATTTATTCCCGGATTGGCCTGTGGATAGGGTAGATCAGTTCTCTGATCACAAGGAGGCTTTGTTTCGGACACGGGCAGCGGAAAAGCTTCGGCCTTTGCCGGGACTGCTGGCATTTCTAGATTGGCTGGAGACCCAGGGGTTGCGCTATGGGGTGGTGACCAATGCCCCCCGGGCCAATGCGGAATTTATGTTAGCGACCTTGGGACTGGCCGATCGGATTGAAACGTTGGTGATTGGGGAAGAGGCAACGGCAGCTAAGCCAGATCCGGCTCCCTACCAGCTAGGGTTGCGGAACCTAGGCGAAAATGACGCAAAACGGGCGATCGCCTTTGAGGATTCTCGGACGGGGATGGTGTCTGCGAGGCGGGCGGGGTTGTATCCGGTGGGTGTGACCACGACCCACAGCGCGGCGGAGCTGGAACAGGCGGGAGCCAAGGTTACGATTCCTGATTTTGAGGTGGTTTTGGATTTGCCCCCGATTCGGGAGTTCTTGGCTCAAAGTGCTAGTAATGGGCCAGTGGGCTAGGCTTTTGGGTGGTGCCTCCCTGCCGGTCAGTGCCTGTAAACCTAGATCTGGGCGCGATCGATCCTAGGCCGAATTCGCCTTTTCCGGACATAACCGGCGACTTTCCCGGCGGAGGAGGAGGGTAAACTGATCCGCCGAGAGGGGCCTGTGGAAGAAAAAGCCCTGGGCATAGTCACAGTGGATCGATCGGAGAAATTCCAGCTGTTCTTGTTGCTCTACGCCTTCTGCAATCAGAGTCAGACCCAAACTGCGTCCTAGGGCAACGATCGCCGCAATAATGTGGGAAGCCTTGGAATTATGGCTCCAGTCGCGCACAAAGGACTGATCAATCTTGAGGGTATCGAGGGGTAAAAACTGGAGGCGGCTGAGGGAGGAATGGCCCGTGCCAAAGTCATCGATGGACAACTGAATCCCTAAACGGTTGAGTTCCCGCATGAGGGACTGGGTAAAGTCAATATCCTCGATTACGGCGGATTCTGTGATTTCTAGCTCCAAATACTGGGGGCTTAGATCAGTTTTTGCCAGGACCTGGGCGATCGTTTCCACAAGACGAGACTGGCGAAACTGTTGGGGTGAGAGGTTGACCCCCATCCGCAGGGGTGGCAAGCCCATCATTTGCCATTGCTGGTTTTGGCGGCAGGCTTCCCGCAGGACCCACTCGCCAATATTGACAATGAGACCGCTCTCCTCGGCGATCGGGACGAAAACACCCGGTGAAATAAGCCCTCGCTTGGGATGCTGCCAGCGGACTAGGGCTTCCATGCCCACGAGGGCCCCGGTGCAGAGATCGACTTGTGGCTGATAGGCCAACCGGAGTTCGTTGTTGTTGACCGCATGGTAGAGTTGCTGCTCTAACAGCAGTAATTCGGGAGTTTTGACGACCAGGGCTGACTTATAAATCTGGTAGCGGTTCCGTCCTTGGGATTTGGCGTAATAGAGGGCCGTATCTGCTTCGCGGATGAGAACTTCACTATCAAGGCTACTCCGATTAGTCCTGGCATGGTGGATGCTAATCCCCACGCTGGCGGAAATATGGAGATCCATTTGGGCGAGGCTGAACGGAGCTTGCAGGGCATCGAAGCATTGACCGGCAAACTGCTCTACGGCATGGTTACTCTGAACCTGGGTGAGCAGGAAAATAAATTTATCCCCGCCCCAGCGGGCAAGGCAGTAATCGCCCTCTAAATGGTCCTGGAGCCGTTGGGCCACCGCTTTCAGCAGCAAATCCCCGATCGCATGGCCGAGGGAGTCGTTAATATCCTTAAAACCATCTAAGTCTAGGAACAGAACCGCGATTGTTCCTTGGTTTTGATAACTGGTCTTGAGTGCTGCCGCCAGTTCCTGATCAAAGAACAGACGATTGGGGAGTGTGGTGAGCAAATCGTGGGTGGTGCGATAACGCATCATCTCATCGGTTTGTTGGCGATGGAGAGATCTGCTGAGACTGGCCGCCATGGTGAAGAGGACGGCCTCTTCGTGGGTTGACCACTGGCGATCGGTTTGACAGTCCTGGAAATCCACATGACCCCAACAGCGTTGGCCCTGCCAAATCGGAACCATAAGCACAGATTTAGCATGATTCCGCTCCAACCAGCTTTTTTCTGACATCGTAAGCTGGGAACCACTGCCGTAGATGGCTTTGCCTTGGTTGAGCTGCTGACTCCAGCCTTGGAGGCCATAGTGGGCATAGGACTGGTTGTGCAGTATTTCCTGGGAGCATAGGGCTAGCTGAGAACTCCGATGCCATGGGAGCATCCCACTTTCGAGAAAACAGGCTGAGAGTGAATCTGAAGGCTTGAAGCCTATCAAGCCAGTGGTGGATCGGCGAATACCTCAGTAGACCAATGATCTGGCTATTTTCTCCCACTGGCC
>JAYKIB010000231.1:0-12789 GCA_035285005.1 Prochlorothrix sp.
CGGTAGATGACAGCACATCACGTCCCCTGGGCTTAAATTTCCGCCAGACTCGTGATCACGGGATAATCTTCGGGATCCGTGGGGGCGTTGCCCGGTCGGACCGATAGACACACCGACATCCCCGCCGATCGGGCAGCGGCCAGTTCTGCGGTGACATCCGACACAAAGAGAATCCGATCGATCGCAGTCCCGATCGTTGTGGCAATGAGGCGATAGCTCTCCACATCCCGCTTCGGGCCCGTGCGCGTGTCGAAATAGCCCTGAATCAGGGATGTTAAATCTCCCTGCTCCGTGTATCGAAAAAGAGACTCCTGGGCCTGGACACTACCGGAGGAGAAGATATAGATCTGCTTACCCCGATCGACCCAACTGCGGAGGGTGGGAGCCACATCATCAAATAATTGGGAACGCAAGGTGCCATCCCGGTAGCCCTGCTCCCACATTTTGCCCTGGAGCGATTTGAGCGCCGTGGACTTGCGATCGGCCTGAATCAAGGCGTGGATATAGGGAACTGCCCCCTCGGGACTGTCAGGATTCCAAGCCGGGACACCGATCCCCTGGGCCACATCCGTTTCATATTCTTGGTGGAGCAGTGCCAGGTCCCCCTGCACCTCTGGCGTGTGGCCTTGGGTGCGCAAAAAAGATTGGGCCTGGGCTTGGGCAAAGGGGAATAGGGTGCCAAAGACGTAATCTACGGGGGTAGTGGTGCCTTCAATATCCAGGAGGAGGACATCAGCCCGATCGATCCATTGACCCATGGTGTTTCTCCTTCTGCCAAGGTAGTCAGACAAGATCAGCCCACAAATTTTAGCAGGGCTTGCAGGGGTTCGGGAGTGTGCTTACCCCCCCATGGCAACGGGTTAGTCTCCCAGTTCGCAGGTTGGGTTGCAAGGCGGGGAGCCAGGGGTTCCTGGGCCTACAGCACGCGCATGACCGTAGCCACATCATTGATGCAGTCCAAATCAGTGATATCACCGATCGCCTGCCAGAAATTCCCTTCCTGGACCTCGTGGGTCACAATCACGATCGTGGCCCGATCGCCGCTCCCTTCCAACTGCACCACCGACTCCAAACTCACCCCATGGTGACCAAAACAGGTACCCAACTGGCCAATCACACCGGGTTGATCATTCGCCTGGAGCCGCGCATAGAAACGGTTTTGGGTATGTTCAATATCCGCGATCGTGCAGTACTGGTGATGGGTGCAGGCCAGCAGGGGATCCAATGTGGGCTGGTGGTCCGCAGCGGGGGTGGGGTTGCCCCGTTCCACCGTCAGCAGGGCCGCAATATTGAGCACATCGGACATAACCGCGCTAGCCGTGGGGCCGGACCCTGCACCGGGGCCGTAGAACATAACCTGACCGATGGGATCCCCTTCCACCAAAATTGCATTATTGACGCCATTCACGGTCGCAAGCGGGTGATCTTTGGGAATAAGCGTCGGATGAACGCGAATATCAATGGTTTCCGGCTGATTGGGGTCTTTTCCGGGGACCGTGACCCGTCGGGCCAAGGCCAGCAGCTTAATCACAAAGCCCAGGCGATCGGCATAGGTAATATCCGTCGCCGTCACCTGACGGATCCCCTCGCTATACACCTCCGATCGGCGCACCCGTCCGCCGTAGGCCAGAGAAGCCAGAATCGTGATTTTATCCGCCGCATCCCAGCCATCAATATCAGCGGTGGGGTCGGCTTCGGCGTAGCCCAGCCGTTGGGCCGCCTCCAGCATTTCCAGGAAATTGGCCCCCTCGGCTTGCATTTGGCTCAGGATGTAGTTGGTGGTGCCGTTGATAATGCCGCTAATGGTGTTGATGCGGTTGGCACAGAGGGACTGCTTCAGGGGTTCAATCACCGGGATCCCGCCACCCACGGCGGCTTCCAGCAGGACATAGACCCCAGCTTCCCGCGCAGCCTCAAAAATTTCTTCCCCATGGAGGGCAATCACCGCTTTGTTGGCCGTGACCACATGCTTCCCGTTGTCGATCGCTTCCAGAATCAGAGAGCGGGCCGGTTCAATTCCCCCAATCAGTTCCACCACAATATCAATCTCGGGGTCCGTAACGATGGACACCAGATTCGTTGTGAGAGATCCCTCCGGTAAGGTCACCGATCGGGACTTGTCCAGGGAGCGAACCCCCACGCGGTGCAGTGCTAACTCCTTGAGGAGGGGATTACGTTGGACGGGATCTAGAAGAATTTTGACCGTTCCAGTGCCAACGGTACCGAGTCCTAATAAACCAACCTTAAAAGCCACAGGCCGCTTCCGTTACTGTATTGCTGACTGAATCTCACGTCGAATCGCACCTAGGGGCTGTCATCATTTCACCCGAGAATGTCCTCTAAATCAGGGACACAGCCCCTAGCGTATGCAACTGGGACAGGCGTGTAACGCTGATATCGCAGGGTTTCTACCGTGATCTTGATGACATGCCCTAGGGGGGCGAGGTCATCCCTTGGTCCTAGGGGCCGAGCGGGGAAGGCTTAGCTGGGAAGCCTATCGGGGAAGCCTAGAAGCCTCGGGCAATGCCATTCTCTATTAAACCCTGTGGGGTCAAGTCCAACAAGGGACCACCCCCGGGAGACCACTTACGGGGGAGAAGGAGCACCCTGGAGGATCAGTCGATCGCCCTCTAGGCGCAGACTATCCACCGGTAAGTTGCCCAGTACCTTGTTCAGTTCTTGATCGAATTTTCCGGGATCAACCCCCAAACGCTGGGCCAGGTCCGGGAGGCTCAATTGGGTGTTGCCAATTTCCAGGCGTAGGTCATCCTGCCAGTGTAATTGGCCATTTTTGAGGGTCGGTACGCCCCGCAGACCGATATAGAGATCCCGCCCCCGCAGTCCCGGCACGGTGGCGAGGAGTCGATCGAGGGCCTCGGCTTCCCTGGAGCTCAGGGACTGGCGGGAGATACGATCGGTGTTCAGGACAAGGCCACCTCGAAAGGTGCCATCGGTGATGGTGGCACCAAAGCCCTGGGCCGATTGTAAGACTGCGGACAAGCCTCCCTCGTCCCCGGCCTGGGTCACCAGTCGATCGAGGAGCAAGGTCTCCACCTCTGTGCTGGAGAGGGTAAGGCTAGGCGGTGTGGGGACAGGGGGGGCGGAAGCTTGGACTACGGGAGGGGACGTTACGGGAGATGGGGCTAGGGGAAATTGGCTTGCGGGAGTTTGGGTGACAGCAGACGGACTTGCGACGGACGGACTTGCGGCAGACGGACTTGTGGCAGACGGACCCGTGGGTGCTGGGGCTAGGGGCGGAGCGGCGGGGGAAGTAGTACCCAGGGGTGGGGTGAGGCTGGTGGCAGGAACGAGGGTTTTGCGGATAGTTTGCTGGAGTTGGGCCGCTTCCTGGTGCAGGAGCGTGGGATCTCGCTGGGCCAGGAGTCCGGTGTGGGGACTGCTGGGGTTTGGGGCGTTGGGATGGGTGGCGTTGGGGTTTGGGGTACGGGGATCGGTGGCGTTAGGGGCCGGTGGCGCTTGGTACCAGTCCGGCAAGGCGGTGAGGCGTTTCCAGGCCAGGTAGGACCACAGACCTGCCCCCAATCCGAGGCCCAGCAGAATCCAACCCAGGGTTTTGAGAAGTTTGGCCATGGCACAGCGAGGGCAATTGGGAACAGTGGCGATCGGGGACTTCGATACAGAGACTTCGATACAGGGCACCGCGATTAATTGAGGCCGGCGGCTTCGCCGCCGGCCTCAACCCTGATTCTGCCCTGGGCACTGCGGTCGAAATTTGAATGAATCGCGGTGCCCTACAGACGATCCCACGCCAATCCCACGCCAATCCCACGAATAATCGCCAGGGGACAGCTAACCGTTTTTAGAGCAGCGATTCAGGGGGTGGGCAATAGTCACCGCAGTGGATTGCGTCTTCAGAGCAGGCGATCGCGGGCTGGACACTACATTTAAGGTAGGGACTACCGGTGAAAAAGCGGCAATGACTACAGGGAATACGGTGGAGGGTGCGGGCTTGGCGGGCAACACTGCCCACGAAGGCGATGAGGTGCCAACTGGCCAGGAGGATAAGGGTCCAGGCACACAGGCTAAGGAGGGGAGCGGGGGGAACCGGAATCATAGGGTAAGGTCGATCGAGGCTTGGCCTGACCTTACCAGAAGTCCTTGGGACGATCGATCGTCCCTCAGCAATTCGTTACTCAGCAATTCGTTACTCAGCGGATGTTTGAGAACTTCGACTCAGAACCCTAGGCCCTTGCCGAACTCCCCTCCGTCCCCCTTTTGAAGGGAAGAAGAGGCCAAGCCTGCCTTTTACAGGGGGTTAGGGGGAATTCTCTGGGGTATCTCGATTAATTGTGGCTGTGGCGGGACTGGATCGCGGTGCGTCGCCCCTAGGGACAGAGATCGGCCCGATCGGCGAGGGCCGGGGTTTGCAAATAGGCCCCGATCTGATCACACAGCGACTGGACTAACACCGTCTCATCCCCCAGGGTCCAGGTGCGCACCTGGCCATCCTGCCCACCTCCACTGAGCACCTGCTGCCCAGCACGATCGAAAATAGCGGTCCCCACGCCACCCCAGTGGGCTGGGATCACCGCTAACACAACCCCCTGCTCATTCCACAGGCGGATCGTGCCATCCTCGCTGCTGCTCAGCACCTGGTTTTTAGTGGGATGGAATTGAACCTCGGTGACCGGGCCTGCATGGCCCCGCAGTTCCGTCAGCATTTCCCCGGTCCGGCTCCACAGGCGCACCGTCCCATCGGCACTGCTCGACGCGAGGATTCCCGAGGGGTCGAACACCAGACTCGTAATCCGATCCTGGTGACCCGATCGCGTTTCTAGCAATTCTCCCTGCTCCGTCCAAATCTGGATCGTGCCATCCACATGGCCCGTGGCCACCTGCCGCCGATCGTCACTCCAGGCGATCGCCATCACCGGATTAACCCCTGCATTGAACTCACCCAGTTGCTCCCCCTGGATCGACCAGCGCCGCACAATTCCCAGGGAATCACTCGTGAGCAGCTCCCGCCCGGAACTAGCCCAGACCAGTCCATAGAGGGGATTATCCCCCTGTTGGCCTAACTCTTGCTCTAATGTGCCATCCTCCTGCCACAGGCGCACGGTTCCGTCCGCACTGGCACTGGCCAACCGATCCCCCTTGGGATTGAACTGGACCCGGTGGATCGCTCCCCCATGGCCGTCCAGTTCTTGGAGCAAGGTGCCCGATCGGTCCCAAAGTCGCACCCGCCCATCACTGCCACCCGTTGCAAGCTGCTGGCCCCGGTCCGTTAGGGCCATTTGGGTGACTTGACCCTGGGAGTCCTGGAACAGGGCAAGGCGCTTGCCCTGCCGACTCCAGCGCTGGACCAAACCATCGCCGCTGTGGGTGAGTAGGCTCTGACTGTCGGGGCTAAAGGATAAATCCCAGACGGGCGCCGCATGGGGCGGCAGTTCAGCGAGCTTTTGGCCATCCGCCACGGACCAGAGGCGGGCCGTGTGGCTATTGCTGCGGGTGGCCAGGGTTTGGCCATCGGGACTGAGGAGCACTTCCCACACTGGCTCCTGGGCCGTCGGGAGAGTGGCAATTTCTCGACCATTGAGGGTCCAGAGGCGGGTACTGCCATCCGCGCTCCCCGTGGCGAGGACCTGGCCATCCTGGCTAATGCTAATGCTGTAGATCTCGGCAGAGTTGCTGCGCAACACCGATCGGGGATTCCCCGCCCGATCCCAGAGCCGCACCGTCCCGTCGGCTCCCGCCGTGGCCACAAAGCGACTGTCCGGCGTAAAGGCAATGTCATAAATCTCTCCCTGGTGATCCTGCAGTAGAGCCATATCCAGGGGTTGCATGGATGAAACGCCCGGTTCTGGCAGTGTCCAGAGGCGAACCCCATTATCTTGACTGCGGGTGGCTAAAAACTGACTGTCAGGACTGAAACTAAAGCTATAAATTGGGTTCGCCTGCTCAGGATTCGATTGATCCGCAACCCCCACACCGGACAGCTGGGCCAGTAACTGCCCCCGCGCACTCCAGATCCGGACGGTACCATCCCGGCCTCGACTGGCGATGAACTCGCCATTGGGACTGAAGCCCACCTCATACACCCAGCCCTGGTTGGCCCGTAGGGTTTGCAGTAGTTGGCCCGATCGGGTCCAGATCCGCACCGTGTTGTCGCTGCCCCCCGTCACCAGTCGATCGCCCGTGGCATTAAAGGCCACATCCAGCACCCAGCCCTGGTGTCCGGCGAGGGTGGCGATCGGCTGCCCATCCGCACTCCACAGCATCACATGGCCATCGGTGGATCCCGTGGCAATCAGTTCTCCCTGGGGGTCATACGCGGTTTGGAGAATGCGATCGGGGTGGGCTAGGTACTGCTGTTGGGCGGGCGGTTGCAGTCGCCAGAAGCGGGCCGTCCCATCCCGTCCGCCACTAACCAGGAAGTCTCCCCGAGAACTATAGGCCAGATCATAGATCCAATCCCCATGGCCCCGAAAGGTTTGGAGCAGCCTGCCCTGGAGGTCCCAGAGGCGAATCGTGCCATCGGTGCTACTGCTGGCGAGGGTCTGGCCGTCAGGGCTAAACACCACCGTCAGCACGCGGTCCTGGTGACCCTGGAGGATCGCCCGCAGCTGCCCCTGGCGATCCCAAAGGCGCACGTCATGATCGCTACTCGCGGTGGCTAGCACTTGGCCATCGGGACTAAAGGCCACACTCCACACCGTACTGCCCTGGTTCTCCAATTCTCCCTGGAGCGTTCCTGCCAAGTCCCAAATACGAACTAAACCATCCCCACCCGCCGTAGCAATGCGGTTTCCGGCGGGATTATAGGTCACATCGTAAATCCAGCCCGTGTGAGCCGAAAAGTCTCCCAGTAACGTCCCATCCCCACTCCAGCGGTAGACCCGGCCCGACTCTCCAGTACTCACCAACTCATCCCGGATGGGACTCCAGGCCACATCAAACATTTGGGGGGCCGTGGCGATCGTGACCGCAGACTGATCCCGCTCTTGGGCCTGGGGGTCCAGCATCACCAGGGGCTGTCCCTCACTATTCCAGAGTTGCACGGTCCCGTTACGGCCTGCGGTGGCCAATTTCAGCCCATCAGGACTCCAGGCCACCTCATAAACCTGCTCCTGGCTGAGATCGCCGTCTAATGCCCCCACCCGTTTCCCCTGGGCATCCCACAACTGGACCCGACCCTCCCGATCACTGGTGACCAAGAGGGGGCTGCCCACCTCGGCCAGGAGGTTTTGGCCGCTGCTGGGGACTGGCACAGCCCCCAGGGTGACTGCGGAGGTTGGGTCAGACTCTGCACCTGGGCCTGAGACCCTATCCTCCTCGGACATTGCGCCGCTGTCCGTCGCCCGGGGCTGACGGAAGGCTTGGGGATTGAGGGCAAGGCTGACAATGCCCCCCCCGCACTGGGAAACTGGTGAAATTCCTGGGCCTGGTACAAACTTTGCTGCAGTCCCGCCTCGATCGACTCGCCCAACTGAGCTTGCAACCAGCGGGCGATCGGAGCCGACTTCCACTGTTGATACGCTTCCAAACTGGCTAGCTGGGCCTCTAAATCCCGGTTCTCCACGAGGGCTTGGCGCACTGCCGTTGTCAGGCTCGCGATCTCTTGCCCCTCCATGGCCTGTCGCTAGCTAGAGAGCAGTAACAGGGCTCCCGCCAAAATGCCCCCCGCCCCCAGGGCGAGGGTCCGCAGCTGGGTCCGAACCCGTTGGGTTTGACGACGTTGCTGCTGGATCTGCTGTTCTTGCTCCTGGGTCGCTTGGAGCCGCTGCTGCTGCCCCTCTTGACAGGCTCCCAAGAACTCCTGCACAAGACCCGAGAGGGGACGATGGAAGATTTGAGACTGCTGTTCCGGCGTGCTTTGGGTCCATTGCAGCCAAAATTCCAGGGCTTCCCCCAGGGCTTCCCCCTGCAGCAAATAATCCGGCGACTTGCCCTTGCGGAACCACTGTTCTGCCAGTTCCTGTAACTCTCGCTGTTGCCGCAAGTCGTCCCGGTGCAGACTAATCCACCGCCGCAACAGTCCCCAGTGGCGGATCAGGGCTTCGTGGATCACATCCACCACCTGTTCTTCCCCCAGGCCCGTGCCGGGGGGTGCCCAGGCACTGGTGACCACCAACTTTTCATTGGCAAGGCGTTGGACCAAACTATCGATTAGTAAGGGCGAAAACTGGGGTGTGGCTAAATCCTGCTTAAAGACGCGGCGACGAGAGTCTTCGGTGACACCATCGCCAAATTGGGTTAGGGAGAGGAAAATATGCTGGATTGCAGCCTGTTGCTCCGGATCAAGCTGATGGTAGAGGGTATTGGCCCGCTTTTCCAGGGTGCCCCGAATGCCGCCCAGACGAATGTAGTCCACCAAATTAAGGCGACGATCGCGGCGCTGCTGCCAGAGCTCGGTCAGGGTATATTCCAGCAGGGGTAGGGCATTGGAGGCCCCGTCCACATCCGTGATCATTTGTTGGACGAGTTCTGGCTCCAGGGTCACCCCCAGCTGCTGGGCTGGTTTACAAATGGCATCCTGGAGCTCCGTGGCCGTCAGGGGGGGCACCTCCAGATGGTTATGCTGAATTGCTTCCCCAAGGACCGCATAGTCCGATCGATTGCAGGCGCTGAAAAAGTCCGATCGCATCCCGATCACCACCTGCAAGGGCACGGCATAGCGACCCTCCGCCGCCAGGTTCATCGCACCCAGCAGACAATCGAGGAAGAGTTGACGCTCAGCCTTATCCCGGCAGAGGGTGAAGAGTTCCTCAAACTGATCCACCACCAAAACCAAGCGCGGAGCCGCCGAAGCCTGCACAAGGCGGCGCATTCCCTCACTTCCCTGGCTCAGGAGCTGCTCCACTTCTCCCAATTGCTTTGCCCGCTCGACGAGGGGCAAATTTAAGTCTAGAAAGGCAAAGGCAAGGTTGAGGAGGGGATGGCCTCCGGGCTGTAGGATATGGATTTTCCACTGATCGCTATCGGGGATTTGTTGGCCGAGCTTCAGTTGGTGAATGAGACCAGCTCGGAGCACGGAGGATTTACCGCTGCCCGAGGGACCAAGCACGGCTAAAAAGCGACGATGTTGGATATTTTCGATCAGGGTGGCCGTTAATGCTTCGCGCCCATGGAAGTAGTGGGGATCTTCCGTGTTGCAGTCAAAATAGGCCAGACCTTTGTAGGGACAGAAGTCTTGGAGGGCACGACTGAGCACCAGGGGCTGACCCGACTGCCGCCAATGGTGGTTGGCCACCCGATCGGTAAGGGCCGCGCTGACCCAGTTGTGGAGGAAGGCACTGGTGATGACACCGGAGTCGCTACGATCGGGATCAAGCCCTTCGATGATCGCCTGACTCAGGGGGGATAGGCTGGTGGATCCGGCCAAATTCACTAACCCCGCATTGGTGGCCCCCAGGGCGGTACTCATACCATGAAAATCAGCCCCGGACAGTCCTGATCCATACTGGGCATTGGAACCGTAGGCGGCTGGGGCAACGCTGGGGGCAGGGGACAGGGGCGCGGGTTGACAGGTCCCCAAAAAGAGGCGATCGTGACCCTGTTTTTCGCCCGGATCCGCCTCCATCAGGTTGAGACGGGGCATCAGTTGAGCTCCCGCCCGAGTCAAGCCCTGGGATCCGAGACGGGACGGCCCCATGGTGCTGCTGGTGTCATGAATCGCCCCCGGTTCCGGTTCCCCCACCTGCCAACAATCCAGCCACACTGCCCACTGTTCCACAGGGCTATCCCGCAGGAGCCGCTGGAGCCAGAAAAAAGACAAGCCATTGGGCTCGGCCGTGGGATGGCCATCACTGGGCATCAAAAACCCTTCCTGAAGACCGCTATTCCGCAATACCGCATAGCCCGCAAAGTAAAAAATGACGGTCTTGGCATGGAGACCTCGCCGGGGCTGGAACAGTTCAATCAGGTTCTCCTTGAGGTTGGCCAAATTAATGGGATTCTCGACACTGACCCCGGGGTGATCCGTCGCGACCGGGGTGGGAAGCTGCTGTACCGTACAGTTGCCATATCGTTCTAGCCGTTGGGCGATCGCTGTGGCACTGGTGCGGGCCAAGGGCAGGCTGGGCAACGCCTGATAGGTGTCAATACCAACAACAAGGGCAAGGCGAGTCATGGTGTGGGGCTGGGGTAGGGGCTAATAAGGGGCGAGGGAAAGCGCTCCCATTCCCCTCACCATAACGCGGGTACGGGAGGCTACTCCGGATTGAATTCAGACGGAGGGGGTGGGGGAAGAAAACGGGAAGAGGCGGCTTCCGAAGAGAGTTGTACGGGTAGCGGCTTGTTGACGCTGGCGAGGGGAAAGGCTGGGGTGGACTGGGCTGTAGGGACTGGAAAAGGGGCTGGGGTAGGGGCTGGGACCGGGGGGCGCGACGGAGCGTGGGGGACGGGGGCACGGGGAGACCGGGGGGCGATCGAAGGGCGATCCCAGGGTACCAAAGCCGGATCCTGAGAAACTAAGGCAGAAGCTGGGAAGGAGGCGCGGAAAGGGAGAGGCGCGGGATCGAAGGGAGCACGATCGAAGGAGTCTCCAGAGTCTAAGGCATCGGGAATCGATCGGGGTAGGGGGGTGGATATCGAACCCCGGGGGACGATCGGTGCTGCCACGGTGTCCAGAGCCGCGTCAGCCTCCCCTGTGACCCACGGTGCGGCGGGGGGAGGAGGGAGGAGCCTCGATGATAGACCCAAATCGGAGGGATGGAGATTGAGTTGATCAGGACGGGCTAAATCAGGATGGGCTAAATCAGGACGGGCTAGATCAGCGTTGGATACCTGCGCCCCCGCATTGGCGAAGTCCGCATTTGCAGAGAGGGGGGCGCTGATCCGGGCGATCGGGGCATTGGTAGGGTGGGTGGATGGGTGCATTTCAAGGGCAATCCCAGCCCCCACCAGGATAGAAGTCAGGGTTGCGTAGGTGAAGAACTTCAACATTGAGGTGACCTAGGAAAAACTGGGTGGAAAGGGTAAAGGGAGGGGATCGATCGGCATTTGATACACCTCAGGATTGGGGGGAGGGGGCAGTTCCGTAGGCCAAGGAAAATCCTGCTCCCACTCATTGCCACCATCCACGGGAAGATCCGTATCCGTGGCTAACGCATTCCAGGTCAGAGAACCAACAATGCCATCACTCACCAGCCCCCGATCGGCCTGAAATTGGCGAATTGCAGCATCAGTCTGGGGGCCATGGAGACCATCGATCGGTCCTGCGTAGTAGCCCCACGCCTGTAACAGGCCCTGGATTTCCGCCGTGGCCGAGTCAGCAGCATCCGTTACACGGTTCCCGGTCCCAGACTCGGGGGAGGAGAACAGGGCGGCCTGGGTTTCGGGACCGACTATGCCGTCGGCGATCAGACCATAGTCCCGTTGGAAGCGAGCGATCGAGGCTTGGGTCTGGGATCCCAAAAAGCCGGTCACGCAGTCGCTAAAGTAGCCCAGTCGCGATAACCGATATTGCAACCGCACCACCGCATCCCCTTCACTGCCGTAGACCAACAGGGGCGTATCCTCGGTGCCGACGCCCACCGCTTCACCGGGATGGGCGAGGGTGGCGAAACAACAGGTGAGAACCATACTGCCCCACTGCCAGAGCTGTCGAAAAGATTGGTTACTAGGCAGAGCTCTAACGAGATAGGAAGAGTTGTAAGAAGTTTGGTCCTGACACTGCGGGCTAGGAGACGGTTTAGGGAAAGAGACAAGGTGAAGACGGGTCAAACTGTCCATGACATCAAATATCCAAGGGGCCATAGGGTCGAAGCAGTTGCTCCTATGAATGGTGCCAAATCTCCCCAGGGGATGCAAAGGGTCATCCCTCTCGGGGGTTAACTCTGCATGGGGGTGGCATCCAGCACGGGCTTCGCTGCTCGATCTCGTGCCAGGTGCGATGCTCTCCAGTTGGCTGCGATGGAGGGCTGGGAGGGGGAAGGGGTCACTCCCCTGGGGAGCCGGCAAATCTAAGGGGGAGCCTCATCACCGGTGATCGGGATAGGCGGTGACCGGTATACAGGGTCAGTTGCTGTGGAGGCTAGTCTCTGACCTGGTGAGCGTCTTCCATGGCATCGATCGTGAGCGGCCCATAGCCCAACCGGTCCGTGTCTGAGGCGGTGATCTCCTGAAGCGGTACAGACCTTTTGACCGATGAGATTTCCTCTGGCACATTCAAGCCAGCTTGAAGCAGGGCATTTCGATTAATTGGGTTGGGCGGCGCAGCCGCCCAACCCAACCCTGATTCTTACCTGGGTTCCTGGGCAAGAACCTTGATTTTTCGAGGTGCCCTACAGATCTGAACCTTTCCAATCCGAACAGTTCGACTTTTTTGGAGTTTTAATAATGACTAGACTCTGTACTCCGTCCCAAACCCTGAACATTTCCCAAGGGATCGGGACATATTTTGACGGACTTGAACAGACCTTACAGGTTCTTAAAACGGTCCCGATCGATCTAGATTGGGGGAGTCCGATCCTCAGTATTAACCGAGGCAGTGGCCGCCGCGATCGATTGGGCTGGGTTTAACTCAATCCTAGGGTGCCTCGAACTAGACCAGCAGCCTTTATAGCATTAATTAGTTGTCTGAGAGGATATTTGGCAAGATCCTCTAAATCCTTCGCCAAATTTTTCAAATATCCCCTCAACGTTCGATGCGATAGGGCACCTCGATTAATTATGGCAGGCGGCGAAGCCGCCTGCCACAACCCGGGAGCATCCCACTTTCGACGAAATAGCCAAATGGGAGGCACTGCATAGGCCAGTGGGAGAAAATAGCCAGATCATTGGTCTACTGAGGTATTCGCCGATCCACCACTGGCTTGATAGGCTTCA
>JAYKIB010000232.1:0-7835 GCA_035285005.1 Prochlorothrix sp.
TCTTATTGATGCTCATTTTGGTGGTGGTGCGCGGGGCCGAAGCCTATTTTGGAGATGCCGGTGTCTATGTTGTAGCGGCTATTTCGGGTCTTGCAGATGTGGATGCGGTCAGTATCTCGCTATCTAAAGCTGCCAATAATACCCTATCGCTCCAGGTGGCCAGCATTGGGGTTTTAATCTCGATTTTCATGAACACCCTCGTCAAAGTCTTCATTACCTGGTCGATCGGCGGTAAACAGTTAGCCCAATGGTGCGGTGCAATTCTCCTCGGTTCCCTTGGTTTGGGCTTTGCGGTCATCTTCTGGATCACATAGGGGACTGGATAGCACGGGATAGGGGGATCACGGGGCAAAAACTTTGATTTTTCGAGGTGCCCATAAGGATATGGGCACGGCAGTATCGGGAATCGGGTTGCTCCTAACCCTGACAAGTGAGACACCACCGAACCACTCCTATCCTGGTGTGTTCTGATACCGTACTGTTGCGAACAGGGCTGTATCTGATAGGTTAAGTGGGACGCTGGCATCCCTTCGGATTGTCACCGTGATTTTCAAGTCGCCCCAATCGCCGCCCCCATCATTAAATCCCAATTTTGGTAGTCTTTCCGCAGTTATGGCCAGTATCACCTTCGATCATGTCACCAAGCGCTACGATAACGGCTTTACCGCAGTGCGGGATTTGAATCTGACCGTGGCCGATCGGGAGTTTCTCGTGCTGGTGGGGCCGTCTGGATGCGGAAAAACCACGTCCCTACGAATGCTAGCGGGATTAGAAAGTATCACCCAGGGCAAGCTATACATTAACGATCGCTGCGTCAACGAGGTCCCGGCCAAGAACCGCAACATTGCCATGGTCTTCCAGTCCTACGCCCTCTATCCCCACATGACGGTGTTCGACAATATGGCCTTTAGCCTCAGCCTCCAGGGCGTTCCCAAGGCCGAGATCCAAACACGGGTGCGACAGGCTGCGCAACAATTGGATATCGAACCCTTGCTCGATCGCAAGCCCAAGCAACTCTCCGGTGGTCAGCGGCAGCGGGTGGCCGTAGGACGGGCGATCGTCCGCAATCCGGCGGTTTTTCTGATGGATGAACCGCTGTCGAACTTGGACGCAAAGCTGCGGGTTCAGGCGCGGGCAGAACTAAGCAAGCTCCATCGCCAGCTGGGGACAACCTTTGTCTACGTGACCCATGACCAGGTAGAGGCGATGACCATGGGTACCCGCATTGCGGTGATGAACCAGGGGGTGTTGCAGCAGGTGGCCAGCCCCCAGGAACTCTATGACGCGCCCAGTAATACCTTTGTGGCGGGCTTTATGGGCAGTCCGTCGATGAATTTTTTACCGGCTCGGGTGGTTCACGCTGAGGGCGGCTGGATGATTCAAACTCCAACCTTGGAGCTACCCGTTGCTGCGGCCTTGGTCGATCGGGTACAGGTCTATGGCGATCGAGAGGTAATTCTTGGTCTACGTCCAGAAAGCCTCTACGATCTGGACCATCGCCCTGCTAATCGCACGCTGATTGCAACCCCGATTCAGATCACGGTGGTGGAGCGCATGGGCAATGAGGCGATTCTCTATGGCACGCTTGCGGATGGCCAGGAAGTTGTGGCGCGGGTGGATCCCCGCTGTCAGTTTCAGGTGGGGGAGACGGTGGAGTTGGGGCTTGATGCCGATCGGATCTATTTATTTGACCAAACCACAGGTCAGGCAATTTAGCGACTTCGCCGCCCCCCATAGTTAATCGAGGTACCCCAGAGCTTTCCCGAGAAGAAATCGGGGGCCTACGCCGCAGCCGCAGCCTTCAGCTGGATTAGCTCAATTTTGTAACCATCGGGATCCTCTACAAATGCAATCACCGTGGTGCCATGCTTCATCGGTCCCGGCTCCCGTGTCACCTTACCGCCCTTAGTCCGGATCGCTTCACAGGTGCCATAGATATCCTCCACGCCCAGGGCAATGTGGCCATAGCCATCACCAATCTCATAGGACTCAGTACCCCAGTTGTGGGTTAGCTCGATCACAGCTTGCTCAGACTCTTCGCCATAACCGACAAAAGCCAACGTAAACTTGCCACCAGGATAGTCTTTCTGGCGTAAAAGCTTCATGCCGAGGACATTACAGTAAAAATCCAGGGATTTATCCAGGTTTCCGACCCGAAGCATCGTATGGAGTAGGCGCATGATTTTGGGGATTCAGAACAATATCAACAGAGGGGCACCTCGAAAAGCCCAGGTTTTCATCCCGTGGCCCCCGTAAGAATCAGGGTTGGGTTGGCTGAGTGGAGTCGAAGCCCAACCCAATGAATCGAGGTGCCTAGACAGTAAATTTGGGGCCTGACAGTCACCGAGGCAGAACCGTCTTACTCCTGAAGCTGGGCGGGAATACCTTGGCTTTGCAGTTCTTGAACGAGGCTTTCGGCACTGGCCCGATCGTCAAAGACCCCAAATTGAATATTAGCGCCCTCGTCTGAATTTTTCAGGTACGCATCCGGCACTGCCTGTTGCGCCTGGTCCAGCAGTCGATCGCTGGTGTAAGGCGTAACCACATAGAAGTTTGCCCCGGTGTTGGCAGCGGTCGCAGGAGCGATCGGAGCGGGAGGGGCGGGAGATACGGGGGCAGGCGCGGCCTCAATAGCAGGAGCAGCTGCTGGGGGCTGGCTGGGTCGGGTTGGCGCGGCGGGGGGCTGAGGAGCGGGGTTTGCGGTGGTGCTAGGGGACGATCTTGCAGGAGCTGGGGTTGTAGGAGCCGGGGTCGCAGCCGTTGCGCGTGGGGTCGATCGCGGAGCCGAAGGAGGGGGAGTAGCGATCTCACCCGTAGGATCGATCGTGGTTTTGAGGCCCGACAGCAAACCGTCCGAGCTAGGATTTGGCACATTGGCCGATCGCGGATCGATCGGGGCCCCCGTTCCAGTCCCTGCTGGAGAGTTCAGACCCTCAGCCGTTTGCGGCTCCACATTGCTGAGGTTATCTAACCCCAAATCCACAAATTCCCGTGCAGCCAAGTCCGGCCCAGAAGGCGGCGAAGCCGTTGTCCCGTCAGGATTTCGGGCTGAATCCCCCGTCAGATTCCCGCCAAAACCTGTCCCCGGTGTGCGCCCCCCATTGAGGAGGCTGCCCAGGTCCGTTTCGCTGGGGTCAACTTCACGACTATCGGGATCGGGATCGGACTCGGAACCGGAACCAGGGCGCTCCCAGGTCACAAGGCGATCGATCCCCCACTGATTCAGCACCACCGGATTCATGACCACATAGCCCAGGGTGCTGCTCGCCAGCAACAACAACAGCAGGGATCCCAAACCCAAGGGGGATAGCAACCCCTCCAACCAGGGGGAGATCGGGCCATCCTCATCCTCTGGCAAACTCTCCAGCAGAGCCTCCGAGGAGGCTAGGTAGCCGCTGGGAGAGCCACCCAAGGCTGGGGAAGGAACCGTCGGCGCCGCCGGATCTCCTGTCGCAGTCACCGCTGTGGGGTTGTGGGTCAGGGCCGACGGGCTATCGGGATTGGGAAAGGAAGCCGCTGGACTTTCGGGATCAGCCTCTGCCATAGCATCCCGGTCCGCCGGGTTAACCAGAGCCTCGGCGGTGGCGATCGTGAGGGCCGACTCCGGCGCAGCCATAGCAACCGGAGCAGAACCCGCATTGGCATCAGAGTCCGATGCAGCACCCAGGGCCGCGACGGGATCGGACGGCGGGCGTGACAAGGTGGCAGCATCGTCCGTGGGGAAATCGGGAGCTAGGGTCTCCGTTGCGGCGGGACCAGGGGCATCCCAAGGATCCAGCGACAGATCCAAGGCTTGATCCAGGATTGAATCCAAGGCGGGATCAACCGCCGGATCAAGGACAGCAGCATCAGGCCCAGCGGTATGGGAAGGGGCGGCGGCAGAGGGATCTGTGGTGGCTAGATCGTCAGTTTCTAGGAGGGAGAGCAGCGCATCAAAGTCATCTGACTCCAGGACATCCGCAGTAACACCCCCATGCAGGTTATCCCCCTGCAGGCCATCCGTATCCCGGCTCTCAGCGCCGACCCGATTTACCGTGGGTTCCACGGGGAAGTTTTCTAAAGATTCCCCCGAAGACTTTCCTGGGGACTTTCCTGAGAACTCCTCTGAGGATTCCCCTAAAGACACGACAGTCTCTGCCCCAGGGAGAATAAATCCAGCGGTGGTGCTTAGTGTGCCAATTTGAACGGTTTCGGGCTCGGCCTTAGCGACAGGGATCAGCTCCGAAAGGGCTTCATCGGCAAAGGGGCTAAAAGCCTCAAAATCAAAGGCTTCCTGGAATAGTTGGACCATCTGGGCAGCCTGCTCAGCCTGGAGATCGCTGGGAACAGTCGCCTCGATCGGCGCGGGGTGCGGGTCCGGTTCAACCCCGATCGCCCCACGGGCCTCGATCGCGTCCGATTGAGGACGGACAGATGGGGAAGAGAGCTCAACCGGGGTTTCGGGCGGTGCAAGTACGGCAGTCCCGCTGCGGTAAGCGCCAAGAGCCGGAACCGGCGGTGCGGGGGGCTGGGGGGCCGGGGGCTGGGGAGTTGGAGCGGGAGGCGCAGGAGCTGGGGAAGACGGCGCAACCGTGACCCCAGCAGAGGCGAGGGTTGAAGCGGCAGCAGAGTCGGGCGGTGGGGTCGATCGGGCGGAATCCGCATCCTGGGGCGCGAGGTGGCTTGGGTCGGACGAGTGAGTCCCTAGGGGCTGAGTCTCTGACGGGGGAGTAGCGCCTCCCGGACGGGGGCCGATCTGCCCTGCCCTGGGCCGCACCCCTCCCGGACGCAAACCACCTGACTTCAGCCCCTGGAGACTCGGCACAGACGGCGTAAACGATCGATCGGCAGTGGATCCGCCAATCAACATACTGGGGCTAAACGACTGCGTTCCCCCCGATCCCGCTGTCAAACCCGCTGCTTGGGACCGCTTCAGACCCAGAATTTCCAGCGGGGCGGTGTGGGTCGTTCCCGATCGCCGGGGTGCGTTCTGACTCTGCTGTTGCCGTTTCTGGCGACGATACCGGTGCAGCTCATCCTCTAGACGAACATCCAAACACTGCAGGAAACCCTGAAGGGAGGTTGCACGGGACGAATGCCCCCGGTGCGATGGGCTGTCCCCGTGAGGCATGGGGGGCCGTGTGGTGAGTGCTGGATCAGTCATCTATATAAATCCCCGCGTAATGGCAGCTCGGTTCCTGGCCTTGAAGTCTCCGCCGGATTGAGGTCCGGGCGATCGCCGGCTATTAAAGCTTAAATTGCTCCGATCGTCCAATCCTGAACACAATTATTTCCCAGGACACCTCGACAAATCAAAGTTTTTGCCCAGTGACCTAGGACAGAACAAAGGTTGGGTTGTGCGGCTTCGCCGCACGCCACTATTAATCGAGGTGCCCTCCAGGACACCTCGACGAATCCAGATTTCTGTTCTGTGATCCGGGCCAGAACCCGGGCTGGGTGGGCTTCGACTCCGCTCAGCCCACCCCAATGCATCGAGGTACCCTACAGTTGATTAGGGCATCTCGATTAATTGGGTTAGGCGGCTTCGCCGCCTAACCCAACCCTGATTCTTGCGTAGGCTGTCTCCCAAAAAGTTGGAGTAATCGAGGTGCCCTAATCTCACTCTTCCCCCTCGCGTCTCCCCCTCACGTTTCCCCTACCCTCCACTCTTCCCCGGTTTCCATGCGCCGCAATTCCTTCCAAACCCTCGAATCCATCCTGGGTCGTCTGAGCCAGCGTTCCAGTTGGCAAGCCCCCCAGCAATTCCAGCAGATCGTGCAACTGTGGCCCACGATCGTGGGCTCTCCCGTCGCTGCCCAAACCCGTCCGGTTCGTCTCGATCGACAGATGCTTCAAGTGGCCACGGCAACCCCCGTATGGGCGCAGCACCTCCAATTTGAGCGGCACCATATCCTGACAAAACTCAATACACAATTGGGTTTAGATCTGCGTGATATTCGCTTTTCAACGGCCCTCTGGTCCACCAGCCCCTATCCCGATCGGCAGCAGTTAGCCAGTGTCGAGCAGCAAATTCTATGGCAGCAACACCCCAGCCGGGTCCCTAGCCCCGCATCCAATGCTCCGCCAATCCCCCCGCCAAATCCCACCCCCAACTCTTCCAGCGCCAAATCCCCACAGGATCCAACCCCGCCCCCCCTGGTTTACTGCCCCCAATGTCAGTGCCCCAGCCCCCCAGGGGAACTGCAGCGGTGGTCGGTTTGCGCTTTCTGTGCCGCGAAAGCCTGGTCTACCCAGACCCATCAGGACTCCAGGCCCCCCCAGGAACCGTCATGAAGCCATTCTTGGGTAGGGCACCTCGAAAAATCAAGGTTCTTGTCCAGTGACCCCCGTAAGCATCCGGGTTGGGTTGGCTGAGGGGAGTCGAAGCCCAACCCAATTAATCGAGGTGCCCTACAATTGGACACCTCGATTAATTCCAATTTTTGCCCAGCGCCCGCCGCAAGAATCAGCGTTGTGGTAGGCGGCGGAGCCGCCTACCACAATTAATTGAGGTAGCCTGTAGAGGATCTGACAATCTTTCAAAGCCTTCAACCCAACCTCCTTTCCTGTGATCCCCACCAGATTCTTCTGCAAAGCTATAGGGATCCCACGCAATTTACGATCGTTACCCTGGGATTTAGCTGAGAATTTTGCCCAAGTCTAAAAACTTTATAAACTTGTTATGATCCCATCCTTGTCTTGAAATTATGACTCTGGCGTGTCTTGCCGTCGATCGACGGGGAAAACTCGGAAACCACGGTTTGGGACAATTAGACAGCAGGAAAATCGATCGGGCTTCAGTCCAACCAAGATTCAGTTCAATCAAGATGACATGGATCCGAGCGTTTAGAGCGGTTTAACTGTGAGTTCCTTGATCCCTATAGATTTTGGATCCCTTAGGACACCTCGATTAATCCAAATTTTTGGGAGACAGTCCACGCAAAAATCAGGGTTTGAGTTGGGCGGCTTCGCCGACCAACTCAATTAATCGAGGTGCCCCTTACCCCTTGAGGGGACCTCGATTAAATGGGGTGAGCTTCGATCACCTGGGTTCGACACCTGGGTTCGATCGCTCCATCACAGACACCCCATCACAGCCCTCCAGCCGGGATGTGTGTGAGCCACTTGTACAACAGCTCTGTAATGGTAGAGGTAATCCCATGGACAACTTTTCTGACCTATCATCGTCGTGCCGCTATTGCCGCTTTTATACACCCGAAGGGCGCAGGGGAGGCCATTGCGAGCGTCTTGATGTGGCGGTGCTAGGCCAATGGAAAGCATGTCCACTGGCGTCTCATCCTTTCTCTACCCCCTGGTCCGACAAAAGGCAACTCCCCTCCCTCGTGCCGTTGCCTCCCCTCCTCAAAGATCGCCCCTGCTCAATTCCGATCGCGCCGCTGGTGTGCACTGCCGAGGACTCAGAAACCACAACCCTCGCTTCCTAGGGGGCACTTCGGCTATTCAAGTTTTGGCATTGCTGAATTCAAGTATGAACCGACCTTGGAATGGGCACCTCACCAAACTTGAGGTAGTGAAGTAGCAGCCGAACTGAGTGTTTCAGCATCTCTACGGACTTCGAATAGCACAGGGCCTTACGATGTAAACGAGCGAGATAATGTCTCAATCGAGTGTTTTCCCCTTCAACCCGAGTCATATAGCTTTTGCTCACGATCTGATCACCCTCTGGAATGAACTGAGGATACACCGCATAGCCATCCGTGACCCAGAGGTAGCAGTCCCATCCCTTGATGCGCTCCCATAACGGCGCAAAGGTGGCCGCACTGTGGTCACCGATAACCCAATCTAAAATCCCTGGCGCGAAGTGATTCACCGCTGTCCAGAGCCAGATTTTGTTT
>JAYKIB010000233.1:0-29550 GCA_035285005.1 Prochlorothrix sp.
GGGGCTGTTGAGGCGGCGGTCAAGCAGATTGGTCGGCGTCTCCAGATTTCGAGGGCCCGCTGGAATACCGCTTCGGTCAACCCGATGCTCCGTTTGCGCTGTGCCTACCTCAATGGCCTCCTGGCTATCTGACTATTTTCTCGAAAGTGGGATGCTCCCCACAGCACGTCCACATCCGGGCGCACGGGACCCAACTGGGTCCGGCTGCTGTAGCCGTAACGAATGGGCCCCAGCTCTTGGCGCAACAGGGCCGTGTGCCCCGACAGAACCGCCGGATGCAAGGGATAGAGGTGGTTCACCACCAGCGGACAGCGTTGACGCTGGGCCAAGCTCCACAGGGCATAGGCCGTTCTGGCGGACAGGGTGAAAGGGCTCTCCACCAGCACAGGGCAGCGACGCTGCAGCGCGGCCTGGACGATGGGCGCGTGGGTTGCCGGGGGAGTCGCCACAACGATCGCATCCACCTGGGGCAGTTGCCAAACCTGTTGCCACTCTTCCAGCAAGGCCACATCCGCTTCTAGATCGACCCGCTGGGCTAGCCCCTGGAGGGCGATCGGGTCGGGATCCACCAGTGCCACGACGTGGGCACGGGGGGTATTGCGAAATTGGCGCAGTAAGTGCCGCCCCCAACGCCCCGCTCCCAGGAGCGCAACGGCGATCGGCTCCGCAGCGCGATCGGGGGCGGGACGGGGAGACCGGGGACGACGAGAGCGGGGGGGAGCAGACACGGGAGAACCTGGAACGTCAAAGGGTGGGGATGCAAAGCGTCGGTTCCAGCTTAACGAATAGATGCGCGAGATTCCTCCAACCCAGTCGATCGCCATAGCCCTGGTGCGACTCTGAGGCGACCTCGACGCTTAGGCCGGGTATACGATGAAAACTTGAACCGGGCTCCTCGACTAATCCAAATTTTCATCCTGTGATCCACGCAAGAATAAGGGTTATGGCGCGTGGCTTGGCTGCGCGCCACAATTCGCCACAATTAATCGAGATGCCCTCGGGCAAGCTTATGGGGACGGGCTTCTGGGGGCAGGCTGATTGAGATAGACCGATCGGGGCAAAACACGAATCAGGGGGCCTCAGGGAGAACTGGCTTTCATGGAGGGCTGAGACGATGCTTGGGGCTGTGGAGGCGCGGTCATCTCCGCCAAGACAGCGGGATCAGATTGGGGCGGATTGACTTGGAAAAACGCCTGACGCGCCGCAGCTTGTTGGGCCGCCTTGATCGATCGACCCGTCCCCGAGCCCAAACACCGTCCCTGGAGCCACACCTCCGCCGTAAAGCGTTCCGGCGCATCATGGGTGGGATCGGTCTCCGTCACCTGATACGTGGGTCGTTCCTTGAGGTTCGCTTGGCTCCACTCCTGCAGAGCCGCCTTATAGTTTTGGCGAGCAGGATCGGTGCGAATCGCCTCCGCCAGGGGCAGAAGATGCGGATCCAACCAGGGATGAACCAAACTCAAGTCCTGGCTACTCAAATAGAATGCAGCCATCACCGCTTCGAGGGCATCGGCAAGGCGAGTATTCACGCCCGTTTGGTCGTGACTCGCGCTATTGGACTTGATTAAGTACCGATCGAGATTGTAGACCCGAGCAATCTGGGCTAGGGTACGATCGCTCACTAACACCGATCGCACCGCTGCCAACTCCCCCACGCGTGCCTCGGGATAGGTGTGGCGCAAAAACTCCGCCGTGGCCAGACGGACCACCGCATCCCCCACAAACTCTAACTGTTCATAGTTACTTTGGGCAGAGGCCGTAGGATGAATCAGCGCAAGATCCAACAGCGGCCACTGGATCAGTTGTGACTGACTAAGACCGAATTTCTGGACTAATTTGGCCAATTGAGATTGGCGATACGGATCAGGCAGGACCATACGGACTTCTATGACAGACCGACCCCGGCGCAGCAGCAGGTAAGCATCGTCTGAGCAGGGAATGACAGGAGCGAGACACTAGACAAGACCTGAAATCGCGTTAGGGCACCTTGATTGAGCCAAATTTTTGGGAGAGAGCCCACACAAAGATCAGGGTTTGAGTTGAGCAGCGAAACCGCCCAACCCCATGAATCGAGGTCCCCTTGCAAGGCACCTGGAACAATTCAAATTTTCGTTCAGTATCCCACGGCAGAATTAGGATTGAGTTGAGCAGCGAAACTGCCCAACCCCATGCATCAAGGTAGCCTTGCGTTAAAGATGACCCCGAGTTATTCAAATTCTTGCGGGATAGCCCATGAAGGGCACCTCAAAAAATTCAAATTTCGACCGCAGTGCCCACGGCAGAATCAGGGTTATGGCAGGCGGCTTCGCCGCCTGCCACGATTAATCGAGGTGCCCTGAAGAAATCAGGTCGGAAAGAATCAGGGGTGGGGTCGGGCCGCACATCGAGCCAACTCCAATACATTAATTGCCCTTTAGCTAGCGTGACTGCTGCGATGACAACAGGCAGATGCCCTGAGGGCTGACCTTTCCCCCACAGGAAACAGCCACACCTCAACCGGGTCGCTAGCAATGCGGCGGTTGCCATATTCGCTTTCTGGAGACCGCGCCGTAACCCTAAGCAGATCTATCATCGGGGAAGATCACACCTCAAAGTCCAGGGGGTCTTTGAGATCACCTTTGCGAGATTATAGGGGGTTTGGCGTGCTTTGTGTATTCCAGGCAAGTCCAGAGTTAATCCAAGCATTATCCAAGCGTTGTCCAGGGTTGCCTTGCCCCCCTCTTCCTGCCAATGTACGGATAGCAGCAACTCAGTTTTATTGCAGTGCCATGGTTCAATTGCCGCCCTTCCAGGATCCCAAGCTCTTTACCCAAGCCGTGACCCATAGCTCCTACGACAGCACTGAGGACGCTGGGACCCATCACCAATCGGGGCGGCTGTTTCCGCTGGTCCCCCTCAACCCAGCAGGGGAGTTGGAGGACTGGGGCACAGCCCCCCCCCAACCCAACACTCCAGGCTACCCAGCAACAGCGAGTCCGGGTCAGGGATCAATCAACACCGCCCCCTCGGACCCCCTGCCACCGGGAGTCTATGCCAACGAACGCCTTGAGTTTTTGGGCGATGCGGTGTTGAACTTCCTGGCGGGAGAGTTTGTGTACAAGCGATACCCCCAGAAACCCGAGGGGGAGCTGACGGCCCTGCGATCGGCCCTCGTGGATGAACGGCAATTGTCGGCCTTTGCCCAGGAACTGGACCTGGGACGCTATCTCAGGTTGGGGAAAAGTGCAGAAAATCAGGGCGTTCGCCAGAATACCAAGATTCTCAGTTGCACCTTTGAGGCCGTGGTGGGTGCCTATTTTTTGGATCAGACCTCGCAAATTGAAGCCGTGCGATCGTTTGTCTGGCCCCTATTTGAAACCGTGGTCGATCATCAGGCGGTGGCGGCGGTGAAAACCAACTACAAAAGCCGCTTCCAGGAGTGGGTCCAGGCGAATTGTCCCGGTTGCTTGCCGGTGTATAGCGTGGTGGCGGAGTCCGGCCCGCCTCACCAAAGGGTCTTTGAGGTGCGGGTGCAGGTGCGGGGCGAGGATGGCACACCGCAGCTGATGCCCACGGGCACAGGGGCACATCAACCCGCCGCCACAGCCGAGCCAACCGCCCCAAATCGGCTGGTGTGGGGAGAGGGCCAGGGGCGCAGTAAACAGATTGCAGAAAAGGCAGCGGCCCAGATGGCTCTGGGTGCTCTGGACCACCTCGACTAGTCCTCTGCTGCCGAAGTATAGCCACCCTCATCGTTCGGGGGTCGCACCCACAAAGTGGATGCGACCCCATGCTCAACCGGAGACGGGGACGTAAGCCGGGGTCTACAAGTGTCGATCGCGGCTAATCCTGAGGGGGCAGGATAGACCCGCCGGCGGAAGGACACCCTGATCTCGAGACCGCATAGAACTGATAACCGCGATAGAACAGACCCATGGCCCGTATTCCTGTCCTAAGCTTCGATCGGGGCACCTTAATTCTGCATCCGCCTCCCCGGGGCAAAGCCTGGATTGAGTTTGCCACCTGGGACGATCGCATTGAGAAATTTCGCATCCCCGCGATCCAGTATCGCGCCTTAGTGGAACGGCTCCAGGCCGAGGCAACGGAGTTCCAAGACGACGCACGACACTTCAGTGCCCTGGAATTGCCGGTAACCCTCGATCGGGAGCCCTACGCCCACCAGCAGGAAGCCCTGGCAGCCTGGAAAGCAGCGGGACGGCGCGGCGTGGTGGTCCTGCCCACGGGGGCGGGCAAATCCTATCTGGCCCAGATGGCCCTGGCAGCCACCCCACGCACCACCCTGATTGTGGTGCCAACCCTGGATTTGATGCACCAGTGGTATGCCAGCCTGGAAATGACCTTTCCGGGGGTGGAGGTGGGTCTGTTGGGGGGAGGATCGCGGGATCGATCGCCCATCCTCGTAGCCACCTATGACAGTGCCGCAATTCAGGCGGAAACCCTAGGTAATCGCTACGCCTTGGCGGTATTCGATGAATGTCACCACCTACCCAGTGACTTTAATCGCGTCATTGCTGAATTCAGCCTTGCACCCTATCGCTTGGGGTTAACGGCCACCCCCGATCGCAGCGATGGTCGCCATCAGGATCTCCAGCACTTGATCGGTCCAGAGGTCTACCATCGATCGGCGGTGGATCTCTCCGGCATTGCCCTCGCAGACTATGAAGTGCGTCAAATCAAGGTGCGGCTATCTACGGAAGAACGCGATCGCTATACCGAGCTACTAGACCTAAGAAATCGATTTTTGCGGCAAAATAACCTATCCCTAGGTGGATTAGGGGGCTGGCAGCACTTTATTCAGGTCAGTGCCCGATCGGCGGCGGGTCGTCGCGCCATGTTAGCCCACCACGAGGCCAAATCGATCGCCCTGGGCACTGCCGGTAAAATCCAGGTTCTAGCGGAGCTTTTAGCAGACCATGACCCGGAGCAAGTGCTAATCTTCACCAACGACAATGCCACGGTCTATCGCATCTCCCAAGACTTCCTCATCCCCGCCATTACCCATCAAACCCCTGTCAAGGAGCGCCACCATATCCTCACCCAATTCCGGGCGGGCACCTATAAGACGCTAGTGGTCGCCAACGTTCTTGATGAGGGGGTGGATGTGCCAGATGTGCGAATTGCGGTTTTTTTGGCGGGCAGCGGCTCCACTCGGCAGTTTATCCAACGGTTGGGGCGGGTACTGCGGCGGGGCAGTGGGGGCCAGAAGCAGGCCGTGTTGTATGAGGTCGTCGCGGAGGACACGGTGGAGGAGCGCACCTCCCAACGGCGACGGAAAACCCGATTCGATCGATCCGCCACGGATCCCGATCGCCAGCTCCACCTGGTGGTCTCCGCCACCGCAGCGGATGCCGCCGATCCCGCCGATCGACCTAAACCGTCGCCGGTTCACTACGGCCAACGCACCCCCAAACTCCCCACCGCTGCTGAATCCGGGGAAGATTGGCCCCAGGATTCCCCAGAACTAGAGCCCTAAGCCTCGCCCCCCTCGCGATCAAGACAACAGTGCCGCACCCGTCAGGCGGTGAGGGTCCAGACTCCCTAGGGTGCCAGGGGGCGATCGATCGCCGCGCCACATCCAATCCCAGGTAGCACGCCCCAAAATCCAGCCTCAGCTCAAGCCTCGGCCTCCGCCGCCAATTGATCTAATTCGCCTTGCATCGCTCGATAAACCCGATCGCAGCAGTCCTGGACATAGGCCCGGTCCGCCGCCGCCGCACGACCCGTGCGCTCAAACACAATCGGTCGGCAAACCCGCAGCCGGATCGGATGGGGCCAGGGAATATTGGGAAGGGGACCAATGGTCAAACCCCAGGGCAGTCCGAAGTAAATGGGGAAGATTTCTGGGTCAAGATTGTCCACCAGCCAGGGAAACCCCAACTTTTGGTGTAAAGCCTTGGCTTCTTCGTAGAAATTGCCAAAAACATAGAGGGTGTCGTGGGCACCCCAGGAAATAACAGGGACGATCGGGACCCCCACCCGCAACGCCAACTTAATGAACCCCGTCCGACCGGCAAAGTAAATTTGGTTCCGTTGGTGGTGGGGCCGGAACACATCCTGACCGCCGCCGGGGTAGACTAAAACACTTGCACCTCGCTGGAACGCAGCCAAGGCAAGGCGGGATTCGGCGCGAATCGCCCCAATCTGGGTGGCAATCTGGGCGAATCCCGGCAATATGTCCCAAATATAGCGGTGCATGAGTCCATAGACGGGACGTTGGGGGCCAAAGTGTCGCATCCAGTCATAAATGGCCATGTGCATGTCGGGGGCCGCAATGCCGCCATTGTGGGATCCCACCAGCAACACCGGCCCCTCGGGGATCTGCTCCCAGCCATCACTTTGCACCCGAAAATAATGCTCATGGACCCACTGCCACAGGGGCATGAGGGCATCCACCACCGCAGGGTTGCGATCGTCCAAGGATCGACCTTGAAAGGCACCGGGCTTAGGATTCCAGAAAACAGACAGATCGGGAGCGTGGGAGGTGAAGGGCGGGGGAGAAGTCATAACCAACGGACCAGTGTATTGAGACAGGGCAAGACCCGGAATCCCCGGCTACGGGGGGGATTCACTCCCCAGATGGGTCTTCCACAACTGGGCGGCATATCCGAGGGGAAAAGGGGGGAGTTGGACGATGAATCAATCGATGACTAGACCGATGACCCCGTTGATGACCGGGGTCATCAACGAATACCGAACCCGTTGAC
Organism: Prochlorothrix sp.; assembly: GCA_035285005.1. Lineage (GTDB taxonomy): Bacteria > Cyanobacteriota > Cyanobacteriia > Prochlorotrichales > Prochlorotrichaceae > Prochlorothrix. Next base: position 6,705 of record JAYKIB010000233.1, read on the forward strand.
GAACCCGTTGACGAACGAATTAAATCCGGGGATATTCGGCCATCAAACGGCGTACTTCTTCGGCATGGTAGGAGCTACGGGTAAGGGGGGTGGAAACCACCTGTAAAAAGCCTAAATCTTCGCCCCGATGTCGCCATTGCTCGAACTCCTCCGGTGTGACGAAGCGATCGACGGGTAAGTGCTTAGGAGTGGGCTGGAGGTACTGCCCCAGGGTGATGATGTCGCAGTCCACCGATCGGAGGTCCTGGAGCACCTGGTCAATTTCCTCGGGGGTTTCGCCAATGCCGACCATGATGCCGGACTTGGTATAGACCTGGGGCCGGAGTTCCCGCGCCTTGGCTAGCAGTTCTAGGGACCGAGCATAGTCTCCCTGGGGGCGGGTGCGGCGGTAAAGGCGGGGGACGGTTTCGGTGTTGTGGTTGAGGACTTCCGGGGTAGCAGCCAGAATCACGGCCAGGGCTTCCCAGTTGCCGCAGAGGTCGGGAATTAGGACTTCGATCGTGGTTTGGGGTGATTTCTGGCGGATTTCTTCGATACAGCGCACAAATTGGCTGGCTCCCCCGTCGGGTAAGTCGTCCCGGTTCACGGAGGTGATGACCACATGGTTGAGCCCCATGCGGGCGACAGCTTCGGCAAGGCGCACCGGCTCGGTGGGGTCAAGGCTGACGGGTTTTTTCTCGAAGTCGATGTCACAGTAGGGACAGGCGCGGGTGCAGGCCGGACCCATAATCAAAAAGGTGGCGGTGCCGTGGTGGAAGCATTCGCCAATGTTGGGACAGGAGGCTTCCTCACACACGGTATTGAGGTTCAGATCCCGCAAAATATCTTGAACGGAGCCAATGCGCTCCCGTTGGGGTGCTTTTACCCGTAACCAGTCTGGCTTAACAACCACGCGCTTTGTTTTCTCTTGTGTCGATACGGTCAATGGGGCTGCGTTGGGGCGATCGGTCTGAGCCGCTCCATACCCCCAAGGCGTTTCTATTCTACCAAATCCCCAGGATATCCCTTTGCCTGCATTGCAGGGAGGACAAGATGGGGCGACATGGGTTTGAGGGGATAGTGATAAACCCGTATAAACCTAAGGGCACCTCGATTAATCCGAATTTTTGGGAGACAGCCCCCGCAAGAATCAGGGTTTGGGTTGGGCGGTTTCGCCGCCCAACCCAATTAATCGAGGTGCCCCATAGGCATAGAAACCCAAAAATTGGGGCCAGCACCACACTGACCCCCAAGACAAGTCGATCGTCACGATCGATCGTCGGTTACAACCCCCGATCGATCCGCAAACCGATCGCCATCCTTACCACTTCTTATAGGGCAAGAACTTCCCGCACATAATCACCTTGACCCGATCGCCCTTGGGATCCTCCTCCTTCTCCACATCGACCGTGAAATCGATCGCACTCATAATGCCATCCCCAAACTTCTCATGGACCACCGCCTTAATCGGCATCCCATACACCTGCATAATTTCGTAAAAACGATAAATCAGCGGATCCGTGGGGATAGTCGGCTCCAGGGATCCCTTCAAGGGGCACTCGGTCAGCGCTGCGGCTTCCTCAGCCCCCAGCCCCAACGCCTCCACCAACTTCTTCGCCTCTTCCTCAGACGCACTTGCTTGGCGATATAGAACCGCCGCAATCCAAACCTCATCACGTCCCATCAACTTTTCCAGATCCGTGAAACTCACACCCTTCGCTTTCTTCGCCGCGAGCAGCTTTTCGGTTAACGCAGATAGAGCCATGGTTAAACACTCCTCAAGAATAAAAGAACATTAGGGCCACTCAATTCATCCCAATGTTTGGGATGAGAGCCCACGCAAAATCCAGGGCTGGGGTGAGGCAGCTTCGCCGCCCAGCCCAAGTCGAGGTACTCCTTCGGCACCACAAAAATCCCAGATTTTGCAGCACGATCGACAGAAAATAGGGTTAAAGCGGCCATCAGTGGCATCAGGAATAGGGATCAAGGTTTACCTCGCCTTCCCTCAGCCTCAGCCGATATCGGACAGCCACTAGGCCGTCCAGACGATCGAACCCGTCTAATTGCGGGACAACTTGCGGATACGATCCTCTTCCACCGCCCGGGTTTCCAGGGTGAGATGATGTTCCATCTCAGTTTTGAGATCGTGGTAAGCCGGATGCTCATCGATCGTCTCCCGGTTACGGGGGCGCGGGAACGGCACATCCAGAACCTTAGCAATCTTGGCCGCAGGGCCACGGGTCATCATCACAATTTTGTCCGACAGCAACAGCGCTTCCGCAATACTGTGGGTAATCATGACCACGGTTTTGCGATCCTGCTCCCAAATCCGCTCAATTTCATCCTGAAGGAAGCCCCGGGTCAGGGCATCCAGCGCCCCAAACGGCTCATCCATCAGCAAAATCTTGGGATTAATCGCCAAGGCTCGGGCAATCCCCACCCGTTGCTTCATCCCACCGGAAATTTCGTGGGGATGCTTCCGGGCTGCACCGGTGAGATTCACCAGTTCCAGGGCTTGGCGCACAATCTCCCGTTGCTGGCCCGGAGACAGCTTGGGATTGACCGTCTCCACAGCAAAGCGCACATTCCCCTCCACCGTCATCCAGGGCATCAGGGCGTAGTTTTGGAACACAATGCCCCGATCGGCCCCCGGCCCCTTAATCGGCTGATCATTCAGAAACAACTGACCAAAGGTGGGACTGGAGAGACCCGCAATGATGCTCAGCAAGGTGGACTTGCCACACCCCGAGGGACCAATGATGGAGACAAAGGTGTTGGGCTCAATCTCAAGGCTCATGTCCTCGATCGCCACAAAATCCGATGTCGATTTGCCGGTCAGCTTATTGAACAGCCCCCCCTTACCGGGAAAAATTTTGCTGACATTCCGAATCGACAGGTGGGCCGATGTGGCCACCGCAGGAGCTTCCGGGGGGGAAGTCTGAAGACCGATACTCATGCTTTACGACCAAATGACACTAAGTTTTCCAGGGCACCAAAGATGCTATCTAGCAGCAAGCCGACAATCCCAATAATGAAAATAGCCACCAAAATATTGGGAATGTAGAGGTTATTCCACTCATTCCAGATGAAGTAACCCAACCCCGTGCCCAGGAGCATTTCTGCGGCCACAATCACCAGCCATGCAATCCCCATACTGATGCGCAACCCCGACACAATGTTGGGCAGGGCAGCGGGAATAATCACCTTGAAAATGGTTCGCAGCCGGGGAGTGCCCAAGGACCGGGCCACATCCACATATTCCGGGTTCACATTGGCCACCCCAAAGGCGGTGTTGATCAAGGTGGGCCAAATACTGGAGATCAAAATAATAAAGACCCCCGTTTGCTCCGAATCCCGGAAGATATACAGCCCCAGGGGCAGCCAAGCCAGCGGGGACACGGGCTTGAGCAGTTGCACATAGGGGTTAAAGGCACGGTAGGCCACCTTGGAAATCCCAATCATGATGCCCAAGGGCACCGCAATCAGGGAGGCCGCCGTGTAGCCAATGGCCACCCGACGCAAGCTGATCAGCAGATTCCAGCCAATCCCCTTGTCGTTGGGTCCGTTATCAAAGAAGGGATTGGTGGTCCACCACCACAATTCCTTGAGGGTGGTGCTGGCATTGGGCATCCCCTTGGCAAAGATCTCGGCATTGGCGCCCCACTCCCAGAAGAGGAGAAAGATCCCCAGGGAGAGGAAAAAGAGGGCGATCGATTTTGTTGTTTCGTTCACCCAAGGATTGGGGCGAGGAAGAGAACGATTGGTCATGGTCTAGACTCCGTACTCTTCAATTTGAGACTCCACATAGCTCGTGGGATCGGCGGGATCGAACTCGTCGTAGGCCAGTTTTTCGATGCGGTAGATTTCTTCGGGCGGGGTTTGGCCCACTTCCATGGCCAACTCGCGGGCGAGATCGGTCAAGAACACATCTTGGCCCACGGTGTCGTAGGTGTCGGCGGTGATCACCTCAGCGGCCTTGCCATCATCCTGCAAATCCCAACGCACCAACTGCGAGGAAATCCAGTTGGCAAAGCTCTGCCAAGGATAGGGATCGAAGCCAATTCGATCGGGGATATCCAAGGTGTTGCCATTGCCGTCATCAAACTTACCGGTGAGCACTGCCTCAACCACTTCCACGGGCTGGTTCAGGAAAGCCCGCGCAGAGATAGCCTCGGCGATTTCGGGACGGTTGGCGGGATCCTGGGCATACCCAGCCGCTTCGATGATGGCCTTATTGAGGGCGCGGAAGGTGGTGGGATTTTCGGAAATCCAGGCATCACTGGCGGCAAAGGCACAGCAGGGGTGACCGGGCCAAATATCCTTGGTGATCTTGTGGATGAAGCCAGCTCCTTCATACACAGCCCGCTGGTTAAAGGGATCGGGCATTAGGTACGCATCAATGTCTCCGGCCACCAACTGGGCAATGCTGTCTGGGGGCGGAACGGGACGGATTTGCACATCCACGTCGGGATCAATGCCACCCGTGGCCAGGTAGTAGCGCAACAGGAGGTTGTGCATGGAGTAGGGGAAGGGCACGCCCATGACAAAGCCCTTAAAGTCGGCAGGACCGTTCACATTACCCTTGTGACGTTCAGCAACGGTGATGGCCTGCCCGTTAATGTTCTCAATACTCGCCAACTTCACCCCAAAGGCAGCGGAGCCTAAGCCCAGGGTCATGGCGATCGGCATGGGGGCCAGCATGTGGTACGCATCCAGTTCTCCGGCGATCGCCGAGTCTCGCACCGCTCCCCAACTGGGCATCTTCACCACTTTGGCGTTGAAGCCGTACTTCTGGTAGAAGCCCAGCGGTTCCGACATAATGATCGGCGTGGCACAGGTGATGGGAATAAAGCCAATTTGTAAGTCTGTTTTTTCCAGCCCGTCCACGGGAGCCACTGCTTCACCCGCAGCGGGCGTATCCGCCTCATCGGGAGCCTGGGCACAGTTGGCCAAGGTCACCATGGCCGCCCCGATCGCCAGGTTGCGCAGAAATTCCCGACGGGTAGACCCCCCATTGCGCACCGCATCCCCAAAAAAGAGACCCGCCTGGGGACCAAAGGCAGCGGCAAAGGCATTGTCGAGTCCCCCCGCTTGCTTAGCAAGTTCAACCACTAAACGTTCCCGTTTGGGATTGCCCCGACCCGCCATTTTCAGGAACAGCGCCTTGCGTAATTCCTGGCTATTGATACTGTCAGCCGCGGTAAAAGCAGCGGGCTTGAAAAGCCCCATCTTGGAGAGATCATCCACCAGATCCAAGGGATCTTGGGGCATGGTTTGCATAAATTCCCAGTGACTGAGGGGAGCCGTCCGCCCCTGACATTCCTGACAGAAACACTGGAATTCCTGGGTAGCACTACGATGGGAAGACAAGTCTCCCCCGGAGCGAATGCTCGCACCTTGGAGTTGAATGGGCATGGGTAAAACCTCCCTATAAATCACCTGCGATCGACCTCAAGCTTTGCTCAACCTGGGGTGTCCTGCGAGTATTTTTGACTGAATAAAATGACCTGGTATAGCCCCGAATGGTGGCATGAGTGCGCCTAGTGCTGGGACTGCACAGCTTCAAAACTAGGAGGAAATGGCAAGGTTGGCCGATCGTTCCTCCAGTTCAATGTCCCCTAGACTAGGCAGGTTAGTTGAACACTTCAGCCTCAATAAAACTAGGACTTCGTAGGCACTGGTCTCAAGTGAGCTGTTCTTGGTAATTAGGCCCTTATACCGTCTAAGGTTCACAGGTTCGGACATGGCCTTTCTGTATCTTTAGATACCAGCTTTAGGGGGGTGATCTAGAACTCAGAAGCATGGCGTAGACGATTTTTACAGCCCACACTATTCTTTGCTTGAAATGATGGACTAACTTCGATAACTAGAGAATAATAGTGAGTCGAAATCGCAGATCGCAGGATTTTGAAAGCATCTAAACTCCCCGATCAAGCGGGCACCTCAATTAATCCGAATTTTTGGGAGACAGCCCACGTAAGAATCAGGGTTTGGGTTGGGCGGCGAAGCCGTCCAACCCAATTAATCGAGGTGCCCAAGCCTTCTAAAAGTCTCAAGGGCACCTCGAAAAATTAAAATCTCAACCGCAGTGCCCACGGCAGAATCAGGGGTGTGGCAGGCGGCTTCGCCGCCTGCCACAATTAATCGAGGTGCCCTCAACTTCCTCGGTTCCTGGCTTTTCCCCGTAAAGTCGGATCAGCGATGTCCCGGGGATATCGAGGCCCAAACACAACACCCCTAGGGCAGCTTGCGGGTACATCCAGTCAGTCCAGTGGTCCCGCTGGCGGCGGGACCACTGCCTTCCTGGCGTTGCTGGATGAGGGGATAGGCCCAGAAGCAAGATTTTGTTCAGCAGAAGCGGCGACCACAAACCCTCTTGCCATCCCTCACGTCAGCAACGCCGCCTTTCCGCACGTACCGTTGCAAACCCTGTTGGGCAATGTTGGGCACCTTGGCATCAAGCCCAATTTTCATCCTGTGTCCCCCCCAAGAACCGGGGTTGGGTTGGGCGGCGCCGCCACCCATCACCAATTAATCGAGGTACCCTGTTACCCGCAGTACCCACAAAAAAAGGAGCCGCTAGCGGCTCCCTCACAACATGGAGACAAGAAACGATTGGGATTGCGGACTCAACCCTAGGGGTTAAGACCAGAAGACGGTTTTTGGGGATAGCAGGCGGCGGCGATCGATCCCTAACGGACGACGAACAATCCTTCGGGCATCAGGCTCAGGCCCGACCTCCAAAACCGAAACAACCTGCTTAAACAGCGCTGTCAACACGACCGTAGAAGACACCCCGGATTTTGATGTCCGCAGGCTCTTTACTACCCATGTCAGTGTCAGAGGTTTGCACGGCTTCAAAAAGACCGGCCACTTCTCCAGTAAACGCATCCACCTTCGAGATGGTGAACTCGATGTGACCTTCGCCCACATCAAAGCTCTTCACGTTTTCCCGCTCAATTTCATCCGCGTCACCAGAGGACGGCAGAGCCACCGCAGTTTCATAACCCGCAGTCAGACCCCGAGCCTTGGGATCCAAGAAGTTGGAAGTCCGGTAGGAGGGAACCACATATTCACCGCTGAGGGTAACATCAGGAGCCAGGGCGCCCCCTGCATTATCAGCAGTGGCCACCAGACCCTTGGTGGTGAACAGGAAGGGGAACTGCTCACCGCTAGCCAGACGAACGGTGATTGCAGCAAAGTCAATCCCGCCTGCTTCCGTGAAGGTGATCTTGCCTTCATCGTTGAAGCCCAGGGGTCCAAACACCTGGTCCAAGGTTGCGGTAATCCGAGTTAAGGACTGGGCAGGAGCGAATTCAGCTTCACCCCGCTTGGTCTTCGGCTCTTCCTTAACAAAGTACTCGCTGGGTTCGATGCAGAGACTGCCTAGGGTGAAGGACTGGCCTCCATCTAGCGCGATCGCATCACTCGCATCCCCAGGAACCTGGGGGCATTTGGCAGCGAGGCCAGTGCCGACGATATCGTCGTAGCTTAAAGACTTGAGTTGATCGTAGGTTAGACGATCGGATGCAGACAAATCACTGCCACCGCAGGCAGTGAGAAATGTCAAACACATTGCCAAGAAGGCGGCCAGTACGGCGCGATACCTCATAGTGAACCTCTGTAAACCTCTAGAGTTGTTTATCCCTTACATCCCACAATGGGAAGCAGGGCGGGCACGGTGCTCCCCCAAGCATCCCACTGCAAGCTTGGTGCAAGTTTGAGTATTAGGTATGTCCTGGAGCCACGCCCCAACGGCAGCAAGGTTACCGCAGAGCTAGGATCCGGGCAGGTTCGCTGGAACCCCTGTCGTGTTTTGCTAACAAAATGAGTCAATACCTCTAGAGAATTTTACACGTCTCGGTACCCCTGGCTATGGGTCAACGGGGGATTTCCCAATTCTGGCGACGATCGCAGGCGAGAGGAGCAATTCAGTGGGGATTGGACGCAGGGGGGCGCAGAGAAGCGCAGGGGGGCACCATGGGTCGAGGGCTGAAGCCGGGGGATAGAGGGGGTTGGGGGATAGGGGAGGTTGCGAGCTCGCTAGAGTTGAAGGCTCACTAGGGTTGGGTCGTGGCGATCGCCAGCCGCACCCCCTCAATTTGCCGCAGTTGGTCCATGACCTTGACCACAGCGCCATGGTTGACACTTTCATCCGCATTGAGAATCACCAACAGTTGGGGGTCTTCTCCCTTGAGATCCGTGATCGCCGCGGTCAGATTAGGGATCGCGATCGGCTCCCGGTTGAGGAAAATCTGGGCCTCCGCGTCGATCGTCACCGTGGCCGGAGCCGACTCCTGGCGCTGGCTTGTGGAAGCGGAGGGCAGACTGACCGGCAACCCTTCGGACTTCGTCAAAAACAGAGTTGAGATAATGAAAAAAGCCAGGATCGCGAAGATCGCATCGATCATTGGCACGATATTAATTTGGGCCGGAAGATCCGGCTCGTCATCCAGTAAACGCATGGATCCGACAACAGGTTAGTACTGATCGGGGGCTGGGGGCTGGGGGGCGGCGGAGGGGCGGTTGCGACTCGTCGCGTTGGAGGCGGGATACACGGGACGATCGGAGGATCCGCCATCGTAGCCAGCGGGGTTAAATCGAGATGCAGCGGGGGGATAGTCCAACTCCAGACGACGACGGTACAGCAGCTCTAACTGGCCGCCGTATTCCTGAATGAGGGCCAGTTGGCGACGGTAAATGCCCCGGAAAAAGTTGGTGAACAGCAGGGTGAAGATCGCCACCACCAGACCCGCCGCCGTGGACACCAGGGCCTCACTAATGCCCTCGGTCACACCGACGGATTGGGTCCCCCCCACATCCCCCACGCGCAGGGAGGAGAAGGCGTTAATGAGACCCAAAATTGTCCCCAACAAGCCCAACAGGGGAGCCACACTAATCACAGTGTCAAAAACCGTATTAAAGCGCCGCATAAGGGGGATTTCAGCCTGACCTGCACTTTCGAGGGCAAGGCGAAATTCTTCAGGGTTGGGCCGGTCCAACATCAGGGCTGCCATGAAAATACGGGCGATCGGCAAATCCGCATTCCGCTCTAACAGGCCATAGGCTCCACTGGGGTTGTGGCGATAGAGTTTGAGCACATCTCGCACCAGCCGATCCTGGCGACGGGCCACGCGGAACCAAAACAGTAGGCGTTCCAGGATGAGCGCAGTGGACAGGATGGAAAACCCCAACAGGGGCCACATCACAACCCCACCCGCTTCAAAAAGATTTTCAATATTCATGGCGAGCAGTAATAAGCGACGGCAAGCAGAAATTCGCGGCCAGGAACCTCAGTTCATGGGGATGGACGTAAGGGGGGGACAGCGAAACCGCCCCCCACGACCCTGACTCCTGTGCAGATTTCTGAGCAAACCCTTAACTTTTCGCAGTATCCGGACGTTACCAAAAGCGTCGTGGCGGATTTAGGGCCAAAATCAACAGCACAAAGTCAAAGGCGAAGAGCCCCAGCAAAAATAAACCAGGAAGAAAAGATAGGATCCCGATTCCCCGCAGGGTATAGACCAGCAAGGTTAAAAGCACACTGGTGATAAACAGGGCAATACGAGGTTGGGTCAGAAATTCCATGCGGTCATCCCCCAAAAATGGACTGGGTTGAGGTGCTCTCCAGCGTACCTTGGTTCCTGGGTGTGGGCGGCATCGTCGCCCACACTAAAACCCTGGTTTTTGCGTGGGTTATTGCCCCGAAAGATTGGATGAGCCGAGGGGCACCTCGAAAAATCCAGAGTTCCGTCCTATGACCCCCTTAAGCATCAAAGTCATGATGTGCAGCTTCACCGCACATCAACCTTAATCGCGGTAACCCAAGGTATCCGCCGGCCAGATTCAGCCTTATGATAGGGCTGACTTGGTGATGGAGGTGAGATTCATGGCTCCCAATTTCCGTCGATTCCCCACTGCACCACTGGGACAAGCAGTCTCCTGGACACCGCAACTGCTAGGGGGGCTGTTGGGGACGGTTATGGCTACCGTAATGGCTCCTGAACTCGATCGATCCCAGCCTCAGGACAGATCTTGGAGTGGATCGCGGGTGGGTGCCGCCGCCATGGCCCAAACCGCGATCGATTCCGCTGCACCCGATCGATCCACGGAGTCCCCCCCCGTCGAACTGCAGATCCAGCGTCGGTCCACCTCCCCCAGGGTCGATGCCGTGGCCCCCGTTTTTGTCCCCCATGTCCCCGCAATTCTCCAGAGTCTGCCCCTCAACACCCAGCTCCGGCTGCCCTCCCAACTCCTGATTGATCCGGACCTTGCCCCGAACCCGGATCAGCTCTATGTCCAGGTTCTGGCGGCCCGGACTCCACCGATCGCCACGGTTAACCTCATGACCTGTGAGCGGGGTATTGTGCCCTGCTTGGTGGGCAGTATCAGTGTGGAGCCCAAATATGCGGACAATGCCCAGCGAGAACTGGCGCGGCATCGGGCTCAGGGTAAGCCGATCACCCTGGGGCCTAACCTGACGGCACACCTCTGGGATGGTTTAGAGCAGCGTCCGGTGTATGGGTTTTCATCGGTGATGTGGGAACAGGACCAAACGATTTATACGGTTACCTTCCCGGCCCAGGCGCGACAAAGTTTACTGTACATGGCACTCCAAATGGCCCAGGCTCCGCCGGTGACTCCTCCCAGGGTGGGGGGGCGTTAGGGGTATTTGACGGGATCCCGCCTGAGTGGGCGGCGAAGCTGCCCGCTCAAAGCCTGATTTGGGTTTGGATCACGGGCCAAAAATTGGTATTTTGCGGGGTGCCCACTAGAATACTAAGCATCTTGAGACGGTTTCGAGGGACCCGAGGGAAACCCCGATCGTCAAAGACGCCCCCCAAAGACAACCCCTTTAAAAAACCGACCCTTACCGCCGAGTCATGAAAGAATTTTTTGATAACGTCTTCCGCTACCCCCGCTACCTCATCGCCTTGATCCTGGGGATTTTCTTCGCCCTCTTCGAGCGCATCCGGCCTATGATTAAGAACCGGACCGCAGCCGTAGCCCTGGCAGGATTCGTGGTCAGTGCGATCGCCTTTGTCTTCTTTACCCTACGGGCCATGTTGGGCATCACTCCGGCCTAACCTCTCCTCGATCCCGTTTTCCCCAGTTTCCCCAGGCTTTTCCCCAGATTTACCCAGCATTTATTCATCTAAGGAGGCACTCCTATGGCTACCAGTCGCCGCGTTTCCCGTGTCGCGTCCCTGATTAAGCGGGAGGTGAGCCAGATGCTGATGTCTGGGATTAAGGACGATCGGGTCGGCATGGGCATGGTCAGCGTCACGGATGTGGAGGTGTCGGGGGACTTGCAACATGCCAAGATTTTCGTCAGCATTTACGGGAACGAAGAAGCCAAGGCGATCACCATGGAGGGGCTGAAGTCAGCCACCCATTACGTACGCAGTGAGCTAGGCCACCGCATGCGCCTGCGTCGGACCCCAGAGGTACTCTTTCTGGAGGATCAGGGCATCGAGCGCGGCAGTCGGGTGCTGTCCTTGCTCAACCAACTGAGCCAGGAACGGGAAACCAAAGAATCCGATGAGATGCCGGATGGAGAGGGGAGGACAGAATCCGAAGGGTAGCTTGTTTTGCTGAAGACAAGCCCATCCTAAATCCCTCTCCTGATCTGGGCACCTCGATTAATTGGGTTGCGCGGCTACGCCGCGCAACCCAGCCTAATGAATCGCAGTATCCCCAAACATTAACGCGCACGAAATCACCACAGGAGATCACCGCGCGAACCTAACGCGCCGAAGTACTGAAAACCCCAATCCCATAGACACAATTCGGGGTGCTGCAATTGTACATATGCACCTCAACGCTAAAGGTCGCACTCCAAGCCGGTGACACTTCAACGATCGGGAAATCATCCGGCTCCGTATCGGTATCAATCTCATTGTTATTATCGTCATACAGCACCAAATCCAAATCACTACAGTCCTCATCACAGGCACCGACGATCGAATACTGTTGCCCTTCTTCCAGATAGACCGTTAGCGTTTCCCGTTGCCCACCCTCTAAAGTCGAACTGAAGTTATCGTGACTCGGGGTATAGTCCCCCAACCCCAAGGCCAGACGCGCTAAAGACAACTGAGCCTCCACTTGCTGCTGGTATGAACTTTGACTTACACCTTGATCATCGGTCCGAATCTGTCCCAGGCCAGAGGTGGGGGTTGGGGTGGGTTCAGGCGTTGGCGGGGGCGTAGGGGTAGGTTCGGGTGTCGGCGTAGGGGTGGGTTCAGGCGTTGGTGGGGGCGTAGGCTCAGGCTCTGGCGTTGGCGGAGAAGTGGGCGAGGCCGTGACCACTGGGGAATCGCCCGACGTGCTATTGGCCAACATCCAAAACCCCAAAATGATCGACCCCGCAACCGACCCCGCAATGACTAACGTCTTTAGCCAATCTCCTTGGGGCCCTGGAGTCCCCAAGGTCGAAGCAGGAGGATTTGGGGAGACCACAGTTTTTTGAGTGGGACTGCTGGCGGAAATGACGGTTTCGGACCCGATCCGGGCCGCTGCAACGGGGGGTGCAGTCGGAGGTGCGATCGAGGCGGGGGAAACCTGAGGTGCCGTCTGAACCGGGTCTACCGTGCCCTGGAGCAAGGCCGCTTGCAAGTGGGCGGCGGTGCTGTAGCGATGCTGGGGGTTGGGATCGATCGCGCGTTTGAAAATTGCACCCAGGGTCGGACTCAGACTGGGACACAGGTGGGTCCACTGCACTTCTCCCGTTTGGTAATCCGTCCCTAAATCCTGGGGCAGTTGACCGGTTAAGGCATAAATTGCGGTGAGGACCAAGGCATACAGATCACTACTAAAAACAGGCCGACCGGCTGCCTGTTCTGAAGACATAAAACCGGGGGTACCAATGACGATCGAGGTGGTAATTGTGCCACTGGTATTGAGGGTACTGCTCATCAATTCCTTCACAGCCCCAAAGTCAATTAAAACGGGTTTTTGATCCCGTTTCCGAATCATGATGTTATTGGGATTGATATCTCGATGAATAATATTTTTACTGTGAACAAAAATGAGAGCCTCTAGCAACTCTAATAACACTTGACGAATAAAAGACTCACCCTGGGGACCCCGGGTGTGGATGTAATGGGCCAGGGTTTCTCCTTCGATCAGTTCCTGGGCTAGGTAAAAGTCTCCGTCCGCTTCAAAGTAGGCGTATAGGGTTGGGATTTGGTCATGTTTTCCCAGATCCTCTAGAATCGCCGCTTCTCGCTGAAATCGATCGCGAATGAGATTAAAAACCGAGGGATCTTGAACTTGGGGGTGGAGTTTTTTGATTACACATCGCCGTCGTGACGGCATTTGGGTATCTTCAGCCATGAAGGCTTCTCCAAACCCCCCCGATCCCAGGGACTGAATGACTTCATAGCGATTATCAAGGAGCATGGCTTAGACCTCTCAGATCAAAATCATGGGAACACCGTCGAGCCTGGGATACCTCTAGCGTAGAAGACCCCAAACGCTGGATACAGCATCGTGTCGATCCACCAGGGACCAGGGGTTGCGCCGCCAAAGGCGGCGTAACCCCTAGTCTCGTGAAGTTCTGTTGCAAACAGTGCCGTATCCATGTAAACCCATACCAACCCAGAATACCGGAGAACACTGGGATTAATTGTGGCGTGAGTAGCATTGAGGACAGCATTTGGAGGCAGCATTTGGAGGCAGCATTTGGGGGCATGATCATGGCTAACGTTATGGCCATGCAGAACGGGGCACTTCGATGTCATCCAAGTCATCCAAATTATGGGGAGATAACCCAGGCGAAAATCAAAGCTTGGGCTGGGCGGCTTCGCCGCCCAGCCCAATTACATCAAAGGGCACCTCGATTAATTGTGGCAGGCGGCTTCGCCGCCTGCCACAACCCTGATTCTGCCGTGGGCACTACGGTCGAAATTTGAATTTTTCGAGGTGCCCCAAAGTATCCCGTGGCAACACGGGAAACCCGTCTTAATAATTCGGAGCATGGAGCGGCCAGGGGTGGACTACTTCCAGTTGGGCCGCGATCGTCAGCAGTATCGCCTCCTCTCCCGATCGACCCGCCAACTGCACCCCCAAGGGCAAACCATTCCCATCCCGATCACCCGTCGGAATCGCGATCGCCGGCTGGCCACTGGCATTAAACGCAGGACAGGGGGCAATCCAAGCAACGATATCCCGCAGGGTTTGGGCCGATCGCTGGCCATGATACTGGCCAATGCGCAGGGGACCATGCCGATACACCGGCAGCAAAATAGCATCAAATTGGGCCGTTTCCGCCGCAATCTTGCGACCCATCATCTGCACCTGGGTCAGGGCACGCAGATACGCCCCACTACTGACCCAAAAGGCTCTCCAAGCTAGCCAGCGGTTGAACCGCTCCAACACAAACCACGGAATCTGGGCCTCCGCCAGCACACATTGCCACAACACCGTAAAGGGATCGATCAGGGGCGTGAGGTCGGGGAAGTCAAAGGCTTCCACCTGATGACCAAGGGCCGCTAGGCGCTGGGCTGTGGTATCCACTGCTTGGCGACGGGGTGCATCCGCTTCCCCCAAGGGTTCGATCGCCGTCACAACACCAATACGCCGGGGCCGAATTTGGCCCGACTGGGCCTGCTGGGTTGCGGCTTGGGTTTGGGCCAAAAAAGACGGCTCCGGATCCGGTAGCCAGTAGGGATCGCCCGGTACATAGCCCGCCATCGCATCCAGCAGCGCTGCCACATCCGCCACAGTCCGCCCCAGGGGGCCTTGGACCGCTAGCCCTCCCATCCGCTCCCCCACCGGCGCAAAGCTGATTCGCCCCCGGGTTGGCTTCAGGCCGACCACACCACAACAAAAGGCCGGTCCCCGCACCGATCCGCCCCCATCGGACCCCTGGGCGATCGGACACAACCCCGCCGCCACCGCCGCCGCTGCCCCCCCACTGGATCCCCCGGGCGTATAGTCCCGGTTCCAGGGGTTGCGGGCGGGGGGGAAACCGGGAGGCTCGGTGTAGGGCAGGGTGGCCACTTGGGAAGTGGCGGTTTTGCCGAGGAGGACCAATCCCGCTTGGCGCAGTTGGGTAACCACGCCGTCATCGGCGCTGGCGATCCGATCGCGGGCCGCCGCGATGCCGTAGCTACAGGGGACTCCAGCCACGGGATTTAGATCTTTGACAGAAATCGGTACGCCCCAGAGGGGGGGTTTTTCGGCCCAGTTCGGGGACTGAACCAACGCCTCGGTTTTGGCTTGGGCCTCGGCGCGGGCCTGGTCCGCCATCACCGTGACATAGCTACCCAGTTGGGGATCAAAGCGTTCAATGCGAGCTAGATAGGTTTCGACCAGATCGATCGGGGTAATCTGGCCCTGGCGGAGGAGTTGGGCTTGATCGAGGGCCGATCGTGAAGCGAGATCAGTCTCAAGCATCGTTAGACCTGAGGGGAACGGGGGAGCAGGGAACTTGGGGCACCCCCACAATTATGGCAACCAATGGTCTAGGGCAATCAATGTATGGCCCCGGGCAACGTCTCGTTGACTGACGAAAAACCTGCATTGGGCGCGAAAACCGCGCCCCCACAAGGCGTTTGGGATTCTAGGGGTCAGGTTGCCTGACCCGCCTGCTGTGCCTAGATTTGGCCCACTTTTGTCAGTCACTCAGGGGCAACGGATGGCCTCAAGCAACGGATGGCCACGGACCGGTCCTTGGGATGCACGAAGTCGGTCCCACACACAGCACGGGATGCATGGCCCCGGACCGGTCCGAACCAGGAGGCGGCTGCCCTAGCGCCCCCTCGGGGACGGTTTACAATAGGCAAAGTTAACCCAGGCAACGTTACCGGATAGGGTGGCTCTCCTAAAACCTGATCCGGTCACCGCTTACTCCCACGCACACCTCCCGCGCAACCTGGCCAGGCTGCAATTGCGCCACCGCGCCCAGGGATCCCCACCCCAGTCCACCTCGCCGGTTCAGGGCTGTCACAGCCAACCGGTGGATGCGGACATCAGCTCCGACATCAGCTCGAACATCAGCAAGAACAGGCATCTCCTACCCCGCTGGGTCCGATGCACCTGGGCACTTGCCCGATCCCCCACCGCTTCCAGCCCCCCCTTCGATGACTAACCCCGATCGCCCGCTCTGGCGTGCCTCCGCCTGCCCATGTCTGCCTCCCCCACCGGCCCTGAGCTGAAATTTCTGCTGCAACTCCTGGCCCAGCCCCACTATCGATCGCCCCTCGATCGCCTCAAGCCCAGCCCCAAAATCACGGCTGCCGATCGGCTGCGCCTCTGTCGCAAACTAGCGAAACGGGGGTGGGTGGACTACCAGGAAACCTTGACCCAGGTCAGCCTTGCAGCTCCTGGGCAGGTCCTCCTCAACCTCGACACCACCAGCCTGCCGGTCACCCCCGACGAATTGGCCCTCCTGCGGGCCTGTCACCGCAGAAGTCAACGCCTCGATCGCCTCGAAGTGAACCACCACACGCTCCCACCGCTCCAGGCCCAGGGGCTCGCCCAGGGCTTAGTCGATCGGGGACTGCTCTCCGTCGCCAAAACCGACATCAGCGAGGTGTGGTTGACCCCTGCGGGGTTGCAGTTTCTCCGGGATGAGTGTCAGCCCAAGGGCAGTACGCTCCAGGTGAGTGGGGACCTGCTGGGGGGATACGTGGCCTTTTTGCGCCAGAGCTTGGAGATGAGTACCCCGGCAGCGTTGCCTCCGGTCATGCCCAAGCCCAACCGGGATCAGGTGCTACGGGTGATTGAGGATCTCGATCGGGAACTCAACACCGGTAACTATCTCCCCCTCTTCCACTTGCGGGCCAAACTCCAACCCCCTTTGATCCGCGATGAGCTGGATCAGATTCTCTATAGCCTCCAACGCAGTGACTTAATTGAATTGGGATCTGTGCAAGAGGTGGGCTTCTACACACCACAGCAACTCCAGGCCGGAATCCCCCAAAATATTGGGGGAGCCTTGTTCTTTATCAGTGTTTGTCAGGGTAGCGGCCCACTGCGGTGAAACGCGGCCCTAGACGGGCCTGCACAAACCCGTTGCCCTCGGGCTATGGACAGCAGCAGGGCATTAACCTCCCCTCTCCCCAACAGACTCAACTACAGGGCACCTCGATTAATTCCAATTTCGACCGTAGTGCCCACGGCAGAATCAGGGTTGGGTTGCGCGGCTTCGCCGCCTGCCACAATTAATCGAAATTTTTGGGAGACAGCCCACGCAAGAATCAGGGTTTGGGTTGGGCGGCTTCGCCGCCCAACCCAATTAATCGAGGTGCCCAGTACTCAGCCGTACCCGTGTTTATCGCACCTCAGCACGTTTTAGTACTTCTCTAGCGTTTGTTTGGCTCGGTTCCTATGGTTCGATCGACTGCCTCCCCTGCCCCCAACCGTTCCACCCCTGGGCCTAACCTGTCCCTCGGAGAAGTCCTGCGGCGGGAACTCAACCCCTTTGATCCCCGAACCTTCAAACCGGGGAATTTTTGGCTCGATCGACCGGATACCCGCCTCAATATCACCTCCATTCATCAAGAAGTGTTGGGGGATGTGGAAACTTACCTTGGGGCGGTTACAGCGGACGGCGTGGCCCGGACCCTATTGCTATTGGGGGAGTCCGGGGCAGGCAAAAGCCACCTCCTAGGACAACTGCAACAACGCCTCAATGAAGAGGCATTCTTCGTCTATATTGGCCCCTGGCCCGACAGTCAGTATATTTGGCGGCATATCCTCCGCAATACCGTCGATAGCCTTCTTGAAATACCGGAAGGTCAGGATGAGTCCCAATTACAGCAGTGGGTCGCAGGACTACTGGCCCTCCAGGATCGGGACTTTTCGCGGCGGTTATTTGGCCAGCGCCGCATTTTTGTGCGCAAGCTCGTGGCGGAATATGCCAAGGGCATGTATAACCCCCATGAGTTTTTTGGGGTTCTGTATGACCTCACGGACCCCGATCTCAGTGACTTGGCAGCCAGTTGGTTGCGAGGGGACAACCTCGACCAGGAAAGTTGCGAAGATTTGCGGGTGCGCCAGCCCATTGACTCCGAAGACGCGGCTCAGAAGATTCTGGGAAATTTTGGCAATATTGCCGCAGTAACCCGCCCGATCGTCCTTTGTTTTGACAATCTCGACAACCTGCCCCATCTCCCCAGTGGTCAGCCCGATTTCCAGTCCCTCTTCAACGTTAATTCATCCATCCATAATGCAAAGCTGCGTCACTTCCTGCTGATCATCAGTGTGGTGACCCATACCTGGAAACTGAACGCACCGCTGGTGCAACCGGCGGATTTAGCCCGCATTGACGCAGAATTGAGCCTCAAACCGATCGATTTGACCCAAGCCCAGGCAATCTGGGCCAATCGCCTTGCGCCCTACCATGCCCAGGCCACTCCCACGCCCCCTTCTCCCCTGGATCCGTTGGGGTTGGGCTGGCTGGAAGAAGCCTTTCCCAGTGGTCGCACTTTACCCCGGAACGTGTTGGTATTGGGTCAGCAGTTGATCGAACGACTCAAACAGCAGGGAAAGCTCCCCCTACCCCAGCAGCCGGAAGCCGTTGTCCAAGGCCGTCACCCTGACTTACATGGCGAATTTTCCCTGGTTTGGCACCATGAGCTACGCAAAACCCAACACCAACTGCAGCGACCAACCCAATTGTCATCGCCGGAACTGGTGTGGCGGTTACGGGAACTTTTAGAAGCCTTGGGGTTGGAAGCCGTGGAGATTCCCTTCCTGGAGCGGACAAAATTTGCAGCCTATTCCCTCAGCTATCGCCAAGCTCCAAGACCGTCCATAGCCGTCTCGGCGGATTCGCTTACGGCGGATCCCGTCTCGTCTAGCACCGCCCGCGTTGCCCTAATTTGGGTTGAGGATCCCAACCTCAACACCTTTTTCCATGTGATGAAAGCCTGTCAAAAAAACCTGGAGATGTCCCCCTGCGATCGGGTTTATCTGCTGCGGAGCGCCAGCCTCGGCCACGGTAGTAGTAAGGGAAACCAACTCTTTCACCTCATGTTTTCGGATGCCCACACCCACCACCTCAAGCCTGACCTCGCCTCCATACAGGTGCTGGAAACCTACCATAAGCTCGTCAATGCAGTCTGTGGTCGCGAATTGGTCCTCGGCACCCACACGCCTGACCTCACCCAACTGCAAGCTCTGGTCCGAGGCACGGGAGTCCTCCAAAGCTGCACCCTACTCCAGGGACTCGGGGTGGTTTCTGCGGCTACCCCTGAGCCGATGGCGGATGCCTCCGATCGTCCAGCATCTCACCCAGGGTCCGGCCCCAATTCCGACTTAGACTCCGGCCCCAGTTCTGGTTTACACTCTGGCTCCAACCCCAGCTCCAATTCCGATCCCAACCTTGCTGCAAGTTCAGCCCCACCAATCGACCCACCAAGCGACCCACCAATCGACCCAAACCTGTCCGTAGGCGCTGGCTCAGGCCCTGCCCTAAACCCTGGTTTCACCTCTGGTTTCACCTCTGGCCCAACACCCGATCGCAACGCCCCAGCAACGATGTCCCCCACCGGCGATCGAGCCCCATCTTTCTCCCACCCAGCTCAGACTTGGCCTGCCCAAAATGGGAAAAACCAAACGGAGGAGACACAGACTCGTCGTGCTCAGGCCCCCAACCCGGCAGATCCCCCCTCAACCCCAGCCGATCTAAGCTGGGATCCAGACCTCGCGGCGGAAGAAGATGAAACAGGCTTTCTCACACCCGCACTCCTCACCGAAGCACAAGCCTATCTTCACAATCTCCTGATCAGTCAAAAGCTAATGGGGGTGACCGCCCTGATTGCCCAGGGGCACCGTGAATTTCCCACCATTCCCAGCGCTAAGCTATATCAGATTGTGAAACAACTCCACCGTTTAGGAGCGATCCAGCTTCTGAACCCCACAGCGCCCAAGGAAGAACAACTGGCTTCCTGGAGCGCTGGCTCCACCCCCACTCCCCGACCTTAACCCGTCCCCCTCGATCGCCCATCAGCCCTATGAACGCCTCACCCTGGCCCCCCACACAACAATTGGTCTACCCCTGGGGAGCAGCTTCTGCCGCCAGCGCAGCTGGCACCACCGCAACTCTCGTAGTTCTACTGGAAGGACTGCGCCACCAGACCCTAATCATGCCAATTCCCTTCCTGTTATTGATCACGGTGGCAATGCTGTGGGCAGGCATTGGAGGATTGGCCCCCGGACTTGCGAGTGCGATGCTAGTGGTGGGCTATATCGGCTATGGAGCGCTGCTGGGATTCGGTCCTGAGAGTCTGACCGGGGAACCCTGGCGGGCAATGCTGGGCAGTGCGATCCTCCTCTTGGTGGCGGGCATTCTGGGCCACCAGCGGGATCGGTATCGATCGATGGCGATCGCATGGCAGAAGATGCACGATCATCTAGATGAGTTGGTTGCCCTACGAACCCAGGAGCTTAATGCAGCCCGTCTTGCCCTAGAGGAACGGGAATCCATGTTCCGGCAAATTGTGGACCATCTCCCTTCGGTCTTTTGGCTCGTCGATCCCAACAGTGCCACCACGACTCACCTCTACATCAGTGCCAGCTATGAGACCGTATTTGGCCAAAGTTGCGATCGCCTCTATGCCGACTCCCGTGCCTTTCTAGAGGTGGTTCACCCGGACGATCGCGATCGGGTTGAGGCGGTGTTTGCCCGGGAGAATATATCCGGCTTAGATGTGGAGTTCCGGATTTTAAGACACGCATCCAATTCCACGCATCACACCGAGCAAACCCATCACACCGAGCAAACCCGTGAATCCGGTGAATTCGGTGAGACCAGTACGACCCGTGAATCCGGCACAATCCGTCAATCTGGTACGACCGACACGACCCCTAAATCCGGTACGCCCCCTGAATCCAGTGAGACCGGCACAACCACTACAAGCAGCAAAACCGGCACAAGCAGCAAAACCGATAAAACCGACGAAACCGACGAAATTGACACGGAAAAAGTCGTGCGCTGGATCCATGCCCGGAGTTTTCCGGTTTACGGAACCGATGGCCAGTGTTACAGGATGGCAGGGATTGCCGAGGATATTAGCGATCGCAAAACGGCAGAGTTAGCACTTCAGCAAAGTCGGCAACGCTACATGAGCCTGACCGCAGCGGCTCCCGTGGGGATTTTTCGGAATGATGCAATGGGGCACTGCGTCTATGTCAATGAAACCTGTTGTGAGATGTTGGGGCTGTCCCCCGAGCAGTGCTACGACCTGAGGTGGGTGGAGTCGCTTCACCCGGACGATCGCGATCGGATCGTAGCCAGCTGGCAGCACTGTTGCCAAACCCAAGACCTGTTTCAAGAAGAGTATCGATTGATTCGAGTCGATCAGTCCGTCGTTTGGGTGTATGGACAAGCTGTCTTTGAAGTTGACGCTCAGGGCCACCCCAGTGGCAGCGTCGGCACCCTCACGGACATCACCCCCCGAAAGCAAGCTGAGCAGGACTATTCCCAACTGCTCCATAACCTCCAAGCTGGAGTTCTGGTGTACAACGCCCAGGGGGATGTGGCATTTGCCAATTCCATCGCCTGCCATCTGCTAAATCTACGCTGTCAACTGGAGAACAACGAGGTGATCCTGGCGGAAACCTATGACTTTGTCCGCTCCGACGGCAGTACCCTACCCGCCCACGAGTATCCCTTCCAGCAAGTGCTCCAGCACCAACGCCAGGTGCAATCCGGTCAGATTCAATCCGGTCAGGTGACCGCCATTCAGAACCAGATTCTGGGGGTACGTCATCCCCAAGGAAGCATAGCCTCCCGGTCGTATGAGGGCATCAAGCAATCCTCCTCCATCACCTGGCTCCTGGTCAGTGCCTTTCCAGAGCTGGATTCCCAGCAACAGGTGCGGCGGGTCGTCCTCACCTTTACGGATATCACGGAGATGCGCTTGGCAGAAGCCCAAGTGCGCTACAACGCACTCCATGACTCCCTGACGGGGCTAGCCAATCGAGTCCTACTCACAGAGCGTCTGGAACAGGCCCTAAAACGGCACCAACAGGATAAAAAGTACCAGTTTGCCCTACTTTTCTTTGATCTCGATCGATTTAAGATCATTAATGACAGTCTAGGCCACTTTATTGGCGATCAGTTACTCCAGTCGATCGCCAAGAAATTAGAAAGACAAATCACCCCAAAGGATACGGCTGCACGGCTGGGGGGGGATGAGTTTGTGGTGTTACTGGAGGATATCCAGGGAGCCGAGGAAGCGGTGGTGGTGGCGGAACAAATCCAGGCGGAGCTACGAGTCCCCGTGACCCTAGGGGAGCACCAGGCCTTTACCTCCACGAGCATTGGTATTGCCCTCAGTAGTACGGGTTACGATCGTGCGGAGGATATGTTGCGCGATGCGGATAATGCGATGTATTGCGCCAAAAACGGCGGTCGGGCCTGCTATCAAATTTTTGATCGCACCATGCATGAGCAGGCGGTGCACCGCTTACGTTTAGAGACGGACTTACGCATTGCCCTCGATCGCCAGGAACTGGAGCTGTACTATCAACCCATCATTAGCTTAGTCTCGGGACACCTGTTGGGATTTGAGGCGCTAGTGCGTTGGTATCATCCGCGCCAGGGCTGGATTTCCCCCGGTCAGTTTATTCCAGTGGCGGAGGATACGGGTCTGATTCTGCCCCTGAGCGACTGGGTGCTCCAGGCAGCCTGCCAGCAGATGAAACACTGGCAAGAGGGCCTCCAATCCTTGCAAAACGACGCACGATCGATGCCTTCTCCCCAAAATATGCTCCTGGGCTTTGAGGCCCCAAACCTCCCCCCTAGCGTTGGTTCCAGCCCATCCCCCAAGTCCCCAACCAGTACGAGCGGAGGGGCGGGCTTAGGGGCGAGCATGGGTGCAAGAGCCAATGCGAGTTTGCAACCGAGCACCAA
>JAYKIB010000234.1:0-3439 GCA_035285005.1 Prochlorothrix sp.
ACGGAAAACTGAGCGTTCTCCAGGTGCGGGGTTTGGGACGAGGCGAGAGGGATATCACAAGCCAAGGGGGCAAGCCTCATTGGAGGCTGGTTGCTAAGGTGTGAACTAACCAGAACTGGCCAGGGGCTAACTCCTTCTAGTGTATAGGACAGATTCATCTCTGGGTAAATTGCGTTTCATATCGCAATAGGCCGCCATAGGACTGCTCTGGGATCCGGGCGCCTCAAAAAATCTAAGTTCTCATCCCGTGATTCACGCAAAAATCAGGGTTGGATTGGGCGGTGAAGCCACCTAAATCCATGATACCGAGGGACTCAGCTGCGATACAATTTGCAACTTTTGGCCCGATCTCAGTAAAGAAGTGTGGGGATTTCGATCGGTCTTGCCATGAAGCGGAAATGCCCGTGTCATAGTGAAGTAAAGGCAGGGGATCCCCCCTTAGCAACCTGACCCAATGACCTGACCCAATGACCTGATACGACGACCTGATGCGGCGACCTGCTTTAGCACTCTGACGCAACGACTTGATCCCAGGAGGTTCCCGATGACTACCCCCACCCCCCACACCATTCAGTCTGCAACGGCCCCTGAAGCGGTTGTCCAGCCCCTCACGGTTCGTAAAGTCCTCGTGGCGCTGGATCAGTCTCCGGCTGCGCCGATCGTGTTTCAACAGGCCATCTCCCTCGCCAAGCTCTACCACAGCCAGCTCAAAATCCTCAGTTGCGTTGCCAATAACTCCCCCACCACCGCCATGGCCCCCGGGGACTTCCTGGGCGCAGAAATCTATGGCCTCGACACGGGCACGGCTGTGGCAATTGCAGAGCAGCAAATGCGCAAATCCTTGGATGACTTGCAACTCTGGCTCAATCAGCATGCTGAAATTGCGATTCGTGAAGGAATTGAGACGGAATGCGAGTATCAGTGTGGTGAACCGGGGCCTTGTGTGTGTGATGTGGCTCGGGACTGGGGGGCGGATCTGGTGATTTTAGGCCGCCGAGGCCGCCGGGGTTTGAGTGAGATTCTGCTCGGAAGTGTCAGTAACTATGTGCTCCACCATGCGCCTTGCTCTGTGCTGACAGTTCAAGGCCACCACTAACAAATCCTCGGTTTCTTCTGCGGAAATCGCAAGGAAGTCGCAGCGAGCGGATAGGAAACCGGGAATCTTAGGGTTAAAAAACTTACGGGGAGCGAATTTTGCCGGGTCACAGTTTCAGGGGACGAATTTTGCGTGGGCCAATTTGATGGGGGCAAACTTGGGGAAGATAACAACAGAGTTGCCTCGGCGTTGGGTGTTAATCCAGTTGATTACAGGAATCCGTCACCATCACCATTGCTAGGATCACAGGCTTCCTCGAAGCCTAGCCCCACTCCCCCTAAGAGGATGTTTGGAAACTTCGGCTAGGTCCCGTAGGCCCTTGCAGAATCCCCCTCAGTCCCCCTTTTGAAGGGGAAAGAAGAAGCTGTCCCCCCCGTGCAAAGGGGGGGTAGGGGAGATCCTCTTAGGTTGATAAATATCCCCTCAACCCTCTGGCCAAGGGTTATGCTGAACGAGGGAGCCAGCCAAGCCAACGATCCTGACTCTGCCCCCTTGCTTTTCTCAAGTCCTGTTATGTCCCCCAATCCTACGCTTACGGCACCTGACCTTGCGGAACAGCCCTTGACCTTAGCGGCATTTTTAGCTTTACCGGAGTCAGACACGGCCCTAGAACTGATTAATGGCCAAGCAATTCCTAAAATGTCACCGAAACGCTTTCACTCGCGCCTAACCGTGGCTTTATACAACTTACTGTCAGATCAGTTGGGCGATCGGGGGGAAGTGGCGATCGAATGGGCCGTAAGTTTGCAGCGCCAGGGGCAGCCATGGGTGCCAGTGCCAGATTTGTTGTATGTCTCAGCAGAGCAGCTCTCGCCAGATTGGATGGAGGACACAGCTTGTCCCGTCGCCCCAGCATTAGTCATTGAAATTGTGTCGCCCGGTCAAGCCTTTAGCCAAATTGCAGAGAAAGCAGGAGATTACCTATTGGCAGGGGTCGATCGGGTTTGGATTGTGGAAAGTGCCGTGGCAAGCGTAACTGTGCTACGGCAGGGAGAGCCGCCAGTGGTTTTGCGTGGCGATCGGGCGATCGAAGATGACCTTTTTCCAGACCTGCAACTCACCGTTCGGCAAATTTTCCAGCGGGCGGGTTTGGCACCCTAGCGAGCGTTTCAGAGTCCCAGTTTCTGCTACGGGCACAGCAAGGAAGTCGCAGCGCGCAGATCAGAAACCGGGGATCTGGGAATTTGGCGGGAACCGCAAGGGGCCACCTCGGAGAATCTAAGTTCCTGTCCAGTGACCCACGTAAGAATCAGGATTGGGTTGTGCGGCTTAGCCGCACAACCCAATTAAGCAAGGTGCTCAAGGGAGTCGCAGCGAGCAGATGAGAAACCGAGGATCCGGGGATTCAGCTACCCCCCCGATCGGCCCCCACCCAACAAATACAGCAGTGCCATCCGCACCGCCACCCCACTCGTCACCTGCTGAGACACCAAACTCAACCCCGGATCATCCATGACCTCCGAACTGAGCTCTACCCCTCGATTGACCGGACCGGGATGGAGAATTTTCACCCCAGGTTGGCACAGGCGAAGCCGATCGGGGGTAATTCCGTAACGCTGATGGTACTCCCGCCCACTGGGTAGCAAATGCTGGCTCATGCGCTCCTGTTGGAGCCGTAGCGTCATCACAAAATCCGCCCCTTCCAGGGCCGGATCTAAATCCCAATGGATCGGTAAAGTGTGACCCGGCACAAACTCAGCAAACTGGGCCGGGACCAAGGTCGGTGGCCCCGCCAAATGCACCTCAGCCCCACAGGTGACCAAACTCCACAGGTTCGATCGAGCCACCCGCGAATGGACAATATCCCCCACAATGGCAACTTTTTTGCCCTGGAGCAGGGTCGATCGGGGCTGTGCCGGGTCCAGAGCACTACAGAGGGTGAAGAGATCCAAGAGTGCCTGGGACGGGTGCTCATGCTGACCATCACCGGCATTTAAAACCCGAACTTGGGTCTGGAGTCGGTCCATTTCCCGGGCGATCGCCTGGGGCACTCCCGCCTGTTTGTGGCGGATGACCATAATATCGGTGCCCATGGCCAGGTAGGTTTTGGCAGTATCGAGGATCGTCTCCCCTTTGGAAAGGGAGGAGCTACCGGGGGTGAAGTTGAGGGTGTCGGCGGAGAGTCGTTTGGCGGCTAACTCAAAGCTGCTGCGGGTGCGGGTGGAGGGTTCAAAAAATAGATTGGTGACCAAGTGGCCCTGGAGGGTGGGCACTTTCTTGGTGCGGCGGGAGAGGACTTCCCGAAAACTGTTGGCGGTTTGGAGGACGGTGTCATATTCCCAGGCTTGAAAGCTATCCAGGGATAGGAGGTGTCGCCGGGTCCAGGCGGATTGGGTCATGGGG
>JAYKIB010000235.1:0-18498 GCA_035285005.1 Prochlorothrix sp.
CTTAGAACCAATTGCCCACCAAAATATAAGGACTCCAATAAAACGGGGACTGGAAACGACGATCCGCCATCAGCGCTAACTGGGCATGGCGAAACGCAGCCGCTTTTGTAGTCTCTGGCTGCACCAGCGCTTGGTAAAAATGCTCCATAAACACCGACGTTGCCTCATCATTCACGGGCCACAACCCCGCAATCACACTCCGCGCATTGGAGCGAATCCCCATCCCCGCAATGCCCAGCACCGATCGACTATCCCCCGTAGCCGTTTTACAGGCACTCAACACCAGCAAATCCACCCCAGTCCCCATCGCACTTCTAGCCCGAATAATGGCCCCCAGATCCTCGATCGTCAGTCGTCCATCCCAGGTCAAAATAAAAGTTCCCTCCGCCTGCGTTCCAAACTCCCCGTGACTAGCGAGATGAATCACCTCCGCAGGGTCGCGATCGGTTTTGAGATTGCTTAAGGTGAAGCTTTCATTGAAATACAGCCGATTCTGGGGCAGAAGGCTGGTAATATTCTCAATC
This sequence comes from Prochlorothrix sp., assembly GCA_035285005.1. Taxonomy (GTDB): domain Bacteria; phylum Cyanobacteriota; class Cyanobacteriia; order Prochlorotrichales; family Prochlorotrichaceae; genus Prochlorothrix. The sequence continues at coordinate 525 of JAYKIB010000235.1, forward strand.
TCCTGCTGAACAAAGGGGAGAGGACTAAAAGAGTCTCGCCCCACACTGAGTCCCCCCACCAACAACCGCCGATCGGCACTATCCGGAACTTGGGCCTCCAACACCTTCAACCCTGGCGCTAGGGCCACGTTGTAGTGTTCAACCAAGTAGGACTGACCATCGTAGAAAGCCGAAAGGGGTAAGGTTCTCAGGACCCCATCAGCGACAAATATTAGGGTTTTAACTTGATTTTGTTCTAAAACAGACTGAATTGGAGCCACCAACCAACCATAGAAAGATTGCAACTCCTCCAGCACTTGAATCTGGGAGGCTTGCAGGGGAGTGGTTAAAAATTCGAGTAGTTGATAGGCATGGAACTCCAGCTGCGAGGCCGTAACCGCAACACTCTGATGGATCAGAGGCCGATCGGCCATACTCACAATCACTTCCAGACGATCGTTGAGAATAATGGCATAGATCACCGCTGCTTGGTCATCCAGGGTATCGATCGTGGTTTCCTGGTTGACGGTGCAGCTATCCTGGAAATAGTCGTCAAGTTCTGCAATTTGCAGCAACTCAATCAGGTTGCGAGCTTCGCGCAGATGGGCCTGGGGGGGGATCGAGTTATCGGAAGGTTGCAACAGTAAAGCTACCAGTTGACGGTACAGAGGCTCAACTCGATCGCGGAAAGAAATTTGGAAGTCTAGACTACTCGCCGCAAGATTAGGCCGTAAGGCACGCAAACTTCTCACAGCTTGGCGGTAGGCGGCGATCGCACCGTCTCGATCGCCCAAATCCTCCAAGATCCGCCCCAATTGCCATAACACCAAGTAGAGGGAGTCCGAATGCGGAATAGATTCGGCCAAAGACAGGGCCTCAATGGTCAGATCCTGGGCCACGGCACTCTGACCCAGCAATTCCTGGGCATAACCCCGTTGGGCAAGGGCGTAAAACCGGAGGCGATCGTTCTGGAGTTGCCCCGACGTTTGGACTAAGTGGGCAAGGTGTTGATCAATTTGGGGCAGGGCAGGGAGGGTTGCCAGGTCGATCGAACCTTGGTGGAGTTGGAGCAAGAGGGTGACCCAGTGGAGATGGTAGGTTAGGGTCCGTGCATTGGTCGGTAAGCGCTCCATGAGGAGATTGAGGGCGGGAATCTGGGATTCAACCGCATCCCAGCGTTGTTGCTCCACCCAAAGACCCATTAAATTAAGCTGGGCTTGGGCTTGGTCCGTAGATCGCCCTGCCGCATCGATCGATCGTTGATAGTAGCCTTGAGCAAGGTCACTGTTGCCGGTCAGACGCAGTGTGTTGCCAAGATGAAGCCACAATTGACTGCTTTGATCCGTGGCTTGGGGCGTTTCTTCCAGGGGTAGCGCTAAATCGGCGATAAACGGGAGTTCCAAGGGGGGAGTCAAGCCCGATGCATCCTGGGCCGTCGATCCATGGGTCTGTGTGAGTTGATCTGTCCCTAGACCATCCGCAACCGCCAAGCCCTGCTCCAACCAAAACTGGGCCATCGCCCAATCCTCCCGGCTTTGGGCCAACACCGCTAGGCTTTGGAAGCCTTGAATTTGGAGTTGGGGATCAACAATCGTCGCAAACTCCGGGTAGAACTGGGACCACATCGCCTCTGCCTGGAGGTAAGCGCCAAGGGCCTGGAGCATTTGCAGCTGATTCAGACGACTTTGGACTCCCGCCAACTGATTCCCCGCCGATCGATATCCTTGCTCCGCCGATCGCCACTGTTCCAGGGCCAGTTCCCACTGTCCCCGCTCAAACCATTGATGGGCTGCCCGATCGGCCTGTTGCGCTGCACGGATTGCAGGGGCGATCGGATCCCGGTCTCCGGACTTTTGTGGTGGACTGGGAGGTTGCTGCTTACGTCCCTCGATCCCCAACTCCCCACCTGACCCGATCCCTTGGGGCTGCCTGAGGGTCGAGAAAGTCTGCTGGGGCTGTTGGTCACGCAGGAAAACCAGAGGGCTGAGGGGAAAACCGCCATGACCGGGCATTTGGAGCGTACTGCGCGTGGCAGATTGGCAGGGATCGATCGCCGTTACGGTTTCCGACCCTTGGATTCGCTCCCGCAAGGAAACGACACGATCGAGAGGCTGGGTGCGATTACCAATACTGGGTTGACTAGAAATACCAAATTGGGAGCTTGCTGTAATATTATTGCTCAAATCTAAACGCGGCTGGTTCACATTGGCCACCTTAAACCCCAAGAGACTCACCGCATCAATGACAATATTCCCCCCCCGTCCCTGGAAAGCATTGGCAATAATATCATTGTTGCCCGTGCCCAAGGATTCCCCAAACTGGGGTAACGCAACAATAAGAGGCACTGTAATCCGAATATCTCCCCCATCCCCCCCCGCCTGGGCTGTTCCAGCCTCTGCAGAGATATAACTCCCCCCAGCTAAGATCAGAAGTTCCCCCAAATTTAGAGTAATATTGCCTCCCCGGGCGTTGGCCGTTGCCGCACTAACGGCACTGTGGTCCCACAAACTCAGGGTCGTGGCTTCCAAACGAATATTCCCCCCCGTCCCTTGGCCTTGGTTACTCGCAATAATTTGAGAGTTTTGAGCTAAATAAACTGTATTTGCCACATTAATCGATATATTTCCGCCTTCCCCCTGACCTAGATTTGCAGCGCTGATGAATGCCCCATTTCTCAAGAAGAGATTGGCGGTCTCCACGCTTAAGTTCCCCGCATTACCTACCCCCCGTAAAGAAGCCCGCGATCGCAACGCACTGCCCACCCCCTCAAGGTTCTGCCCCTCCAACCGGATCCAATCACGCGCCGTCACCAGCAGATTTCCCCCCACCCCCTGGCCATCCGTGGACGTACTCAGCAAGGTGCCATCCTGCAGCCAGAGTCGATCGGTGGTAATTTGCAGGTTGCCCGCCGTCCCCTCCCCCGTGCGACCCACACCCGTCGCAATGAATGTCCGCAACCTATCCCCCCGCCGACCGCGTAGCTGCACATCCGTTGCCGCGATCGATAAATTTCCCGCATTTCCCTGCCCCAGGGTCGTGGCCGTAATCACCGCCCCATCATCCAACCGCAACACCCCCGTGCGCAGGCTCAGATCCCCCGCATCCCCCAACCCCGATCGCAACACACGACTCTCAATTAAGCCACCCACCCCATCCCGCCGTTGCCCCTGGATCAAAATCTGGTCCGCCACCGTCAGGTTCAAGCTGCCCCCATTCCCCATCCCATTAGTGGACGACCCAATCCCCGCCCCATCCAACAGCACCAAACTCTGGGCCGCAATCTCGATCGCCCCCGCATCTGCCATCGCCCCCGTTGCAACGCCCGTTTGGATCACGCTGGGCAGGTCAAACCCATTGATCCCCCCCAAGGTCACGGATTTCGCCAATTGCAGATCAATACCCCGTCCCGGCGTATTTCCCAGAGTCAGGGCTAAAATCGCACTACCTCCAGCCAACTCCAGAGAATCTCCCCGGATTTGCACCAGTCCCCCCCCCTCGCCACTGGTATCAATGGAAGCGCTATCCAGAAGTCTGACCGGTTGCAAGCGCTGCACCCCGTCATAGGAAAGCGACCAAAACGGATGACCTGGGGGAGCCTCCAGTTGCACCCGCTGAGCCGAGGCTCCGGTCGCCGCCCCCACGCTCCCCAGCAAAATTTGCCCCCCCTCCGCCGTTAGATTGCCCCCAGCCAAGGTGATCGGTCCGCCAATAAGCCCCAAACTTTGGCCGGGTTGCACCGCCAACCCCGCCGGTCTGGCAGCCCGATCGGGGGTCACAAAGCGGGCCACCAGATTGGGATTAGCCGTCGGCACCAGGCGCAACTGACTGCCAGTTCCAGCGACCGTAATAGGACCGGGCGAGGTGACCCCAAACTCAATGGCACGGGGGGGATTAATCGTCAGTAAAGGCGGGGGAGGCGTAGGCGCGGTAGCGCTAAATTGGTAGTTGTCAAAACTAATTTGATCCCCCGTGGTAGCAAAAAAGGATCCGCCCAACTCCAGCCGCGCATTGGGACCAAAAAAGAGACCATTGGGATTGAGCAAAAATAAATCGGCGCTGCCCTTCACCCCCAAGGTGCCCAAAATTTGGCTGGGATCGCTGCCGGTGACTCGACTAAAAATCTGCTCAATGGACTCACTCGGGTTAAAGAAAACCCGAGCACCTGCTTCCACTCCAAATGCTTCAAAACTATGGAACAGGAAAGCCCCCCGATCGGCCCCCCCTTCAATCCAAATCTCCGGCTGACCCTGGCCATTCACCGGCGTACCCGTCCTGCGCACCAGAGAAGACTCCGCCCCCAGACTGGTATCGGGAACCACCTGGGCTACGAGTCTCTCCCCAAAGGGCAGGATCCACAGCAGCAGGGAAACGGGAATCACACTGCACCCGTGGGAATGGGAAGACAAACAGAACCAAAATTTCATCAAATTCTATGTTTCATTGAGTGAGTCCCGCGATGACTGGACTGGGCAGCTTTGCCGCCCAATCCCCCCTGCTTCTTGTGTGGGCCACAGAATGAAAATTTGGACCAACCCATCGGGGCCAACCACTCCGACCTAACCGGTTGCAAGTCTCTAACCGGACACATATCGTCATTGGGGAGCGCTTTTAGCCCTCCCTTTCGCACTCTGTAACCCTGTAGGGCACCTCGAAAAATTCAAATTTCTACCACGGAGGCCACGGCACAATCAGGGTTGTGGCCAGCGGCTGCGACACCAGCCACAATTAATCGAGGTGCCCTGTCTCTTTATGGGTATTGGATCCCTGTTGACCGTGCTTCTTTAACTGGGATATACAGCCTATGGTAATCGGTTACGCGTAGATTCACCCGGAAAAACCAAGACTAGGCGAGAAAATCAGCCACATGTTGCAAAATTTGCTCCGATGCGGTGCCATCCCCGAAAGGGTTAATGGCGTTCGCCATCGCAGCATAGGCTGCGGGGTTTTGCAGCAACTCCACCGCCGCCGTCGCCACAGTTTCCACCGCCGTCCCCACTAACCGAGCCGTTCCCGCCGTCACCGCCTCCGGTCGCTCCGTCGTTTCCCGCAGCACCAACACCGGTTTCCCTAGACTGGGCGCTTCCTCCTGAAGACCACCAGAATCGGTCAGTAAGAGCGTAGATCGCTGAATTGCCCCCACCAAATTGGGATAATCCAATGGTTCTGTCAGGAAAATGCGAGAATGATTCCCCAGCATCGCCTGAAGTGGCTCGCGCACAGTGGGATTGCGGTGCAGCGGCAACAGGAGGGCCGTGTCCGGACAGGTTTCCAGAATCTTGAGAAAGCTACGACCAATCTCCTGCAGCGGCGCCCCCCAATTCTCCCGCCGATGTACCGTCGCCAAAATCACCCGATATTGACTCCAATCGAGTCCCGGAACCTCACAAACCGGCTCCTGCGCCGCCACGGACAGCAACGCATCAATCACCGTATTGCCCGTGTGGTGAATGGTCCCGACAACCCCCGATCGCCGCAGGTTTTCCACCGACTGCACCGTGGGTGCAAAGTGAAGCTGGGCAATTTGGGAAATGAGGCGGCGGTTTGCTTCCTCGGGATAGGGATTAAATAAATCATCCGTGCGCAGTCCCGCCTCCACATGGCCCACGGGAATCTGCTGGTAAAACGCAGCCAGGGCAGCCGCAAAGGCCGTGGTGGTATCGCCCTGAACCAACACTAAACGCGGTTGGATCTGCCGCAACAGCGCCTCCAAACCCTGCAAACTGCGACCGGTGATATCCGTCAGGGTTTGTTGCGATCGCATGATCTCCAAGTCATGCTGAGCCTCCAAGCCAAACCAGTTCATCACCTGCGTCACCATTTCCCGGTGCTGACCCGTTAGGATCACCTGAGTATCGAAGCGGGACGATCGCTGGAACTGCTGAATGACCGGTGCCAGCTTGATGGCTTCGGGACGAGTACCCAGCACAATGCACAGGGGGAAGGGAGCCATAGAAAAATCCCAAGAAAAACCTAAATAAAAAATTAAGAAGACGGGCGAAACCCTGGGAAACCCTCGATTAGGTATCACAGACTCCCACGGGTCCCCCCCATCCCCCATATCCTTCTACTTTACATGGATGGCCGCTGCCAATATGACCGCTGCCAATATAACCGCTGCCAATACGACTGCTGCCCAGTTGCTCAGAATAGGTCTGGGGCTGCTTGACTGGCACAAGGGAGTCAAATCCAAGCACAGAGGGCGGGTCAGAGAACCTGATCCCTACGACTCCAAACATCTGGTGTGGGTGAGGTTTTCGCGCCCAAGGTAGAGTTTCTGTCAGTCAACCAGAGTCGGGGGTGGGAGTCCCTCGCGCAGATGAATCCGTGAACGGGCCCGTAAACCGATCCGTGAACCGGGAGGCCGTACCCTAGGTTGCGGCATTCCGAAGTCTCTACTCCACCCCTCGACGGGCAAGCTAACCCCAAGGAATACCCTCCAGACGGGTTGCCCAACATTAGGCCAGACGGGTTGCCCAACATTAGGCTCCAAGGACCGCAAGCATCAAAGGGATCCAAGGACCGCAAGCATCAAAACGGCATCCTCCACCAGGAAAGTATCACAGATCACAAAACCCCTAGGGCTTTTCCATGGCTAAGGGCGATCAGATTCAATGCCCCCCTCTAGTCATTTCCGGGATCCATGGGATAGCATGAGAACAGTTAACAAAACTTAACTACAAAATGTGAAGTCCCTAGGAACGTCGGAGAGTATTGGCACTCCCACTCTCTTAGGACCATGCACAGACCATGCACCGCTCTCACTGATGGGTTCTTGGGTTTGTCATTCTGTTGCCTGTGATGCAAATACATTCGGGCACCTTCGCTATTTTGAAAACACCTGCTTGCCCCCCTAAGAATTATGAGAAGCTCTACCCCCTCCACCGATCTAGTCCGCACCTATCTCAAAGAAATTGGCAAGGTTCCCCTGCTTACCCACGAGCAGGAAGTGATCTACGGCAAACAGGTCCAGCAATTGACGCTCTTGCTTCAGGCACGGGAAGACTTGGTCACTCAACTCGATCGCGAGCCCACCTTTGCGGAGTGGGCTACCCAAGTTAATTTGTCAGAAACCGACCTCCAGCGCCTGATCCGAGAAGGGGAACAGGCCAAGCGCAAAATGGTGGAAGCCAATCTGCGACTGGTGGTATCCGTAGCCAAAAAGTACCTCAAGCGGAATGTGGACCTGCTGGATTTAATCCAAGAGGGCACGATCGGCATGCAGCGGGGTGTAGAAAAGTTTGATCCCACCAAGGGGTACCGGTTCTCCACCTATGCCTACTGGTGGATTCGCCAAGCCATTACCCGTGCGATCGCCGAGAAGGGCCGCACCATCCGTCTGCCAATCCACATCACCGAGAAGCTCAACAAACTGAAGAAAGCCCAGCGCCAGCTCTCCCAGGAACTGGGGCGGGCCGCAACGATCGCGGAATTGGCGGAAGAAGTGAATCTCACACCCAAGCAGGTTCGGGACTACCTCATGCAGTCCCGACAGCCCCTATCCCTAGATTTGCGGGTGGGAGACAACCAGGACACGGAACTGAGCGAATTGCTAGAGGATGACGGTCTTTCGCCGGAGGACTTCACGGCCCAGGTGGCCCTGCGTCAGGATCTAGAGCGGATGATGGTGGACCTCACCCCCCAGCAGCGCCAGGTGCTGCTAATGCGCTATGGCCTTGAAAATGGCCAAACCATGACCCTCGCGAAAATTGGCGATCGACTGAATATCAGCCGGGAACGGGTCCGTCAAATTGAGCGGGAAGCCCTGACCAAGCTGCGCAAGCGCAAGGCAGATGTGCGGGAATATCTCGCCAGCTAGGCGCAAGACTGAGAACCGGGGCACGGGCCACCGAGTTCTCCGCTAGAGACGCAAGGATTAGTCCCCGCATCTTGCAGATGCACCGGGTACAGGTAGTTGCCCCGCCGCAGGTGGTGGGGCAACTGCCGTCTCGGCGGCCTACGGGCGCGACCCATGCTGCGATGCTGAGAAGCGCCGCAAGTATGGGGCGGGGCGGCGAAGCTGCCCCACCCAAACCCCGGTGCTTGGGGAGACTGCCTCCCACGCAGCTGAATCGATCGGGGCGAGGTGCCCGATCGAAGTGACCTGAGGTGGGTAATAGTTTTTTTAGGTCACAGGGTCATAGTTTTTTTAGGTCACAGTTTTTTTAAAGGCTCGCCAGTCTCTGCCCCAATAGTCGATACACTGGGGAAACCTAACCAGGACATCCAGAATTTCTTACGCATCCCCCGCCCATGGCCCCAACTCAACTGATTCGGAAAGTGCTCTCCCCCGCAGTGCGGCTCTGGCTTCGATCGCAGGTGGATTCCGCCGAAGTGTTGAGCTTCGAGGTGGAGGGGAGCGATCGACAGTTGCTCTCGGGACAAATTCCAAAGATCTCAATTGTGGGGGAACAGGTGGTGTACCAGGGCCTCAGCCTCAGCCACCTAGATATTGTGGGGGAGGGTATTAAAACCAACCTACGCCAAGTTGTGCGGGGGAAAGCCCTGCAACTGTTAGAGCCGATTTTTGTCCAGGCGACCCTGGGGATGATCGATCGGGACATGAACCAATGTCTCCAAGCCCCCTTACTGGCCAATGCCCTCTCGGAGGTCTTAGATCAATGGCTAGAGCCGTTGGGAGAGGCGTTTCTAGAGGCTCCGCAGACCCCGATGGCGATCGTCCAGGATACCCCCGCTGGCGGTGGTCTCCCCGCCTCCTCTGCGGCTCCTACCGGATCCTCTGTGCCCCCCGCCGACTCCCCAACCCAGCCCCCAAGCCCAACCTCCCACTGGCGCGAGATTCGGATGCAGTTTAGGCCCAACGCCCTGACCCTGTGGGCAACCCTCGATCGATCGACTCCATCAGCCCCATCGGGCCATCCCACACCGGAAGCGACCCAGCCAGCCCCAAAAAAGTCTCTCACCGTCACCATGGATGCGATCGTGACGCTCCAGGATCCCCACACCATTATTCTGGGCCAGCTCCGTTGGGACACCAACCACCCCGAAGCCACCGCCGCCCTGGCCAGTTTGGATCACCTCACCCTTAACCTCGGTCAGGATGTCCACTTCACCACCCTCGCCCTCACCGAGGGTCAGGTGGTCTGTGACGGCCAGATCCTCATCCGCCCCTAGCCCCCTCGCTACCTGCCACCCGGGCCATGCAATCATTCTTCTTTCCGCACCAATCCTACCCCCAACATCCCCGGTCCTGGCGGTGGAGACTAGGTGTGGGACTCTCCCTCCTGGGCCTCGGGGTGGGATCCTGTGGCTCGGCCTGGACCCAGCCCCCCAGGGAGAACCGATTTTCCTGTGGGAAGTGGAGGCCGATCGCAACCAGGTCTATCTTCTGGGCTCAATCCACCTGCTCAAGGCCGAAGATTATCCCCTGCCGGCCCCCATGGAAACCGCCTTCCAAGCGGCGGAAACTCTAGTTTTTGAGGTCAACCCCGCCAGTTTGACCAGCGTCAGCAGCCAGTTCACCCTCATGGGCTATGCCCAGCCCGAAGCCGGAGAAAGTCTCAAAGCCAGCCTTTCGCCAGACACCTACGCCCTCGCCCAGCAGCGAGCCCAGGAGTTGAGCTTACCCATGGCCATTTTTGACCCCCTAGAGCCCTGGTTTTTTGCCCTCACCCTCACACCTCTCAAGCTACTCTCCCTGGGATTTGAGGCTCAATATGGTATTATTTATATTGCTATCAGCAAGCTCAATCCACCGAAAAAAGGGTGCAATCCCTCGAAACCCTAGAGGATCAACTGGAAATATTTGATAATCTCCCCGTGCCCACCCAGGAAGCCTTCCTGCTACAAACCCTAGAAGAGTTAGACAACCTTGGGGGAGACATGGACACGATCGTCCAGTCCTGGGAAGCCGGAGATACCGCCGCCCTACAGCATTTTCTACTCGACAGTTTTGAGCAGCATCCGGACCTCTACGATCGCATCCTGGTGCAGCGCAACCTCAACTGGCTACCCCACATTGAAGGGTTCATCAACCAGGACCAAGACTATTTGGTAATTGTGGGGGCCGCCCATCTCATCGGACCCGAGGGCGTGGTGCAGCTTTTGCACGATCGGGGCTATTCCGTCACCCAGATCTACCAAGCCGCCCCTTAAGCCCGATAGGTACTGTAGGACCAGGGGGAAATAATGAGCGGGATATGGTAGTGCAAAGTTGGATCAGTGACCCCAAACCGAATGGGTACCTCACCTAAGAACGGAATTTTCGGTAAGGCCATCCCCTGGTGCTCAAAATACTCCCCCACCCGGAACAACAACTCATAGGTTCCAGGAATCAACTCCGGCTCAATAATCAATGGCTCGTCAGTCTCACCCCCAAGATTGGTATGGGTAACCTTGAGTTGGGTTTGGCTCTCCACCCGAGGATCCAAGATCCACAATTCAACCGCGAGGTGCGCAGCGGGACAACCCTGGGTAGTATCCAGGACATAGGTTGTCAATCGACCAGTCATAAGGGGGGGATCCGTCAACGGAAGGGCTAAAAAACTCCACTCATCCTAGGCGTATCATAGAGGGTCACTGGCAGGTCCGTAACACAATTAATACGAGATTAATTAATGCAGGGGTCCCAACCTCCTCAGGTGATAGAAACGAACCGGTTTGTGAGGACATCGTTAGGACAGAAACCCTGGGACGAGTCCAACACAGCCTAGCTCGCGCGACCCATGGCAGGCCCGAGGCGTAGCCCCCGACGCAGGCGCAAGGGCACGGTTATCACCACCCAGGATGTTGGATCGTCACGTCGATCTCCCACCGCCCCTAGACCCCTACCCCACAGGCCGCTGCCACTTGAATCACCGGGTCCAAGACCCCCGCCAACTGTTCCAGGGAAAGCTGGGGATCCGTTTCCAAAACCAAACAGGGAAACACCGCCAAGGTGAGACCTTGGTGGGCTAGCTGGGTGGCGAGGTGATTAGCCGCTGCGGTGGTGGCGGTGTCGAGGGTAATCAGGGGCAAGGTCCGGAGCCGATCGTAGGTTGGGAGAGCCTGCACATAGGACGGGGCATCGGGGCAAGCACTGGTGTCCAGGAGCAAGACATGGGGCTGCCAAATGCAGCTCAACAGCTCCGCCTGCTCCAAGTCATGGGCTTCAAGAATACGGTATTGGGGCAGAACCTGGGGCAGTTGGGCCGGGAGAGACGGCACTGAGCGGGGGGAAGCCATGGGAGCAATGCCGGGTGTGACATGTCGATCGAGCAAGTCTCGCAGGTCTCGCACCGGAAGCCCTCGATCGCGAATAGCCCGATCGTCCCTATCCCAACCCGGGGGCATAGCATCATCGGCCGCATCTGCCCGCAGACAGAGCAGGGTAAGGCGCTGGGGCGGCGCTGGGGCGGAGGGGGACGCAGCTTCCGTGAGGTAGGGTCGCAGTTGATCCGGAGTCAGGGGCAACCGCAGACTGGGACAGGAGGCAGGCTCAGCCACAGGAGAGTTTTGCCAATCGACTGCAACCACACGACACCGGGGCACCAGAGCCGCATCAGCATCCTGAATCGCAGCCACACTACCCCCAGCGCTATAACCCGCAGCCATATTCATCGCGATCGGCGGGGGCACAGATACATCCTGTGCAGATACATCCTGTGCAGATACATCCTGTGCCGTCCTCACTCGATCTTCGATCGGGTCTAGCCCCGCCTCCATCGCCCTCGCCTCCATCGCCCTCGCCTGCGTGGCATCAGTCCCCATCTCCGCCATCAGTCCGGCCCACGGCTGGTGCAATAACCCCCGCAAGCCTGAACCCACTAGCACCAACCCAGGGTTGAACCGGCGCAACTTATCCAGTGCCTCGGCCTGGGACCGGGCAATCAGGCCATCACAGCCCAATTGTTCCAGAATCTGACTCAGATGCTCAATTACATCCGGATCCTGCGCTGCCACTAATACAGGTGCAAGGCGAGGAAGCGAGGACGATCGCCGTGATGGAGACGTCACGGCTGAAGCAGTCGAGGCTGAGGCAAAAGCAGGATATGACGACAACAAAGGTCCGATCGATCGCCCCGGTCTAGTCCCCTCTCCAGTCTGTCCCCAGGAATCTTGTCCGCGAATGCCACCCCACTCTCCAGACTCCTCCACATCTCGAGCCTCCCGGGGCAACAGCAGGGTGAACGCACTCCCTTGTCCCCGCTGCGATCGAAAGCTCAGATCCCCACCGTGGATGCGGGCCAAACGCTGAGTCAACAGCAAGCCCAGACCGGCACCCGCTGTCAGGGGCTGGTCCTGGAGGGCGTTCTGGGAAGAGGCCGACCCTGGGGAATCGGTGGCATAGACCGGGGGCGAGTCGGCACCGGGGTGAGAGGAGTCGGCAGAAGAATCGGCAAGGAACGCAGTCCGGGGTTCCCAGTCCGCCCCAAACTGGGACGCACGGGAAGGAGCATTGGCTGGGGAGTTGGATTGCGAACTGGGCTGCGAGTGAAGCGGTAAATGGGACTGGAATTGCGAATGAGGCTGTAGCTGCGGCTGCAATTGCGAACTGGTCTGCGAACTAGATGGCGAGTGAAGTGGCGAACTGGTCTGCGAACTGGTCTGCACATTAAGCGGTGAATGGACCTGAGCTGGGGAAAACAGTGGTGAATCAGACTCTTGCGGCCAAGCATGAGCCTCAGAACTGAACCGTGGGTTCAGGTCCGGGTTAATCCTTTGCCAACTTGAATTAACGTGTGCCTGCAATTGCCCATTTGCGGAAGAAACCGATCCGTCCTGCATCCGCTCCCTGTTTGATCGTCCATCCAACGCCACCTCGCCCGTCGCCTGCAGCAAACTCCTTTGTTGCACCGGAGCGATCCCGGCTCCCGTATCCACCACCGTCAAGGCCAACCACCGATCGCCCCAGGGTCTCACCTGGAGCACAACAGCCCCACCGGGCGGGGTGAACTTAAAGGCATTGTGGAGGAGGTGATACAACATTTGCCGCAGCCGCAGGGGATCAGCACGGAGACGGGGCAGATCCGAAGGCAGATCCAGGTGATAGGTTACCGCTGGCCCCGGTGCCCCCCCCCCAAGGTCCGGGGACTGGGATCGATCGGAGCATCGATCGGCGCTGGGAGCCCGCAACTGTTGCCCCTGGTCTAACCCGGCTAAGGCTTGGTCCTTCGCCTGCTCACAAATCTCCGCCACTGCCACCTCACGGGGACTCAGGGTCAGGTGCTGGGTTTCCAGCCGGGTTAAATCCAACACATCATTGACGATCGCCATCAACTGTTGACCACTGTGGTGGATGAGCTGGGCGTAGTAGCGATGGGTGGGATCGATCGGGGTCGTCTCCGGATCCTTGAGCAGGGTTGACAGCCCCAAAATAGCGGTCACCGGGCTTTTCAGCTCGTGACTCACCCGCATGAGAATTTGATCCTTCAAGCTGGTGAGATGGGACAGGGCAATATTGTGAGCCGTGAGGGTTTGAATCGTGGGGGACGGTTGCGACCCATGCCACTGCTCCGACTGATTCGCGAGGGCCGCTACCGGGGGCACCTCGCCCCCCAACATTGTCGCGCTATCAGCCCTTGCGTCGATCCGCACAGCACCTGCCCTCGCCCTCTCTTCCGACTCCATCTCTCGCCCCGCCCCAGCTTCGGCTCCCCCACCGGTCCCAGCCGTCCCCCGCTCCCCCCAGCCGTCCGCTTCCGTCTCGGCTGCCGTCGCAAACAGCACGGTTAACCCCGCCTGGACCGGGTTCAACACCCCCAACAACTGGGCCGTCGCATCCAAAAACCCATACTCCGTGCCCTGGGTCGCCCTACGGTGCAGTAGCGCCCCTAAAGTGTACTGGGGGGAAAGGGGATAGGTCAGTAGGGTAAGGGGAGACTGGCGGGGCAACTGCCCGATCGCCGTCCACGGAGATGGAGACCGATCGGGGGTGACCGGCGCTGGCCGATCGCGGGTAATCAGCCGGAGGTGACGGTGGGATTTCTGGGCTGGCGCAGCAGGGGGATTCGGACCCAGCTCCGGGGCCATCGGGTTACGATCGGCACAATCAGACCCATCCCAACTCGAATCTTGAAAGACCAGAGCAAAGAGATCGTCCAAGGTCAGCACCGTCGGCCCCAGCGAAGTGGCGGAACCACTCTGGAGGGGCTGTTTCCCCACGATCACACAGCGTTGAACTGGACAAGTCTGAAGCGAAGCCTTGTGCTGCTGAAGATCGGACAGGACCTGGGCAAGGGGCGTCGTGTGGTCAAAAACAGGAACAGGTTGAATCCAAGGGGGCAAGCGGTGGGCAGACATGGGCAACACTCCAGGTTATGGAGATCCTCTCCAGTCGTCGGTTGGTCACCCAAAAGTGGATGGAGTCATCCAACGCGGTCAGAGCGGGATCGGGACTGAACTGGATAGGCACGATCGGTCAGAACCTGGAAAAATCTTACTGGGCGAAGTCCCCAGCTTCCAGCGGGCTAGTACCCAGTGCTGTAGCGATGCACCTGTACTAGCAAGAACACATGAGCGTAAGCCTTTGGCATTAAACTGTAAAACTCAGCGGCCTGTGAATTCCAATATTCCAAAGGTGCAAACTGGTTTGGGTTATCACGGAAGTCCTACCCCTTTAGTCTAGGAGGTCTCTCCCTAGATTCCCATAGTCCTCGCGTTAATCTTAATAAAATATAAAAAGATGAGGTCGCGTTAACACTCTGTGCCGGGAGGCCGATCCACTGCCAGTCCGCAGGGCATTTTAGGGTTGAATGATGACAGCCCCTAGGGCACCTCGAAAAATCCAAGTTTTTGCCCAATGACCCACGTAAAAATCGGGTCCATCCCGTTTTGGAAGCCCTCACCCTAAATCCCTCTCCCAAAGAGGGAGAGGGACTTTAATTTGATGCCCCTGCTTCCGGCTCGGGAGAAGCGGTGCCCTGAGCGCAGTCGAAGGGGGCTAGGGGATGGGGGCCAGACTCGCCAAAGTGAGATGCACCCTAAAAATCAGGGTTGGGCGGCGAAGCCGCCCAACCCAATTAATCGAGGTGCCCCCTAGTACCACGATCGAAACCAGATTCGCGATCGAAACACAGACTCCTCCAACGGTAATCCTAAATAGATCGGCAACCAGTAAACCAGCCCCCACAAAACCCCCACTACCACCAAACTCGCCGTGACACGAAACAAAAGGCTGGAACTATAAAACCAACGTTCCAAAAGCCATGCAAGCACAAGAAATCCGTAAATTGAAGCCGCCATATAGTGATACAGGAACAGACAGCGACTCACCCCAATCCAGGGCAGCCAATTTGCCCCCAAATTCACCAATAAATAGGTCAACAACTGACGATCGGCGGGCTGGATTGACCACTGGAGTCCGGGCGCGGGCGTAGCGTTCCCCACAACTCGGCTCCAAAGTCGCCGCACACCGCACCAAAAGCAAGCCCATCGCTCATATATCAAAATCAACGCTGCGAACAAGACAGTCAGGCTGGAAACCCACCACAGAACCGGATTCCCGATCGCGTGGACATCGTAAACCCAGGTTTGCCCCGCATCCGTCACCGTCTCATACCAATAGGCCACAGGCCGCACCAGCCAGGGCCAGCCCCACCATTGGGAGCAATAGGGGTGGATCTCTTGGCCACTCCCAACACTGGCGTGGGAAAAGAGACCTTGGGCCTGGTTTTGCCAAAAGGTGAACTCTGAGTTGAGGGCTAAATGGGGTACCCAAACTAAGCGGTAGAACAAAAAAGGGACCAGGCCGAGATAGATCACCCAATCGCTCCAATGCAGTTGCAGCAGGCGATCGGGCAGTTCTGGATCACCCAAATCCCCCCTAGAAACAGTCCCCACAGAAACAGGTCCGCTAGAAACAGTCCTCGCAGGGGGCTGTACCCCCGCCTCAAAATCCCTGGGATCAGATAAAGACCGTTCAGAATCAGCACGTTCGGAACCGGCACGTTCGGAGTCAGGACGATCGGAACCAGGACAATCGGAACCAGAGCACTCCGGCGGCACTAAGCGCCACAGGTAGGGACTAAACAGCGTTTGGGGCAGAATAGGCGGGCGAAGAATCCGATCGATCTGCGATCGCAGCCAAGCCCCAGCCTGTCCCAACCCAACCACCAGCCCCCAGCCGCCTAACCCCAGCAAAAAGCCTAAACCGTTCCATTTAACAGCGATCGCCGCCCCCAGTAGGATTCCCGCCCCCAGCAGGCTCAAACTGCGCCTCACCCTGTTGTTGGCCCGCAGCGATCGTAAAAACAGCCACTGTCCCAACAGCCCAAACGCCATGATGTAGATATTAATCAGCGCATACCGGGACTCCACCAGCAGCAAACCATCGCAGGCCAGCAGCAATGCCGCCAGCACCGTATAGCCCCGTCGTTGCGTCAACTCCCACGCCAACCCAGCCCCCACCAGGGGCAAGCCAGCCCCCACCAGGGCATTGAGCCAGCGATACCCCCAGGTCAACCCCCGAAAACCATCGGTCACCGTCACCGCTGCCTCCCCACTGTGCCCCAGCATCGCAGCGATCGGCTGTCCCATCCCCTGCACAACACCCTGCAAGAACTGACTCAACCACAGCCCCAAGGCAATGCAATACTTCCCCAGGGGCGGGTGATTATCAAAGAACGGAATTTGGTGCAGATAGTTATAGGCAAACTGGGCAAAGTAAACCTCATCAAAGACCAAGGCCGCAAATCGATCGAGTCCCCAAAACCGCAACCCGATCGATAGACCTAAAATGCCCAGTAATGCAATTTTCCAACCCGAAGACTGCCAAAATTTAGAAATATAATTTCGGGTCAATCCATTCATACCCCAATCCAATCGGTCCAACACATCAACCTGGGCACCTCGATTCACTGCGGCGCGCGGCTTTGCCGCGCGCCATACCCCTGCTTCTGCCGTGGCTCTGTACCGGACAAAACTTTGGAAACGCCTACCATACAAGGGTTTCAGACGATCAGACTCAAATGCCTACCCTGTAAGGGTTTAGGGCCATTCTGATCACTTTTTTGTCCGGTACTGAGCTGCCGTGGGTACTGCGGTGAAAATCTGTATTAATCGAGGTGCCCGTAAGAATCAGAGTTAGGTTGGGGCGCATGTCACGGATGGGGGGGCACGGTCCACGGGCAAGAATTACTCACGAAATTGCAGAGTTTCAGCGCACGGAAACCAGGTTTTTCAGGCTCCCCCCCCCACTAAAACATACGCCCGTTGGGTTGGGCGGCGCAGCCGCCCAACCCAATTCATCGAAGTGTCCAATCTGAAAGATGCGATCATCAAGGTGTCCTATTCCCCCAGTACGTGAATGACCACCTCCCGACTATGACCATGCTGCCGGTGTTCCCAGAGATAAATTCCCTGCCAAACCCCCAACGTGAGACGACCCTTTGCAATGGGAATGGTCTCGCTCGTGTGGGTCAGCGCCGTGCGGATGTGGGCGGGCATATCATCTGGCCCCTCAGCGTCATGGATATAAAAGTTTCCTTCAGGAACCGTCTTCGCCATAAACCGTTCCAGATCCTTTAAGACATCTGGATCCGCATTTTCTTGAATCACCAAACTTGCGGAGGTATGGCGAATAAAAACCGTACACAGCCCCGTCGTAATTTGGGATTCTCGCACCACACTATCCACCTGCTGGGTAATATTAGACAGGCTTTTACCGGGCGTTTGTACCCGCAGAATTTTCTGGTGTTGTTTCATCAAAGTGGTTGAATACAGCATTTTGCAAATGGGCACCGCAAAAAATTACAGTTCTTGTCCAGTGACCTACGTAAGAGTCAGGGTTTAGTGGTGCAGAAAAGTCATCAAAGTGAGACTAGGCAGGGTTTTGAGCCGTTTGAGAGCCTTTGGGTTTTTGGGGTGGGAACACTGTAACTCTGGAGAATTCAACTCGGTCTCGGAGATATCGTCGTTTGCGCCGAGAGGCACAAGCCTGACTGACTGACAGATCGGCCAGAGTTATTGACAGTAAAGGATTCAAGGCGTTTGGGGGTAGCAGTCAAAATGCTGGACCCGTGAAATGGGGAAACGCATCAAGTCTTTTTTCTGAGCCTTG
>JAYKIB010000236.1:0-4426 GCA_035285005.1 Prochlorothrix sp.
CTGGTGCAGCCAGAGACTACAAAAGCGGCTGCGTTTCGCCATGCCCAGTTAGCGCTGATGGCGGATCGTCGTTTCCAGTCCCCGTTTTATTGGAGTCCTTATATTTTGGTGGGCAATTGGTTCTAAGAGGATGTTTGGAAACCTAAGAAAATCCACCCTAACCACCCTTTATAAGGGGGGGACGGTCTCTTCTTCCCCCTTCAAAAGGGGGACTGAGGGGGATTCGGCCAGGGCCTACGGCCCTTGGCCGAAGTTTCCAAACATCCTCTTAGGGTCTCCGTCCATGTATGAAGCTGCTCCCTGGGGCTGTTTTATACAGACTCTTCCACCACTAGCTCAGGACTGAGCAGTAGTTTGGGTAAGTCCAAAATACTCATTTGTTGCTCTTGGTAGGGGGCAACACCCCGAATATATTCATCATTGAGGGAGTGAACTGCTGCAGGGATAGGAGAAATGTCAGCAGGACGTAAATACACCACATCAAAGACAGAATCGACCGTGATTCCGGCCACTAGCTGATCGAGACGAGCAACGATCGCTTTGTTTCCCTGTTCCGATCGAGTTAAGGGTAAGTTCAAGATGCCACTGATATCGACTAACGTCAGAATCTCGCCTCGGAGGTTGAGATTACCAACAATATGGGGTGGGCAGCAGGGAACTGGGGTTACATCGGTCACATCCGTAAATTCGTGGATGACTTCCAAGCCCAGGGCGAAAAATTCCCCCTGTAACCCTACCACTGCGTAGGGGGCAAGACCCGAAAAGCTCACTTCTTCTGTACGGGTTTGGAGATTCTGGGCCCGTCTCAGTAAGACTTCCCGTTCCGCCGGGGTCGCATGGGCAAAGAAAACTCTTTCCCGGTACCCGGTGGCGATCGAAGAGGAACCTGGGTGCTCTCCCGGGTGGTCCCCCAGTTTTTGTCCCGGTCTAGACTGTTCTTCGGTCTGCTCCTCCTCTGATCCGTGTGAATTGGCTCCATTTCCGCTAGACTTCCCATTATGGGAGGTGGACGTTGATTCTCCACTTCTTTCTAGGGTGCTCAAAACCAGTGGATCGTGAAAATCGGTCAGGAGTGTTCCGTACCGAATGATCATGTCGGGCTGGAGCAGGGGGATGAGATCCGAGTCCAGTTTGGCGAGTCCTTCGATGAAGTAGTTACGATCGGAGCTGTGGTGCCCCGGCGCTTGGGTGATGTTGGCGGCTTCGATGGCGTGGACTTCGTAGGTGCGGTTGACAATCAACCCCACGCGATCGTTGTTTTGATTAGCCAAGACGACCACACTGTCGCTGAGTCGGTAGGGCTGTTTGGCAAAGCCAAAACGGTGAGTCAGATCCACGATCGGGAGTACTTCCCCTCGCAGGTTAATGACCCCGACCATATCGAGTGGGGACTCGGGAATGGGGGTAATCTCCGGCAGGAAGAAGGTTTCCTGGACCGCATAGGCGTTGATGCCGTAGCGGGTCTCGTTCAGTTCGATAATCAAATAGGGTTGGTGTTCCATGGCAACCCAACTCCGGGGGGCTATGAGGTTCTGCAATCTCTTTTCTATTACACTCCCCTAACCCCCGAAACGTTGTAAATTTCATTTCTAGTAGACAAAGTTCACGTTTGTTCATAAGGGCAGCGCGAAAATGCTCAGTTTTTGTGGAGTAACTGAGGCAAGAGTTGGGGCTGCGAGTGGGGAGCGTTGCTTGATTGGGGGATGAATCTGGCAGCGCAAGATCCTGTCAACCGGAAGTGATAGCGAGGAGGCACCTCGATTCAGTAGGGTTGCGCGGCGAAGCCGCGCAACCCTACCCTGATTCTGCCGTGGGCTGTCTCCCAAAAATTCGGATTAATCGAGGTGCCCTAGGGTATGGGGATCAGAAAGAGCTATCCCACCGGAGGTGGGATAGCTCTTTTTTCATCGCAGTGTTCGCCGCTATATCCGCTTCATCGATGGCAAGTCCCAACCCAAAACAATTGGCCACCTGCTTCATCGCAGTGTTTGCTGCTATATCCGCTTCGTCGCAGCGTTCGCCGTGATAGGTTGACCAGACTGCGGCCTAGGGGCTGCCATCATGTAATCCCAGAGTGCTCTCAGAATCAGGGACACAGCCCCTAGCTCATAAAGCTGGGACGGGCGTGTTGCTCTGATACCGCAAGGTTTCGATCGTTAATTGATGACCCGCCCTAGGTGAGGGTGACGAACTCCTCGGCGGAGGTGGGGTGGAGCGCCATGGTGGCATCAAAGTCCTTTTTCGTGGCTCCCATGGTGACGGCGATCGCTACGCACTGGATAATCTCAGCCGCATCCTTACCGACCATCTGGGCACCCAGCACCCGATCGCTCTCCTTGTGGACCACCAGCTTCATCATGACCTTCTCTTCCCCCTTGGGCAGGCTGTAGACCATGGGGCGGAATCGGGTTTTGAAAATCTTGATCCCCGCTTCGCCGTACTCGGCCTTAGCGGCCGCTTCCGTGATGCCCACGGTGCAGGCTTCCGGCTGGCTAAAGACAGCGGTGGCGATGTTGTCATAGCTGATGTGGTGGGGCTTGTTGCCAAATTGGGTATCGGCAAAGGCCCGTCCCTCCGCGATCGCCACGGGGGTGAGTTGGACCCGATCGATACAGTCACCCACGGCAAAAATATGGGGTTGGCTCGTCTGGCACCATTCATTGACCACAACGGCCCCCTTGTTGGTTTCCACACCCACCGTCTCCAGATTGAGCCCGTCCAGGTTCGGAATCCGGCCCGTGGCGTAGAGGACCGCATCCACGACCAGGCTACTCTCCTTGGCTCCCTTGAGGATGAGGCGCACCCCCTCGGGCACTTTTTCAATCTTTTCGATCGTGGTGTTGGTCAGGAAATGGACCCCCTTCTGGGCCATGCCATTCTGCACTTCGTCGCGGATATCCTCATCAAAGCCCCGCAGAATCTTCTCCCGCCGAATAATTTGGAACACCTCGGAGCCGAGGCCGTTGAGAACGCCAGCAAATTCCGTGCCAATGTAGCCCCCGCCGACCACTGCGAAGCGCTTGGGTTGTTGGGGTTGGAGGAAGATTTCCCGCGAGGTGATGGCATGTTCGATGCCGGGGATATTGGGTTTTGTGGCTTCGCCGCCGACGGCAATTAGGAATTTTTCAGCTGTTACGGTTTGGCCATCGATGATGACGGTGTGATCATCCACAAAGCTGGCTTTGCCGTGGTAGAGATCCACGTTATTTTTTTCCAGGAAGCTGATGTGGAGGCGGCTGAGGCGACGCACTTCCGCATCAACGGCGGTGACCAATTTGGACCAGTCAAAGTTTGGTTCGACGGGACTCCAACCGTAGGCAACGGCATCATCGTACATGTGGGAGAAGTGGGAGGCGTAGACCATGAGCTTTTTGGGCACACAGCCCCGGATCACACAGGTGCCCCCGACGAGGTCCATTTCGGCGATCGCCACTTTGGCGCCGTAGCTGGCGGCCCGTTTAGAGGCGGCGAGTCCTCCGGATCCGGCTCCGAGGACGAATAAGTCGTAGTCGTAGGTCATGGCTGAGGATAGGGGTTGAAGGTGGATGGAACATGGATGGAACGTCAGTTCGTGGGGCGGATAGCAGCGGCGATCGGGCCGGACTCGTTGATGGCGATCGGGTCAGGCTGGGGATCTGCGACCGCTGGAGCCATTTCTATTTTAGAATAATTCTGAGATAGGAGATTATGCCAAGCGTCATTGAATCACGCGGACCGTGCTTTGCGGACCGTGCTTTATTGTTGCGCGGCATTGGGTGAGTGGCATTGTGAGGCGGCATTGTGGGGCGGCATTGGTGAGTGGCGTTGCTGGGCGGCATTGGTGAGTGGCCCTAGGCTACGGCCCTCTACCACCACCAGCGGCGATCGGGTCGATAGAAGTGGAAGCGGCCATAGCCCAGGAACTGGCCCTGGGGATCTTCGCCAGCGGGAAAGGCTGTGATGCCCCATAGATAAATGCCGTCATAGGCGGGATTGCGGCGTGGGGTGAGGGCAAGGGTGAGGGTGGTGCCGGGAGGGACCGGGGGATCGAAGGTGAGGGTTAGGGTGTGGGTTTCGCGATCGAAACTGGATATGAGGGGCCATGGTTGCCGTTGTTGGTCGGGCAGGATGGAAAAGGCATGGAGTCGATCGAGGGCGTAGCGCCAGCGTCGATCGCTGCCTTCCTGTTGCTGGATGGTGACTGCGCCGAGGGCTTCGCTGGCTTCGGCGGGCAGGTCTAGGGTGAGGTAGTGCCGTGCGCCGTAGGCTTGGATGGTGGTGTTGCTGCTGCCGGTATCGGTGAGGCGAGGGACGGCGACAAAGTGGGTTTTGCCGTCGGCAAGCTGAACGGCATGGGCGGAGGCCATGGCGATGGAGAGAGTGGGGTGGGGGTCCGGGGCTAGTTGGGGCCCAGCGGAGCCGAGCAGGGAGAGGGTGCTGCCCAGAA
>JAYKIB010000237.1:0-18714 GCA_035285005.1 Prochlorothrix sp.
AGTCGAACGGGCGATGTCCTGAGCGCAGTCGAACGGGCGGTGCCCTGAGCGCAGTCGTTGGCTTCGCCTGCCCGGAGGGCATAGGGGGCTGGGGGATGAGGGTGAATCTGCGAAAGTGGGATACACCCGATAGTCTGGGCTGTAGGTCCTCGGCTACGCAGGAAATTTCTTGCAAGAGATTCTCACCGCAGCACCCCCGGCAGAGTCAAGGTTGGGTTGCGCGGTAAAGCCGCGCAACCCAATTAATCGAGGTGCCCTCCAGCAACTTAAATGCCAGCAACTTAAATGCCCGTCACTTAGATTCATCGGAGTGCCCACTAGCCCCCCTAGATCCCGTGGCTCTTACCGACGACCCAGTGACGACGGAAAAAGCGGGACAGACGACGCTCCTCTAGGGTGAGACAAATCGGGCGACCGTGGGGACAGGTGCGGGGACTGCGGGTTTGCTGCCACTGGTTGAGCAACTGTTGCATCTCCGGCAGAGTCAGGGGCTGGCCATTGCGAATCGCACTGCGGCAGGCCGTCGCAACCTGGGCCGATTGCAGATCACCCCCCCGGCTCAATTCCAAGATCGCCTCCCGACAGTCAGCCCGATCGACCAAGAGCGCCGGAGCCGATCGCACCGCCCACACCTGCTCCCCAAACTCATCCACCTCAATCCCCAGGCGTTGTAATTGCTCCCGTTGCCGCTCCGTGAGATGGCTCAACAGAAGGGGCGACTCTAGGGGCACCAGTTCCCAGCGACTTTGAATTTGCTCAAATAGAACACGTTCGTGGGCAATATGTTGCTCAATCAGCCAAATTCCGGTCGGATGCTCAGCGAGGATATACATCTGGTGCAACTGGGCCATGGCTCGCAGTTGGCCCTCGAAGGACGCAGCAGCGCTGGGGACCGAGCGCGTTGCCGCATCAATGGCCGTATTGCAATCTGACCCTGACCCGATCGCGCGAGACCCGATCGCCCCTAAATCATCCGATAACTGAACCGGATACTGAGCCGGGACCTGCGCTGGAGCCTGACCGGGATCAGGAGACAGCACTGACGGGGAGGACGCAATTTGCCGTTGTATCCCGTAACCCTGAGCCTGCTCTGCGGCCTTCAGCAACTGCCCAACTCGCTGGGTTTGGCTAACTTCTGTCAAACTCTCGGGGCGCAGGGCCAAAGCTTGATCGATCGCCCGGTGCAGTTGAGTTTGCCAAAAGTTCAAGTGTCGTAGGTAAATTTCGCGCTTGGCGGGATGGCGATTCCAATCCACATGGGCTGGGGTGAGATGGAGATGGACAAAGCACACCGGAAATCGATCGCGGGGTAAGGTGCGCCGAAACCCTTGAATGAGACTCTGCTCCAGTTCCGGCATCTGCACAATCCGGCCATTCACCGCCACATTCACCCAGTCCGATCGCCGTCGATGGCAACGATCGGGCAAGCCCACCAACATATCGAGTTGGGCGGCTGGTGAGGATTGCCCAGCCGCTGGAGAAAATTGCTCAGGGACAGATCGATCGGCTGCCGGCCAGTCGGATTCAGACGGATCGGCTTCAGACGGATCAGCTACCGGCAGAGCGGCTTCAGACGCACCAGATTCAGTCGCATCGTCTTGAGTAGTCGCACCAGATGCAGTCGTCTCGCCTTGAGATTGAGGCGCATTGTATCCAAACGTGTCACCTTTGGCCCCATCCCCATCAGACCCATCCCCGTTAGACTCCTCCCCCCCAGACAGATTCCAGGCCGACGTCGGAGCAGGCTCCGGCGGCATGACCGTCAGCGACAAAAATTGCAAATCCGAGGGCTGCACATCCCGTAACAATTGGGGCAAGATGTCCTGGGCTGTAGTCCCCGGTCGCAAATGAAACCAGGGTCGATCGCTATGGGTCACGGCCCAAGTCACCCCAGGGTGACAGAGGGCCAAATGCTGAATCGTGCGTTGGATTGCCCGCAGTTGGTGGGGCACACTGGGCAGGACCTGGCGACGTGCAGGCCACTGGGCGAACAGGTCGCTCACCTGGACCACGGTACCGGGAGCCATCGCCCAGGGTTCGGGTTGCAGGCGCGGTTGCCCCAGACAATAGACCTGTCGCCAACCCTGGGCCTGGGGATCCAGCGCCGATCGACTGCAAATTTCAAGCTGACCCAACTGGGCCAAGCTATAGAGCGCTTCCCCCCGAAATCCCAAACTGGAAATCCGCCACAGATCCGCGCTCTCTCGAATTTTGCTCGTACTGTGGGGCTGGGCGGCGGCCTGCAAATCCGCACGGGTCATCCCTCGGCCATTGTCAGACACCCGTACCTGGGCGCGATCGGGCCACACCGCCACCTGAATCCGCGTCGCCCCCGCATCCAAACTATTCTCCACGAGTTCCCGCACCACCGCCGCCAGGGAGTCAATCACCTCCCCCGCCGCGATGGCGTGGACCACTGCCCGAGGGAGCGTTTGGATGGGGGAAGTGGAAGACACAGGCAATGCGGAATGTAGTCAAGTTCAGCCAAAAACTGTTGATGGGTGAGGGGACGGGAAAACATCGGATAACTCTTCTCCGTCGCGAGGCGCTGCTCTTCCTCACTAAACGCAGCGGTACAATCCGTGAGGGTCACGACTTGATACCCCTTTTCATACCCGGTGCCTATGTCCGAGGCGAAATCACGGCGAAATCATTTTGATATTCGATCAGCACCAGGGCCGTTTGTTGTGGGTTCATGGGATTAGGACTCCTGCTCCTGTAACCAACGTTGATACAAGTCCGGCCGACGATCGCGGGTACGTTGGATTTGTTGCTCCCGTCGCCATTGCTCGATCGCCTGATGATTCCCCGATCGCAACACCGCCGGCACTGGCCAGCCTCGAAACTCCGCCGGACGGGTGTATTGGGGATAGTCCAACAGACTACTCTCAAAGCTTTCTTTTTGAAGGGATTCTTCCTTGCCCACCGTACCGGGTCGTAGGCGAACAACCCCGTTAATCAGGGTCAGCGCCGGGATTTCTCCACAGGTCAGGACAAAATCCCCTAAGGAGACCTCTCGATCAACCAAATGCTGTCGTACTCGCTCATCCACCCCCTCATAATGACCACAGATTAACACCAGCTGGTCAAATGCCTGGGCCAACTGTTCAAACAGGCGCTGATCCATGCGCTCCCCTTGGGGCGTCATCAAAATCACACTACGCCGGGGCAAGACCGGCAACGACTCCACCGCCGCAAACAGGGGATCTGGCTTCAGCAGCATCCCTACCCCACCACCGTAGGGTTCATCGTCCACCTTGTGATGCTTATCGGTGGTAAAATCCCTAGGATTCACCAGATTAACCTGGGCAATATTGCGCCCCAAAGCCTTCCCCAGCAGTCCAGAGGCCAGGGGAGCCGTAAAAAAATCAGGAAACAGGGTCAAAACATCAAAACGCAAGGCATCCCCCTTCGATGACTCTCCTAGGGAGAGACCTGATATTGTCGAATCCGAGGTCGAAACGGCAGTTACAGTCATGGGAGCACAGGCCAAACATTACAGACCCACAGGTCACAAAGATGACAATCTTCCGGTTAGGGCGGACCCCTCTAAGGCACGGATCGCACCGCAAAGGCTTCTCGGCCCGATGATGTCCTCACCAACCTGGCCGTTACTCGCCCAAGCCCACAGCAGCCAACGACAGGTCACAGAGCGGGACCACCCAATCCACCTAGCAGGTCCCCCAGGCCGCACCTACCAAGGCCCACAGGCCAGCTGATCAAGAACAGTAGCGGTGCATCGCTCGTCGTCCAGGGGGTTCCCGCAGGCAATCAGGCTTGTATCCATCGTCTGCGCCGAGTCAGCATACCCGCTCACCCTAACTCTCACCGTCCGTCATTTTATCAGGGGGTGGTTGAGCCCAGTCCAGATTCCCCATTTTCCCAACAGAGCGACGCGATTGGCAACCTCGGTGACTGACCAGTTGACCGGTACCAGAGGCTCTATGGGGCACAAAAATCGCACCCCGGCCAGAGATTCCGAGAGACTCAGGGCTTCTGAGGCATGCGTGGCAGCAGCAGTTCAGGTTACGCCGAGGCAACACAGGAATCTCCCCTACGGATCCCCCTGGGGGATCCCCACAGGCATCGGAGTGCCTGGAAAGGTGGCTGCATGGCCGATCCCCCCCGGCCCTAATTTTTTGGGCCGCCATCCCGCAAAATTGTGAATTTTGCCCGCTGTCCGCCAGGATTTTCTCGGTCCGCATCCGCCAGTGACAGCCAATCTATTGTTCTTATTAGCGGTTTTATGTTGCAATTAGACTCGCAGTTGCAATCGATTAGTCCAGATATGCTCCAGCCTACGAAGTCCGCCATCCTAATCATCGGCGGAGCTGAAGATAAAGTCCATGGGCGGGAAATTCTACGCACCTTCTTTAACCGTGCCGGCGGATCCGATGCGTATATCGCCATTATCCCCTCGGCCTCGCGGGAACCCAACCTCACGGGCGGTCGCTATGTCAGCATTTTTGAGGACATGGGAGCCAAGTCCGTTCAGGTGCTGGACATTCGAGAACGCGACCAAAGTAATGATCCCTACTGGCAACGGGCCACGGAAGAATGTACAGGTGTCTTCCTGACCGGGGGAGATCAACTGCGACTGTGCGCCCTCATCGCAGATACGGCCCTGATTGACACCATTCGCAGGCGTGCCCAAATGGGGCAAATTGCCCTCGCTGGCACCAGTGCGGGCGCAGCCATTATGGGCCATCACATGATCGCGGGGGGCGGCAGTGGCGAGTCCCCGAACCGTGCCCTGGTGGATATGGCCACGGGGCTGAGCATTGTGCCGGAGCTAATCGTGGATCAGCACTTCCACAACCGCAACCGGATGGCTCGCCTCATGAGTGCGGTGTCGATGTATCCCGATCGCCTGGGCGTTGGCATCGACGAAGATACTTGCGCCATGGTGGAGCAGGATGGCGTGATCCAAGTGTTGGGAAAAGGCACGGTCACGATCGTCGATCCCCAGGACATGAGCCACACCAACGAACCCAATGTCAGTTCCACGGATCCCCTCAGTCTCCACGGCCTGCGGGTCCATATCCTCTGCCATGGCGATCGATACCACCTCCGCCAACGCACCCTCGTTTAGCGGTCGAGTCCAACGCTGCTACATCCTTGATCCGGAGATGCTAGTACAATCTCAACCGGCCCTCAACCGACCCCCAATCCATCCCAGAATTGTCAGGTAATCCTCAAACTTCCCCCCACATTCAGCCCCCTTCACCCCCTAAAGTGTTTACTGTGGACAAACCTGTGGGGACATGAACGGTAAGGCCGATCCTTGATCGTTGATTTGACGCATCGACTCCCCTCACCCGATTCCTGCCCATCCTTTTTTCTCTTCAAGGACTGGCGAGCACCCGGACCCTAAAATCCTAGAAAAGCGCATTCCGAATCGGCACTCGGGATAAACTTTTGGGATACCCCCTCAGGCCCCCCGGAAGTCGCTCTTCAAGCAACTACAGTACGGATCTGGAAGTCTAGACCAACTGTTTGCTATGAACAGTCCCCCCCTCGTTCCCAACCCTAAATTTCTGAGGGGTACCTCTTTCTGAGGAGAGTCCATTTCACTTTGGCACGGGCCAGAGGCCCTCTCCACAACTGCCCCCGTGATAGATGGCCGGAACGTCTATCCGCCACCGTGAAATGCACCCTTCCGAGGGATACCTCGACTTGTGGGTTGGGCGGCAAAGTCGTCCAACCGACCCCAGATCCTTAGGAGCGGTTTTAGCCGCCTCCCTCAGCCCGTTTACCCTTACTGCTTGGCAACACAACGACTATGAAGATTCTGAAGATTCAGACACTTCGGGGACCGAATTACTGGAGCATCCGCTATCAAAAATTGATTGTTGTCCGTCTGGATCTAGAGGATATCGCCGATCGCCCCTCGGACACCCTGGAGGGGTTCTATGAGGGACTGGTCACCACGCTGCCAAGCTTGGAAGATCACTACTGCTCTCCGGGTCACAAAGGAGGCTTTCTGAAACGGGTCCGCAATGGCACGATGATGGGCCATATTGTGGAACATGTGGCCCTGGAGTTACAAACCCTGGCGGGGATGCATGTGGGCTTTGGCCGAACTCGCGAAACCGCCACACCCGGGGTATACCAGGTGGTGTTTGAGTATAAGGATGAGCGATCGGGCCGCTATGCTGCGCGGGCAGCGGTGCGTCTGTGCCAGAGCATTGTGGAAACGGGCCATTACCCCAAGGCGGATTTGGACCAGGACCTGGCGGACCTGGCGGAAATTCTGGCGGAAGCCCCCCTGGGACCCAGTACGGAGTCGATCGTTAAGGAAGCGGAAAGTCGAGATATCCCCTGGTCGATCGTGCCCGTGCGCTCCATGATCCAGTTTGGCTACGGGGTTCACCAGCGCCGCATCCAAGCCACCCAAACGGACTGCACCGGGGTACTGGGGGTGGAGCTGGCCTGTGACAAGGAAGGCACGAAAAATATTTTGGGCGAGTTTGGGGTGCCGGTCCCTCGGGGGACGGTGATTTCCTACTTCGATGAGCTGGAAGATGCGATCGAGGATGTGGGGGGCTACCCGATTGTGATTAAGCCCCTGGACGGCAACCACGGTCGGGGCATTACCCTGGATATTCGCACCTGGCAAGAGGCCGAGGAAGCCTACGATGCGGCCCAGGATGCGGCTAAGACGCGCGGTGTGATTGTGGAGCGCTACTACACCGGGCGCGATCACCGAGTTCTGGTGGTGGGGGGCAAAGTGGTGGCCGTGGCGGAACGGGTTCCGGCCCATGTGGTGGGCGATGGCACTTCCACGATCGAAGCCCTCATCGACGAAACCAATCGGGATCCCCGGCGGGGCGATGGCCACAGTAATGTGCTGACCAAGATCCATGCCGATCGCACCACCTGGCAACTGCTGGAGCGCAAGGGCTACAGCCTCCAAACCGTGCTAGCCAAGGGCGAAGTCTGCCATCTCCGGGCCACGGCTAACCTCAGCACTGGCGGCATTGCCATCGATCGCACCGACGAAATTCATCCGGAAAATCGCTGGCTGGCCCAGCGCATCGTCAGAATTATTGGCCTTGACATTGCGGGCATCGATATCGTCACCGACGACATTTCCAAGCCCCTGCGCGAGAACGATGGCGTGGTGGTGGAAGTGAACGCGGCCCCCGGCTTCCGAATGCATGTCAGCCCCAGCGTTGGTAGCCCCCGCAATGTGGCAGCCCCCGTCATCGATCTCCTCTACCCTCCGGGCACCCCCGCCCGCGTGCCCATCATTTCCATCACCGGCACCAACGGCAAAACCACCACCACTCGCCTCATTGCCCATATTTTCAAGCAGACGGGCCAGGTGACGGGCTACACCACCACCGACGGCACCTACATCGGTGATCACCTGGTGGAAGCGGGGGACAACACCGGTCCCCAGAGTGCGGGGCTGATCCTCCACGATCCCACGGTGGAAGTGGCGGTGCTAGAAACGGCACGGGGCGGTATTTTACGATCGGGTCTGGCCTTCAACCACAGCGATGTGGGCGTGGTGTTGAATGTGGCGGCGGATCACCTCGGACTGGGCGATATCAACACGATCGAGCAAATGGCTCACCTCAAGTCCGTGGTCGCCGAGGCGGTACGGCCCGAGGGCTACGCGGTGCTGAATGCGGAAGATGAGCGGGTGGCGGCCATGGCGGAACGGGTTAAGGCCCAGATCGCCTACTTCTCCCTGGATCCCGATAATGCCCTGGTCAAGGATCATGTGGCCCAGGGGGGGCTGGCGGCGGTTTATGAGGATGGCTTTATTACCCTACGCAAGGGGACGTGGGTGGCGCGAGTCCAGGAGGCGGAGCGCTGTCCGGTCACCTTTGGCGGGCGGGCTCCCTTTATGATTGCCAATGCCCTCGCGGCCACGGCGGCGGCCTTTGCCCAAGGGGTTGAGGTGGACCATATCCGCCAGGGCCTACTCACCTTCACCCCTTCGAGCCAGCAAACACCGGGTCGCATGAATCTGTTCAATTTGGGCAAATACCATGCCCTGATCGACTATGCCCATAATCCCGCCAGTTATGAGGCCCTGGGTAAGTTTGTCTGCAACTGGCCCGGTCAGCGGATTGGGGTAGTCGGGGGACCGGGGGATCGCCGGGATGAGGACTTCATGACCCTGGGACAGCTCTCCGTGGGGATGTTCGATCGAATCATTGTCAAGGAAGATGACGACACCCGAGGTCGCCCGCGCGGAGATGCGGCCCACTTTATCAAGGAGGGCATCAAGGCCGCCAAGCCCGAGGCGGACTACGACACGATTTTGGATGAAACCACAGCGATCGAAACGGCCCTGGACAGTGCGCCCGAGGGGAGTCTGGTGGTCATTTTGCCGGAAAGTGTCAGCCGGGCGATCAGCTTGATTGAAGCTCGCAATCCCATCAAGGACGAAACCAGCGCAACGGTCTAAACCTTCCTACCAGTAGGGTGGGCAGTGCCCGCCTGTTTAGTGGGGTTAAATGGAAAATTAGATCTGACCCGCATTCAGAGGATGTTTGGAAACTTCGACTAAGGGCCGTAGGCCCTCGCCGAATCCCCCTCACCTCAGTCCCCCTTTTGAAGGGGGAAGAAGAAGCCGTCCCCCCCTTGTAAAGGGGGGTTAGGGAGAATTTTCTTAGGTTTCCAAACATCCTCCCAGGATATGCCGAGTTTTCAGGCTTCTTATGCAAGGCGATGGGAAGTCGGAAAACGTACCCAATCTCGGCAGAGACGTGACCAAAATGAGGACGTTGCCCCAGGTGGAGAATCGTGAGGAGAATCGGGAGACTAATCCCCGTACTGGCTGGTCACAACCTTGCCCCGAAAGACCACATATTGATAGATGTTATAGGCCAACATAATCGGGATCAAAAAGCCAATAAACACCAGCATAAACACTAGAGAACTGGGTGCGGCGGCAGCTTGATAGATGGTGATTTGGGTAGGAATAATATAGGGGAAGACCACCAGCGCAAGGCCCAGAAAGGTGAGGACAAACAGCAGGATTGTCCAGACAAATGGAGCTATTTCCTGTTTCTGGTTGAGGCTACGGAGCAGTTGCCAAATCAGCAGAATACCCAACAGAGGAATCACCGCAAAGACATAGATTAACGGCTGGGAAAAGAGTCGATCGCGGGCGTATTCATAGAAAAAAGGTGTAATCACCGTGATGGCGATCGCCCCCAATAGCGTGGTCCAAGCCGCCAGCTTTGCCGTTTTATAGTGGGTGTCCTGGAGCGGTCCCGCCGTGCGCATAATCAGATAGGTGGATCCGATCAAGACATAGCCCTGAATTAGGGTCAGGGCCACCAACAGCGAGGGCAAACTCAAGCAATCCAGCGTACTACCAATAAAATGGCCCGATTCATCCACCGCAATACCCGCAAGGACTCCACCCAGGGCAAATCCCTGACCTAGGGCTGCTAAAAAACTCCCCGCCCCAAAGGCCAAGTTCCACAGCACCTTTTGTTGGGAGTGCTCCCGAAACTCAAAGGCCACAGCCCGAAAAATGAAGCCAAAGACCATCGCCAGAATCGGGATATAGAGGGCGTTGAGAATGGTGGCATAGGCCAGGGGAAAAGCCCCAAACAAGGCCCCCCCCATCAACACGAGCCAGGTTTCATTGGCATCCCACACATTACCCAAACTGGTCATGAGAATCCCACGACGTTCTTCGCTAGAGGCCGTAATCGAGAGGATTCCGACCCCTAGGTCAAATCCATCGAGCAGGACATACAGGAAGAGAAACAGGGCTAAAATCGCAAACCAAACCTGGGGTAGAAAATAGGTGAGGGTCTCCATTATCGTTGGGCCTCCAGAGGACGACGATCGGGCACAAATTCACCGGACGGGTCAGCGGGGGGACTGTCTTCGCTACCCGGAAGCGGCAGATCCAGATTTGGCCCCTGGCGCAGAATCCGACTGCCAAAGTATAGGGTCGCAATGAGCAGCAAACTGTAGACGACAGTGAACGCAATGAGCGAGACCAGAACATTACTGGCGGGAAGCTGGGAAGCGGCATCACTGGTGCGAATCAGGCCATAAACAGTCCAGGGTTGGCGGCCCACCTCCCGAACAGTCCACCCCGTCTCCACAGCCACATAGCCCAGGGGCGCAGCCAAAACCCAGGCCCACAAAAGCCATGTTTGCTGGACGATCGACTCGGGTGATAGTTTCCCGCGCAGCCACTGTAGCAGCGTCACTCCCATTAAACCGGCAAAAAAGAAGCCAATCCCTGCCATAATCCGGAAACAATAGAAAATAAGGCCAATCATTGGCGGTCGATCGGCGGGTGCAAACTCCTTCAGTCCGAGGACAGGCGCTGATAGCTCAGGCTTAAATTCAAGGATATAGCCCAAACCCTGGGGAATATTGAGTTCAAAGTCATTCTTTTCGGCATTAGCATTCGGCAGCGCCAGAATACTCCAGGGAGCAGTATCTCCGGCGGGAACCGTCTCCCAGCGGGCTTCGATCGCGGCCAGCTTCGAGGGTTGATGTTCATAGACCTGCTCACCACTGGCGTGTCCCACCGCAATCTGGAGTGGGGCCACCACCACGAGTACTGCCAGGGCAATTTTAAGAGATGCACTAAAAAATTGAGGATGACGCGCCTGACGCTGGCTGAGAATATACCAAGCGCTAATCCCACCGATGACAAACAGGGACGTTTCCAGGGTCGCCAGGAACATATGGGACACACTATCAATCATGGCGGGGTTGAGAATCGCTTCAAAGTAATCCCGCACAATGAACTTACCATCTACCCACTCCCCTCCGCTGGGGGTTTGCATCCAGGAATTCGCCACCAGAATCCAAAAAGTGGAGAGATTTGCACCAAAGGCAACCATGATGGTCGAAAGGTAGTGAATAATCGGCGGGACTCGGTTCCAGCCAAAGAGCATAATCCCCAGAAACCCGGCCTCTAACATAAAGGCCATCGCCCCTTCAAACCCCAAAATACTCCCGAAAAAATCCCCGGCAGCTTCGGAAAACGGGGCCCAATTGGTCCCAAACTCAAATTCCATCGGGACACCGGAGGCCACACCAATCCCAAAGTTCAGGACATAGAGCTTGGCCCAAAACCGAGCATGGTGGTAGTAGTCCGCTTTACGGGTCTTGAGCCAAAGGCCTTCCAGAATCACCAGATAAATGCCAAGTCCTGTGGTCAGCACAGGCCAGAGCATATGGAAGAAACTAGTCAAGGCAAATTGGATCCGGGAAAGAACAACAGTATTAGTCCAGATTTCCATGAAGATAATCAGATGAAAGACAAATCAGGTAGCTCAGCGATCGAGTGCCTCGGATTAGAGGGGAGACAGCAGCGCCGCTCCCCAACTCACCAAGGTACCCATATTCTAATGGGCACCTCGATTAATTGTGGCGGGCGGCGAAGCCGCCTGCCACAACCCTGATTATGCCGTGGACACTACGGTCGAAATTTGAATAAATCGAGGTGTCCTAATGAACTCCTTGGATTCGGACACCTCGATGCAGGTGAGTGGGCAACTTCACCGATCACCCTCCCCCTCATCCCAAGACCGACCCAACCCCGACCCAAGACCGATCCCAAGACCGACATTGACAGAAGGGCACCTCAAACAATGCAGATTTTCAGCGCAGTTTCCACGGCAGCGTCAGGATTGGGTTGCCCCTGCCTAACTCATGGCCAACATGCGTTCGATCGGCTTAAGGGCTGCAACTCGGGTGGCCTCCGGGAGGGTAATTTCCGGGGCGCGATGCTTCATGGCATCGTAGAGTTTTTCCAAGGTATTGAGGCGCATATGGGGACACTCATTACAGGCACAGTTGTTGAGGGGGGGGGCAGGAATAAAGTCCCGATCAGGCATTCTCTTCTTCATCTGATGGATAATGCCCGGTTCCGTTGCCACAATGAAGGTGGATCGATCGCTCTGGCTACTGTAGTTAAGCAGCGCCGTGGTCGAGCCAATAAAATCCGCATGGCGGAGTACAGTGGTTTCACACTCCGGATGAGCGAGGATTTCAGCCTGGGGATGGCGAATCTTGAGATCCACCAGCTTTCGCTCCGAAAACGTCTCATGGACCATACAACTGCCCTGCCATAGCACCAGGTCACGCCCCGTTTGTTCCATCACATAGCGACCCAGATTACGATCGGGTGCAAAGATAATAGGCTGGTCCGCAGGAATTTGCTCCACTAACTTCACCGCATTGGAGCTCGTACAGATAATATCGCTGAGTGCTTTGATTTCAGCCGAACAATTAATGTAGGAAATGACAATATGGTCGGGATGTTGAGCCTTAAAAGCTGCAAACTGGTCGGCAGGGCAGCTATCGGCCAGGGAGCACCCCGCCTCTAAATCCGGCAACAGCACCAACTTCTGGGGATTGAGAATCTTGGCAGTTTCCGCCATGAAGTGAACCCCAGCAAACACAATCACCTCGGCATCCGTACTAGCTGCCTGTTGCGAAAGGCCAAGGGAATCGCCAATGTAGTCAGCAATATCCTGGATATCGGAGTCTTGGTAGTAGTGGGCTAGGATTACGGCATTAAGTTCCCGCTTTAAGTCCTCAATGGCGGCAAAGAGGTCAAGGGGACGAGACGTGGTAGGCGCAGGGGCAGTGGCAAACACGGGCAAGGGGGAGTGGAGTGGGTCAGGGGAGGGACAAAGCAAGGACGATCGCGGTAGATCAGCAGCCATGGGCTGGCCCTAAGCGGGTTCTTCCCCCTTCAAAAGGGGGACTGAGGGGGATTCTACAAGGGCCTACGGCCCTTAGCCGAAGTTTCCAAACATCCTCTAAGGGAGAGGGACGGCAAAGCTGCCCCTCTGAAAATCGTCATCCGTGGAGTTGATCGAGAAAGCTGGGACTGTTGTGAGGGAGCAATGATGATGGGGTTCTTTTAATTATAGTTGAAATTACCAAAACCCTGGACTGACTAAGATAACACAGACTCAGGCGATCACCAAGAATCCGGCCTTTCCGCTCATTTGCCAGTATCCGGGTTATGGCGTGTGGCTTCGCCACGCATCGCAATGAATTGAGATAGGAGGGACAGCCCTTTGTTCCTCTGCAAAAGGGGACGGAGGGGGATGCTGCAAGGACCTAGGGCACCTCACTGTAGTTTTCAAACCTCCCCTTAGACCGGTCTCAACCTCCCCATAGCCTCCCCTTAAACTGCGGCCCGTATCCTGGACTCCGAGACGCCCCAGGTCTCACCTTCACCCCTTGTCAAGCACACCCTGGAAGTGAACCGCCGCCATGTCTAAATCACGTTTTTTGGGGCTATCCCAAGGCCAGATTCAGCAAATCCTGCGTCGTCAGCAGCAGCGGATCGAAATCGATGGACGGATGGGTCCTAGCTCCTTGCTAGCGGTTCTGTGCTGTGTTGCCCTGGGGTGCGGCATGGTGCTATTGCTCCAAGGTCTCGCGCCCCAGGCCCCCTGGTTGGAAAGTTTGTTGGGAGCCAGTTGGTTGTTGGGGTCGGCTTGGTTTGCATTTTATGCAGAAGAACGCGATTGGGAGGTGCCGGGACCGTCGGTGTGGTTGCCCTGGCTGAAGTAGGCCCGAAACCGCTAGGTTTTCGGCCCGTAACCCCGATCAAACCCTAGGGCACCTCGATTAATCCAAATTTTTGTCCTGTGATCCACGCAAGAGTGAGAGTTCTGGCGTGCGGCTTCGCCGCACGCCAGAATTAATTGAGGTGCCCCCTAAAAGGATGTTTGGAAACCTAAGAGAATCCCCCCTGCCCCCTTGTAATAAGAATCAGGGTTGTGAGAATCAGGGTTGTGAGAATCAGGGTTGTGACGTGCGGCTTCGCCGCACGTCACAATGAATCGAGGTACCCAGCAGTGACCTACAGAACCAGCAGTGACCTACAGAAGATAGGTCTCCATTTCACCTCGACCCTTGACCTTGATCGTGCCCCGTGGCTCAAAGGAATAGCGATCGGCCACCAGGGCATAGGTGGCAGCACTGACTTGAATCTTGCCAGGGATCCCGTGGGACTCCATCCGGCTCGCCAAATTAACCGCATCTCCCCAAAGATCATAGGTGAATTTTTTGATGCCAATTACCCCCGCCACCACCAGTCCCGTATTGATTCCGATACGGACTTGAAGGGTACTTTGGCGATCCTGGTTAAAATCCACCAGGGCCGATCGAAAGTCCAAGGCCAAATCCACCATCGCCCCTGCCGCATCCGCGTGGGGCGTAGGCACTCCCCCCACCACCATATAGGCATCCCCGATCGTCTTGATTTTCTCAAGCCCGTAGTGCTCCACCAGGGTGTCAAAGCGGGAAAAAATATCATTGAGCAAGCAAACCAGATCCGAAGCGGGCATCTGGGTGGACAAACAGGTGAAATTGACCAAATCCACAAACAGAATCGTCACCTGTTCAAAACTTTCAGCGATCGCCCGCTCCCCCTGCTTCAGTTGTTCGGCAATGGTGGCGGGTAGGATATTGAGCAGCAGTTGCTCGGACTTGAGCTGGGCTTCCCGTAGGGCGGCCTCGGTTTGGGAGCGAGCACTAATCGCATTGCAGGTTTGCTGAAACAGCTCTTGGAACGATCGAATCACATCCCCCATTTCGTCCTGTTGCCGAATCTGCTGGGTTTCCAGGGGAACGCGACTATCGGGATGGGCCTGCATCACCACCTCACCCGCCCGCAGAAAGTCCCGTCGCAGCTGCAACACCGGTCCAATCACCAACTGGCCCACCACCACCATCGTCGTCCCCGTCACCACCACCGCAATCAGCACCACCAGTCCCGCCACCCGCAGCCCATAGGCCCGCAGGTCCGCCGCAAGGCCCGACGCATCATGACGGATCACAATGACATACTGATCATTGAAGGTAAAGCCATTGCTTAGGCAGGCGAGATCGTAGCGACCGACGCGGCTGTTCAGGACTCCGATCGGCTCCTTGGCGGTGTCGGGAATGGCAAACAGGGGCGGCACCTCACCAAAGGTACTAATTTGCTCCCCAGTGGCCCGTTTATAGAGCGCCCCCCCCTTCACCACCGACTCAGCGTTCAGCTGCTGGGAAAAGCCCAGAAACAAGGCCCGCACGTCCCGGTCGGTCATGGTTCCCTGGCGGGTGGCCAGGAGTAATTCCTTGGAAACGGCGGCAAGGCGATCGAGGTTTTCTTTTTTGCGCGTTTGATAGGAGGGGATAAAAATTACCACTTCCACAACCACCAAACTGAGAAAAACCCAGTAGGTTACCTTCCGAGCCAAGGGGGATTTGGCCAAGCTCAAGATAAATTTCAGACAGTCCTGCATGGCCATCGGGTTAGTCCCTGTAATGCGCTGTAATGCGCAGTCAATCGGTGCTTTCCTCGTCCCTTGGCAGCCCCACGCTACCCTTCATCGAGGGACCCGGAAGGAGGTCCACACAAGAATACAGGTTGGGTTGGGTTGGGCAAATTGACCGCCCACCATCCTTAATTGAAGTGCCCCAGGGATCCGCCATCGGCCCCCAGAAGTGTAGCAGGGAGGGTAAATTGCCCGTCCCGCTGGGGCAGGTTATACCATTCGATTACAGCATCCAGGTTAAGGGATCCGTAGAGATGGGGAAATTGGGGGGCATCGGGTTCCGGTGGACTCCCGTCCGGATGGACCGGAGCTTCCCAGCGTAGGTCTGCCTGAAGGCGTTGGGGATCGATTTCCAGCAGAATCAGGTCACCTTGGTCCTGATAAAAACGATTGGCCACCCCACACACCTGCTCACGGCTGGAAAGGTGAATAAAGCCTTCCTCGGTCAGGGAGGGAGGAGCGTAGGGGGGGAGGGTGGCTTTATGGTCCTGAAAGGCGGCTAGATCGAGGGGGCGATCGATCGAGGTCGCATCGCCTGAAGCAGGATCGCCTAAAGCAGCCTCAACCGGAGCAAAACCGATCGAGGCAGTCCGCAGAAGCGCATGCCACTGGGGCAGCGTCAGCAAATGAAAGAGGGAGTCAGCGATAGACATAGGGCAAGGCAAGGCAAGGCAGGGCAAGGCAGGGCAGGGCAGGATAGAGCGTCACCATTAATCGAGGTGTCCCATTGAGTTTTGTATCTTTCTATACAAAGCTGGACCAAGGTTCGCCACAATAAAGCTTTACCACCATCCAGGGCACCTCGATTAGCATCCCGATTAGCACCCTGATGAATAGCTGCGGGCGGCGCCCGCAACAGCTCTGCTTTTGCCATGGGCACTGCGGTAAAACGCTGCATTTTCGAGATGCCTGAGACTGACGGGCCCCTCGATTAATCCTAGTTTTTGGGAAACAGCCCATGCCAGGATACGGAATTAGGATGGCTGGCGAAGCCACCCATCCTAATGAATCGAGGCACCCTGACCTCCAATGTTTCAATATGCTGCCCCCTTAAAACTGGTTTTAGATCATGAACTTACTCCATGCCTACGCGCCGTTAGCGGAACTGATGCAGGCCGATCCCACCCAGACCAGCTGGTCCCTCGGCGGCTGTCAGTATATCTACACCAAAGGCTGTACAGCGCTGAAACCGGGCGACTGGGTTGCTCTTTACGAACCCCCCTCGGACTATGCCTTCGATCGGGGACTATTACTATGCGAAACCGTGGCCGATCGCTGGTTGCTCTGGGTTCCGGATCACGGTGAGGTGGAGTTGTGTCTCCGCCAGGTTTGTCCAGGGGTTTAGGGTCGAAGTGAGACCCGCGCCAGACTGGCCCTAAGCAACGGAAGAATTGCGGTACTGGGCATCCAGTTGGGTCACCACCTGGTCCAGGGCCACCGATCGAGACGCCTTAAACAGCAGGCGATCGCCCGGTTGAATTAACCCCTGCAACCGAGCCACCAAACTGGCTTGGTCCGTAAAGGACTCCGTGGGCACCGCAGCCGCCCCTTGGCAGAGCGCCGCCGTTTCAGCGGGATCCGCCAGGATTAAGAGCCGATCGATCGCCAATTCCGCCACCAATTCCCCCACTTCCCGGTGAAACTGCACCGAATGGGGGCCAAGCTCCTTCATGGTGCCCAGCACCGCAATATGGCGCTGTCCTGGAGTTTGCTTCAGGAGGCGCAGGGCAGCGGCCATGGACTCCGGCCCCGCATTGTAGGTTTCATCCAATGCCACAATGTCTTGGTCCGCCCCCCCCCACACCAGACGCTTGGCCCGTCCCCCCGGTAAGGTAACCTGCAGTTGGGTCAGGGTCGATCGGGGAATGCCCACCGCCTCCGCCACCGCTAGGGCCGCCAGGAAGTTCAAAGCGTTGTGCTCTCCAGCTAAGGGAAGGGAGAAAATCTCACCCTCCAGCTTCAAAGTCTCGGGATCGAGGAGTTTTCCGTGTAGATCGCCTTGAGTCAGCCCAAAGGTGCGGGTTTTGCCCCGCCAACGCTGGCCGGCGGCCTCCATTAACAACCCATTATCCGCATTGAGGATGGCCAGTCGATCGCCGGGATTGCCCGCAGCAGCTTCAAGCTGGGCCATGTGCGCCAACAGTTCGGTTTTGGCAGCGGCGATCGCCTCCCGTGACCCCAGCCGCTCGATATGGGCCACCCCCACGTTGGTAATGACCCCGATCGTCGGCTCCGCGATCGCCGCCAGTTCCCCAA
Organism: Prochlorothrix sp.; assembly: GCA_035285005.1. Lineage (GTDB taxonomy): Bacteria > Cyanobacteriota > Cyanobacteriia > Prochlorotrichales > Prochlorotrichaceae > Prochlorothrix. The sequence goes on from JAYKIB010000237.1 coordinate 17,547, forward strand.
TCTCCCCCGGCCCCCGCATTGCCATTTCAATCACCGCAAATTGGTGCTCCTGCCGTAAATTCAGCAGGGTTTTGGGAACACCAATCTCATTGTTGTAGTTTGCTTCCGTTTTTAGCACTGGTCCTCGGGTTGCCAGCATTGCTGCAATCAGTTCTTTAGTGCTGGTCTTGCCCACGGATCCCGTTACCCCCACCACGGGAATCCCAAAATTTTGCCGCCAGCCCCAACCGATGCGCTGGTACGCCTGGAGGGTGTCCTCCACCTGGATCAGGGGTAGGCCGAGGGCTAAGTCGGCGGGACTCGGCCCAAAGGTCCGATCGACAATGGCGATCGTTGCCCCCTGGGTCTGGGCCTGGGCCAAAAACTGGTGACCATCGAAACGCTCCCCCCGCAGGGCTAGAAACACTTGGCCCGGTGCTAGGGTGCGGGTGTCGGTGGAGAGGCCGGTGAGGGGCGCGGCGGGCAGGGGGGCGCTGCTGGGGTGGGGCCGGCCCTGGGTAAGGCTCAGCAGGCGATCGGGGGCGAGGGAAAAAGCCATAAATTAAGCCAAAGATTACAAGCTAAAGCGGACAGGGCACCTCGAAAAATGCAGATTGTCACCGCAGTGCCCAGGGCAGAATCAGGATTGGGGGGGGCGGCGCCGCCGCCCCCATGAATCGAGGTAGCCGACAAGCTGAGAAATACTAGCTAAAAAATACCAGCTAAAGCTTAGAGGATATTTGGAAACCTAAGAGAATCCCCCCTAACCCCCTTGTAAAGGGGGGGACAGCCTCTTCTTTCCCCTTAAAAAGGGGGACTGAGGGGGATTCGGCAAGGGCCTACGGCCCTTGGCCGAAGTTTCCAAACATCCTCTTAGGGGTTAGCAAGGGCCTGTGAGTTGTTAATGTTTTCCCTAAAACTACCTACTAGTAGGTAGTTTTAGGGTCTAGGAAATGCGAGGCAAGCTCCTCCCAGTCAGGCCCACTCTATTCAGGGCACCTCGATTAATACAGATTTTCACCGCAGTACCCACGGCAAAATCAGGGTTGTGGCAGGCGGCTTCGCCGCCTGCCACAATTAATCGAGGTGCCCTTAAGATGTCCAGATTCAAGCTGTCCAGTTTTATCCCAGCAGAATCTTTTGGGTTCAACAAAAAACCTAAATCCCTGATTGACTGACAAAGGTAGGG
>JAYKIB010000238.1:0-6460 GCA_035285005.1 Prochlorothrix sp.
CCTTCAGATTCACTCTCAGCCTGTTTTCTCGAAAGTGGGATGCTCCCGATGCTATACCCTCCCCGAGAACTGCGTCGTATCCAACAAGAAGTCATACCCCAATTTCACAAAAATCGAGTCTGGCGCGGTGAAGCGATCGCCCAGCGCAAGGATGGCAGTTTATTTTATCAGGGGCTTTCCCTCACTTTGGCGGCAGATAATAGTATCATTTGCGTCTGCCAGAATATTAGCGATCGAAAAGCAGCTGAAATGCAACTCAAAAAGAGTAATGCCCAGTTGGAACGGGCAACCCGACTTAAGGATGAGTTCCTAGCTAATATGAGTCATGAGTTGCGCACTCCCCTCAACGCGATTTTAGGCTTGACCGAAGTGCTTCAAGAGCAGCTCTACGGGACGCTCAATCATCAACAAATGCAGATGCTGCAAACGATCGATCAAAGTGGAGTACATCTTCTGGACTTAATCAATGACATTTTAGACTTAGCCAAAATTGAGTCAGGGAAAATGCAGCTGAGTTATACCTTGACTAACTTGGAGAGTTTATGTTGTGAGAGTGTCGTATTTGTTCAACAGGATCTGTTAGATAAGGAGATTTATTTGGAGATGCACATTCCTCCAAATCTCCCCTACATGTACCTAGATCAACGTCGCATTCGCCAAGCGTTGATTAACTTACTCAGCAATGCAGTCAAGTTCACGCCGGTGGCCGGACGGGTCAGCCTCGCCATCACCCTCCATTCTCCAGCCGAACCAGCTGCGGCTCAGCTCCCACTCTCCGGCCCAGAGCCACCCGTCGGGGTGTTCTCCCCATCCCCGCCTCCCAGCCTGCGCGTTACCGTGTCTGATACGGGGATTGGGATTGCTGCAGACGCGATCGGCAGCTTATTTGAGTCTTTTGTGCAAGTGGACAGTGCCCTCAGTCGCCAATACTCCGGTACGGGGCTGGGTCTCGCATTGGTGAAAAAAATTGTGGAACTCCACGGAGGCCAGGTCGGGGTCCAAAGTCGCCTCGGTGAAGGGAGCCAGTTTTGGTTTGATCTGCCCTACCGTGGGGCTGAGGTGCCCACAGTTCCAGGGATTTCCCCCTCCCCTGCCCCGTCTTCCGCAGTCTCGCCCCTCGCAATTGCATCACCCTCCGACTCACCCGCAGTCGTCTCGTCTCCGGGCGTCTCGTCTCCGGGCGTCTCGTCTCAAGCCGTATCCCCCCTAGCAAGCCCGACCCAGACGCCCCCATTCCCGCCAAACCTCAGCCCCTCAATCGGCCATAGTGCTGCTCCCTTCGACCCCCAACGCCCCGCCCAGCCTCCTCTCCTCCTCCTGGCGGAGGACAATCTGGCTAACCTAAAAACGATCGGAAACTACCTGCAAATGAAGGGGTATCGTCTCTTGATCGCGGAAGATGGTCAAGCGGCCCTAGATTTACTCCAGGAACACCAGCCAGCGTTGATCATTACGGATGTCCAGTTACCCAAAGTGGATGGTCTGAGTGTGATCAAGACCCTCCGCTCCAATCCCACATTTCAAAACACACCCACGATCGCATTGACGGCCTTGGCAATGGCGGGCGATCGGGAGCGTTGTCTTGCCGCCGGTGCGACTCAGTACCTCAGCAAGCCTGTTCGCCTGAGTCAATTGCACCAACTCATTCAGCATCTCCTCAAAGCCAAACCGGATCACGACGAGTCAGCCCGTTGAGGGGGATCGGAGCGCAAACCCCTGCCCCAGACCTGTTCTCAACAACGGGGCAAGTTACCCTAGAGAACCGCCATGGGCCCCAAGGGGCGAGGCAGGCCGTTGGTTTTGGTGACGCAGTCGCCCAACCTGGCTCGAAGATTGCCCATAGGTTTGCGGGAATTCACCACAGGGCACCTCGACTAATCTAAGTTTTTGTCCTCTGACCTACGACAGACTCAGGGTTGTAGCGGGCGGCGAAGCCGCCCGCTACAATTAATCGAGGTGCCCTACAATGACTGGAATCACAACTACAGGGGGGAAAAGTCCCGTAAAATGCCCCGGGGGCACATTTTGATCTCCATGGTTCAGACAACTAATGGTCGCTCTATGGACTTTTTGAGGTGCCCCACGGCAATAGGGCACCTCGAAAAATTCAAATTTCGACCGCAGTACCCACAGCAGAATCAGGGTTGTGGGGAGCGGCGAAGCCGCCCCTCACAATTCACCGAGGTGCCCAATAGACAGGGTTGTTGAGACAGGGTGACTTGTTGAGACATAGTTAAGGTGTGGTCCCCCGCTCCGACTCGAATCCTCTCACTGTCCCGCTCTTTCCCCAATGCATCATCCTACCTCTATCCTCATAGTCGATGACGAACCCCTCAACTTTGAGGTTCTGGAAAGTTTTCTGGGCGCAGAGAATTACGAACTACACTACGTCCCCACGGGGACAGAAGCCATCGAGTTCCTGGGCACGGTGTTCAACCCGGACTTGATTTTAATGGATCTAATGATGCCCGGAATGGATGGCGTGGAAGCTTGTCGCCACATCAAAGCGGTTCCCCAATGGCGCACGGTTCCCATCATTATGATCACAGCTCTGAATACCAAAAATGACTTGGCACGCTGTCTCCAAGCCGGAGCCGATGACTTCATTGCCAAGCCCGTGCATCGTGTGGAACTGTTAGCGCGGGTCCATTCCATGCTGCGAATTAAACGACAATATGACGAAATTCAGCAACTGACCCAAACCCAGCAGGATACGATTCAGTTTTTAGAGCGGGGCTTATCCCAAATCCACGGCAGCTTAAGTTCTACGCTATCCCACGAAATGAATACACCGCTCCATGGGATTATGACGAGCTTTGCGCTGCTGGAACGCAAGCTCCGACTCCAGGATCAACCCATCACAACGGGGTTGCAGGATCGCTCAGAGCCGCTCATGCCCGGTTTCTCGGTGTTGAGTGCTCCAGAGTCATATTCCCTGGGAACCGAGCTTGCGGGTTCAGGTTTGACCGGCCCAGATTTGACCGGCCCAGATCTGACAGATAATTTTGCGGATAGTTTTGCAGATAGACCTGCGACAGACATCGAGGAGAATACCCTTAATGCCTTCGACCTGACAGACTCCGGCCTCGCGGCGATCGATCCGAATCCCCTCGCCCCATCAGCTCCGATCACCGCCCAGGCCAACGCAGACATGCTAGAGCTAGTGACTCTCGGATCGAATTCAGCCAAACGCCTCGAACTGCTCCACCAAAAATTCCTCAACTATCTCTACCTTGAGTCGGCAACTCATCACCTCGGTTCCCACCAGCCCCCCGATCCTACCTCTCCCCTCAATTGGACCAGCACCAGTGACCTCACGACGATCGCTAAGGCCAAGGCCAAGGAGCATGAACGCCTTTTAGACTTGTCGATCGATGTGGCCGATGCGCTGATCACCGTCAATACGAAACATTGTCATTGGCTGCTGAACGAACTCTTGGACAATGCGTTTAAATTTTCTCTCACCCAAACACCTGTGCAGATGACCGGCGCGATCGAAGGGGAGTTGTTTCGGTTAAGGATTCGCGATCGGGGCCAGGGCATGACCCCTGAGCAAATCCAAAGTGTTGGGGCATTTATGCAGTTTGAGCGATCGCACTATGAGCAGCAGGGCACGGGTCTGGGACTCTGTATTGCACAGAAAGTAGTGGATTTATATGGCGGAGCGATGTCCATTACCAGCGTATATCAACAGGAAACGATGATTTCAATCGATCTTCCCCTGGCTCCTGCGGAGTATCTTTGACCTAGCTCGCATACCGGTCCCATCTCTCACCCATACAGCACTGCTCGCCACTCTATCCCAAAAAGGGGGGTTGCTTCGCCGAGGGCGAAGCAACCCCCCTGACTACAGATGTAGGGCACTTCGACTGATTGGGTTGGGCGGCGAAGCCGCCCAACCCTGATTCTTGTATGGGTCACGGGATCAAACCTTGGCTTTTTCGAGATGCCCTGGGCGATGTTGTAGCACTAGCGATCGAGGAACCGCACCGTGGGCACCAGGGGATCCTGGACATGGGCCAAACCCACAAAGCCCCAGCGATCGAGCACTCCCTTGAGTTGCGTCCCTCCCACCGACTCCACCGCCACACGATCGCGAAACTCGGCCCCATGGACATTGAGGTAGCTACGGGCATCGTAGTCTTCACGGAAGAGGAGCAGATAGCGACGATCGGGCTGTTGCGGATCGGGACGGGCACTGAGGTAGGCACCATCCTGGGTCGATCGCAGTAGGTAATACAGCGTTGATAACATCGTGGGGTGTAAGGGTCCGGTGGTGCGATCGGGGGATTGCGTTGCACTACGGAAAGTCACCAGAAGCAGCGCTCAGGGTTTGCGGTTCATCAGGGCTGAGGGGTAGGGAACTCTGGGACTTTACAGCAGAGCTGGATCGGAGGTGGGGGCCGGAGGCGCGGGGTGGGATGGCAAGGCGCGTTCCATCGCTGAAAGCTGGGCAAAGAGAGGGATGCGGGTCTCTTCGTCGAGTCCCATCGCCTCTAGCTTGGCCAAAATCCAGGTATCAAAATCTTGGCCCCGCACCTGCAGCCGTTGGGCTTGGTCCAGTAAACCGAGGGAGGTTTGCCAAAGTTGCAGTTCCTGTTCCGAAGCATCACACTCCACAATTCCTTCCACTCCCAACCCTCGTTCGGGGTGCAGGGTAGCGGAAAACTTGACCGATTGGCCCCCATGGAGATGTTCATGGACCCGGCTCAGAATGCCAATGATGGCTGCCGGTTGGCCTTCAATGGATAGGGTCAGTTTCATGGTGTTGGAGCAAAGTTAAGAATGGAGCGTTTGGAATGGACGGCTGAAGTCCCGTCTCCCTTTGAGCATGGGATCGCCCCACGAAGTGGGGCGATCCCAAAACGACGACGTTGGCTATGCTTAGAGGATGTTTGGAAACTTCGGCTAAGGGCCGTAGGCCCTGGCAGCATCCCCCTCAGTCCCCCTTTTGAAGAGAGGAGCTTGTCCCCCCTTGTAAAAGGGGGGTTAGGGGGGATTCTCTTCGGTTTCCAAACATCCTCTCAGGGGATATTTATAAATCTAAGGGCACCTCGATTAATCTAACTTGTTGGGAGACAGCCCACGCAAGAATCAGGGTTTGGGTTGGGCGGCGAAGCCGCCCAACCCCATTAATCGAGGTGCCCTAAACATCCTTTTAGAGGGAACTGGAATCCAAACTCTGGAATTCACCTTCAGTTTGGGGTAAGTGCAAGCCACATTCTTGCTTCAGACCCCGGAAACGACTGTCGCGCTCGTGGCCATCGTCAGCCATTACGGGACGGCTGGAATGCCAGTCTCCCACAGAGGTATAACCCAGGTCAAAATAGGGATGGTAGGGCAGGTCATGCTCCGTTAAGTATTGGTACACATCCCGCGAGGTCCAGTTCAAAATGGGATGGACTTTGTAGATCTGGTTCTGGCGATCGACCCAACGCAGTTGTTTGCGAAAGTCCGTTTGGTTACTACGCAGCCCAGCAAGCCATGCCGTGGCACCTAACTCCTGCAATGCCCGCTGCATGGGCTCCACCTTTCGCATTTGGTCATAGCGGTTAAAAGCTTCCACAGTGCCCTGTTCCCACAGCCGTCCATGGAGTGCTTCCATACGAGCGGGACTGACGGGGGACTGGTAGACCTGAAGATTCAGGTTAAGACGGGTGCTTAATTGTTCTGCAAACTGATAGGTTTCTGCGGGTAAATAGCCCGTATCAACCCAAATGACTGGGATATTGGGCACCACAGACACCACAAGATGCAGCATCACCGCCGACTGGATACCAAAGCTGGTGCTTAACACCAAACCGTCTCCAAAGGTGGTGTTGGCCCAACGGACAAGATCAGGCGCTTTTGTTCCGTCTAGATCCTGATTAATGCGGTCCAAGTCCAGGGTGAGGGATTCCGTCGGGGAGGAAGGTGGCGTAGGAGTCGCTGACGCATGGGATGGCAGGGTCTGTGCCTGTAAACTCACCATAGAATCTAAGTCTCTCGGGGTAACGGACGGGGGGACCGAAGCAGGATCTATTCCACTATTATCATCCTTTGCGGCATCACTACGGTGTTCTATCCAGCAGAACGGGGGGGATTCCCTCACGGATCTAGGATGAGCTAAGACTGGAGACGGCTTTCAGCTATGGCCACAGCGCCAGAGGGATCAACATAGCAGACCTGATTGCGTTGGGCACAGAGATGGGCTTCAATCACCAGGGTCTCGAAGTCTCTCTGATTGTCGGGCAGCATCGATCGCGACACGTGAAGAAAGGTGGTTTTAATCCCTGCACCAAACCAGATCACATCGTCATGTTTGAGGATATGGGACTCGATCGGGTAGCCATTCCAGGGTAAGCGCAAGAAAAATATGTGGGGAACGTGCTAGGTAGGAAGACCAGCGGCCAAAACTGTGAGCATGTAGTCAGGACTCATCGAAGCCCGCTTCGCCTTTTGCTTGAGGCTGCGTTTGCGG
>JAYKIB010000239.1:0-54957 GCA_035285005.1 Prochlorothrix sp.
CTTGATGCGTTTCCCCATTTCACGGGTCCAGCATTTTGACTGCTACCCCCAAATGCCTTGAATCCTTTACTGTCAATAACTCTGGCCGATCTGTCAGTCAGTCAGGGCTTAAAGTCTAGTCATAACAGGACTTTTGGGGATTAGCAGCCGGGTACCTCGATTAATTGTGACGTGCGGCTTCGCCGCACGTCACACCCCTGATTCTTACGGGCACCTCGATTAATTGGGTTGGGCGGCTTCGCCGCCCAACCCAACCCTGATTCTTAAGACTTGCCCTGAAAAAACGGGTCGGCTGTCATCGGTTGTGGACTGGCTGAACAGATGGCTCGGGAAAATTAATGATTCAATGGGATAGACCCGTAACACCTCGGATTTTCTATAGCAGAATGGCTACTCGTTCGCCGGAATTCTGGATTCTCCCGTGGCATCATCCGCGCCTACAGCCGTGGCTTCAACTGTGCTTTTCCCGCTGGACTCAGTTTTGGCACACCTTTACCCAATCCCCCCCGGGGCAGTGGGGCCGCCGATTCGCTGGGATGGCTTCGAGCCCGGGTGGGGATGGGGCAATTTTGGTGGCACTTTGGGGCTGTTATGCCCTGATTCAACAACTTTGGCTGACGATCGATCGCCGGCCTCCTTCCTGGGATCCGGGCTGGCACCTCACGGGGTCGCTTAATTTTTGGTGGGTGATCACCCATCCTCAAATTGCGTCGGGGGAGTGGTGGAACCAGTTACTGATTCTCTCGTCCAGTACGGTGCCGTCTCTGTATTTGTTCACGGTGCCGGTGCGGATGCTGTTGGGGACGGGGGCGGATGCGGGGGTGACGGTGAATCTGCTGTATGGCGCGATGTTGTTGGGGGCGGTGTATGGTCTGGGCCGGCTGACGACTCGGGTAGAGGGGGCGAGTCCCCGGCTTGGCCTCTGGGCGGCGGGTTTGTGTCTTCTGTTTCCCCGGTTGTATCGAATGACCTTGGGCTACGGCTGGGACTATGGGGCGATGGCGTGGGCCGCGATCGCGTTTTGGCTGTTGACCCTATGGCGGGTTCACCCGGAAACGCAGCCGGAAACGCCGTCGGGGATCAGGTCCGAGACGGGGGACGGGGCACGGGATGGGGAGGGAAGCCAGGGTCGCACCGGGGGACGACGTGCATGGTTGCTGAGTTTGGGCTTTGGGCTGGCCTTGGGTTGCACGTTGATGACAAAGCAAACCCTCTTGATCTTTTTCATCACGCCTTTGCTGTGGCTGGGGGGAGCCAGTGTGTGGCAGCGGCGTTGGGGCAAACTGCTGCAGTTGGGGGCAGCTTTGGCGGTGACGGGGGCGATCCTCTGGCCCTGGTTTAGTACGAACTGGTTTTTCCAAATTGGAGCCGGGGTCAACTCCTTTGTGAGTGCGGCGACGGCGGAGGGGGATCCGCCGTTCTATACCCTTGAGGCTTGGTTGTATTACCTGCGGGATCTGCCTCGGGCGGTGTCTTGGCCGCTGTTGGTGGTGGCTGTGGCGGGATGGGGAAAGTTCCTTTGGGAACAGGTGCGATCCCGGTCGTCCCCTCCGCGTCTATCGACGATCGGCTCGACGATTCTGCCGGAAGCGCCCTTGGACCCGTTTTTGGAGTCGCCTGTGTCTACGGCAGCGGCCTGGGACGGGCCCGCAGAGGTCCCCCTAGACATACCCTTGAAAACGCCCTTAGTGGAGCCTCCGGATTCATGGCCGGATTCCTTTTTAGATCCGTCTGGAGACTTTCCCCCCGACTTTGCTCCCGATCGATCGCCCGATTTCCCGCCCGAGGTTTTTCCAGATCTGTTGCCGGAGTTGCGCCTGGAGCCGCAGGGCTCTCTGGGTCAGAGTGGTGACTCTGATGCAGAACAAGGGCAAAATTTGGAGTTGAGGTCGGACTTCCCAGCGGAATCAGGAGTAGACCAGGGATCTGGTCTGGATGTGCCGGGGGAATCCTCCGGGGATGAGGTCTCGGATCAGGGGCGATCGACGGGTAAGGCGAGTTCGGTGCCGTCTCCTAAGGTGCCGTCTCCTAAGGCGCCGTCTCCTAAGGTGCCGTCGCTTAATCTGTGGTGGTGGTATGGGGCCTATATCCTCGGTGGCTATGCGCTTTGGTCCTGTATTTCCAATAAAGACACCCGCTATATCCTGCCCTATCTGCCGCTGGTGAGTTTGTTCTTGGCCCAGGGGTTGAGCCACTGGCAACGGCGTTGGTGGCGGATTCCAGGCATTACGGTTGGCTTTGCGGCTGTCCTGATGCTGTTGAATCTGTTCCCGATCGCGGGGGGGCTGGGCCAAGGACTGACGACTCTTTTTGCCCCGGATGGGCAGCAATGGCCTGACTTGCACCGGTGGCCCCAAAAAACGGCGATCGCCACGGTGGCTGATGCCCAGCCCTACCAACTCATTAATGTGGGCTTGATTGGTGACTCGGAAACCGTCAACACCCATACGCTAACTTTCTACGGTCTCCAGCAGGATTTCCGGGTTTATGCCCGCACCATGGGCGATCGGCAGAGTTTCCAGGACAGCGACCTCAACAGTTTGGGCTGGTTCCTGACTCAGCAGGATCCCGGCCTGGATGTGCTGGCTCTGGAGAGTCCGAACCGGGAGCAAGAAACCCTGCAAAAGTTGCTTCAGGATCCCCGCTTCAGTCGTGTGCAAACCTGGCCGATGCCTGACGGCACTGAGCTTCAACTCTTTCGCCGCGATCCCCTGCCGGTGACGGTGGAGCCGCTGCAGGGGCCGCCGCCGGATTGGGAGGCGATGCTTGCCGCTGACCCTGGAACCCTGCCCGTTTACCTGGAAAAAGTGGACTTCGTGCCCCTGGCTCCCCCAGGCTCTCCGGTCCCCATTACCTATACCTGGGTCGGTCAATGGTCTGCGCTTCGGCAGGGACTGGTGATGCTGGACTGGCAACAGAAACTGCCGCCCATTCCCAATCAAGACAATTCCACGGCGGCTTGGATTCATGATCATGGTTTGGGCTTGGGGACGCTGCCCCCCTTGCCGATCCAGGCGAACCAGCGGGTGCTTGGGCCGGAGGTTGCGCCCGATGACCAGTGGTTTCGGGTGACGGAGCATACGGCGATGTTGCCCCCAGGGGCGGCGATCGACGGGATTTATGGCCTCAAGGCCCAATACCTCGACGGCCAAACGGGTGACCTCCAGCCCCTCCAGATTCCGGCGGTGGCCATCACGATCGATCGGGATATGCCCCCATCCCCTAGCTTGGCCCTGGACTGGGCGACGGAACTGCGCCAGTTGGCGCCGCGTTTGGCGCAAGGGCGGGAGGGGTTGGATCCGGTGCTCGATCGCCTCGGGCGCATTAACATTTATGACCCGATCCAAAACTACTTGATACAAGCTGAAAAAACTCTGGAGGTTCGGCTCGATCGCGATCCGAGCCGCCTAGACTATGCCTACGCCCTGGTCCTCGCCCAGGTGCTCCAGCGGGATGCGCCCGGTGCCCTCCAAGCCCTAGACCGGGTAGCGAGTCTGGATGCGGATAACCCCTTCCCCTACGCGTACCAGGCCTTTGTACATCTGGTGTGCCTCCAACCCCGATCGGCGCTGCGGGCTTTGGAACCGGCGCTCAGCCTTGATCCCCAGAATCTGGAGGTGCAGGCTCTCCAGGCGGTGGCCCAACTCATGAGCGGTAATTTATGGGGGGCATGGCAACAGGGTCGATCGGTGATTGAGCAACTGGAGTAGGGGGTTGGGTATCTCGATTGTGGGTATCTCGATCGCACCCGATCGATTGCACCCGATCGATTGCACCCGATCGATCCCCACTCCCGTCGCAACTCCTGTATGTTCCCTACCCTCACCCCGCTGCGGCTATGCTCGAACTCTATCAATTTGACCTGTCCCATTACTGCGAAAAAGTACGCCTGGTTTTGGACTATAAGGGCTTGCCCTATCACAAGGTGGAGGTTACGCCCGGTTGGGGGCAGTTTGACCTCTATCGCCTTTCGGGACAGCGTCAGGTGCCCGTGCTGAAAACGGGAAGCACGATTATTGCGGATTCCACGGCGATCGTCGAGTACCTGGAGCATGAATATCCAGCCCATCCGGTGATTCCCACGGATTCGCCCCACCAGGGGTATTGCCTTGCCTTGGAAGAGTGGGCGGATGCCTCGATCGGCCTCAATGCTCGCACGGCTCTTGTGGGATCTCTGGGTCAGAATCCCACGTTCCCTACGGCGCTATTGCCGGCGGAAACTCCCGAGTTTTTTCGATCGGCGGCGAGCACCGTGGTCCAGTCGGTGCCGACGGAGCTTTGGGGTTGGCTGGGGGCTGGAGTCGGGTTCGGTCCCGCTGAGGTGGCCGCAGCCCATCGGGATTTACGGCAAAATTTGAAGGCGTTGTGCTTAATTTTGAAGGAACAGCCCTTTTTGGTGGGCCAAACGCCAACCCTGGCTGATTTTGCTGTGGCTGGCCTGAGTTTTTATGTGAAGTTTCCGGACTTCCCGGGTTTGGGGATCCCTGAGGCTCTTCGGGGGCAGGGGATTCCTGGATTGGCGGATGATCCCCAGTTTGAGGCGTTTTTTAGCTGGCGCGATCGTCTGTATCGCAATTACCGCAATCTCCATGATTAGGGGGCTGCACGATCCCTCGTGGGTGCGATCGTGCGGTTACTACGGTCTGGCCGTCACGGTCTGGCCAAAGGCTGGCTGCTCCGTGTGAATTGCTACGATCGGGTCGCTACCGTGTGCGCCGCTACCGTGTGCGCCGCCATAACCCCATACAATAAAACAGAGGGGCCCCTCGTCAATCCAACGCTTGGATTGCAGGGTCATGACCACAATCGGCATGACCCCATTAGGGTTGTGGGCAGCGGCTCAGTCGCCGACCCCAACGCACGGACGTGACCGACGGGCTCCCATCCGGTTTTGGGGCTTCATGTTCCAATCCCGCAGTGCCCTCTGCCCCTCTCCTTGTGTCCATGCTGTCAACCTTCCTGAAGCGCCCCCTTAGTGCCGCCGATACCACCGGTGTGCTTCCCCACCCTCTCACTGACCCGCCCACTCACCTCACCCATGTGGATGCGATCTACACCAATGGGCGCGTGCGATTAGCGGTGGTGGTGTACTGGCCGATCGCCTACGGTCTGGAAAATCGTCCGGGCCTGGAGCACTATCGCATTCAAGTTAAAGCTGGAACACGGCCTTGGACCGACCTCAAGCCGCCCCAGTTGGAAGGTCGGGAGGGGGCAAACTACTGGCAGATTCACCTGGACTCGATCGCCCCGGGTACAGCCCTCACCTTTCGCTATCGGCCCGGATCTGGGGTCTGGAAGCCCCTGGTGCCCATGAGCACCCTCGATCGGGTTTACCGGACCCTCTACGTTCCTAACCTGCAGTACACCTGGAAAAATGCTCCTCCTCGCTTCGATCGGGGTCGAATTCTCCTCGAAACCACCCTAGAAGGACTGTTGGCGGGCTACAGTCGCGGTATCCTTGCGCCCCGCAGCCGGGAGGAAATGTTTCAGGATCCCGTGGCCCAGCAAATTGCCAAGACGGATATTCCGGGCCAGCTCTCGGAATGGGCCGTGGATATGGTCATGGCACCGCTATCTTCTTCTATGGCCGATCGAGCCTGCTTAAACTACAAATTTAACTACCTGACCTACGATATCGCGGATGTGGACTGGCAACTGGGGACCAGTCAAGACTTGATGCGCTTGGTCGATCGCTTCTATGAACATGGTCTAACCTTGGTGCCCGATCTCATTTGTGTCCATCAGGTGAGCCAACCCTTTGAGGGATCCCTTGATCAAATTCAACGGCCCCAGTCCAGCCAGCCCCTCTACGTGGATGACCAAGCCTATCAGTTTCGGGACTATGGCACCTGGATGTTCCGGCTAGAAGATGGGGAGGTGCGGCGGCAGTTAGTGGAAAAGCTGGTGGCCTTTGTTAGCCAAAATCGGCTTAAATTTATTCGTTTGGACTATTTAGACGGCCTGATTCTCCAGTATTCCAACCGAAAGGTCAACTATGGAGCTATTTTTCTCCAGGAGTTGCGCACCGCCCTGAAGGACCTCGATCCCGCCATTCGGATCCTGGGGGAAACCTTTGAGGTCCATGATCATTGGGTGATTCAAAACTGTGTGGATGTGTTTTATGCCCCCTTTGGGTTTACGGTGCTTGATGAACTCTATAGCTTTCCCTGGCGGCGATACCGGCCCTTATTCCCTGACTTACGGCGAATATTGCCGGATCTAAACTATATGATCCAGTGGCAGCGCTCCAACGCCTTCTATGCCCAGCTGCACGACGAGACCTGCCCTGATGAGCATATTGCTTCCGGGCGGCCCCAGACCCCCTGGGCCTACGGGGCCAACCCTGCCGAACTGGCCAAGCGCCAAGGGGAAGCCCTAATCCAAATGGGGCAACTCCAGTCTCGCGATCTGCTGAACTATGTGCGGCGCATGGTGCGGGGGGCTGAAGCCCTGACCCTGTTTAGTGCCAACCTGCTCTATATGTTTGTCCCCGCCGTGGACTCCCTCACCCTGGGTTCCTCCCTAGATGGCGATCACTGGAAAGTGCAGTGGCAAGGGGTGACCCCAGAGCAGCTGAAGGTGTGGCGTAAAACTGGCCTCACGGATGCGGAAATCTTTTTCCATCACGATCAGCACCGGGCCGATATGATGACCCTGCGGCAACTCTTCCGGTACCATACCGTCGTTGAGCCGGACAGCCTCAAGCCCCTCACTCAAATTCAGGTGTGTCACAGCGATGTGGACAATGGTGTGCTGGGCCTCTGGCGGAGCAGTGCGGTGGCTCCCGAGTCGTCGCTGTTGGTGCTCTTTAATTTTGGAGACCATCGCTTCCATGGGGATCAGTGCCCCTACGAATGTCCGCTACCAGCGGATGTTCTCGGCCCGATCGATCGGATGAAGGGTTGGTGGGAGGTCGTGTTTGATGGGGACTGGCTGCCGCCGGAACGGGCCCTCGACTCGATGACAACGGGCCATGGCTACGCCCCGAGTACCTATCTGCGGAGTAGTCTTGGGGAGTTTTTCCAGAATCAACCGGTTCTGAATGTAAACCTTGGTGCGCGGAGTCTTCTCGTTTTAAAATATCATCACTAAAATATCGCCAGGTTACCTCGATGCATTGGGGCAGGCTGCGACTCCGATCCGCTTTCGACTCTGCTCCGCCCATGCCAAGCTCGGATCCTTGTGTGGCCTATGCCCGACCATTGGGATGAATTGTAGGTGCCCCTCCCTGATTTTAGGGGACCTCGTTCGTTGGAAACGGGTTCTCAGCAATGCCATCGATCGAAATGATATCGATCGCGATCGAGCCGGAAGGAGTGGCCTTACCACCCACTCCCCTGGCGAATGACCCACCTTTGGCGCTGGTTTTTCCCTGATTTCGACTTTTTAAGAAGCATTTTTACTGTCATAGACCGATTGCCTTGTCCTTGCGACTCCATCATTCCGCTAACCCCTTACAGTCCCTTTCGCAACTGTGCCGCACCAACCCAGGGTTTTTCTGCCTTCGGCGGAGGGACTTCCTGGATCCAGCCCATCTGCAAGATGCGGTATTTTGTGCCTCCATGCTTCCGCATGGCCCACCATTGGGTTCTTTGGCCATCGGATTTTGGATGCGACCGGGTGCTTGTGCGACCCACCCTTTGCGACAGAAACTTGCGTGGGTTGTGGAGCGCACTTGGGGGGGCTGATGCCCGCCGAGTCAGGCAATTTTAGATGGTTTGTCGATCCTTGCATCTTCGCAATTCCCATGCTTCACCTTGCCCTTGTGTTACCCGACTCCACTGCCCTAAGTTTTGGCAGTAGTAAGTTATTTCAGATCCTGCTGCCCCTGCTGGTTTACATCCTGTTTCAGGAACTGCCCGGTTTGCGTCAGTCGATCCAGCGACTTATTTTACTGATTCGCCCCAATACAAATTTGGACGCGGTGGAATATTTGATCAGTCTATTTCTGGGGTTTATTAGCTGGAAAATTGGCTGTGACTTTGGATTCCTGATCGTGGCGACGGGATCGGCTCCCTGGACGATCGCCTTTACCGTTGCTGGTTTAATCCCCTATGCCCTTGCCCAATATTTTTTCTATTACCTCATTGGGCAGAAAATTATTATTCAAGGTAAGGCTAATCCCTTTAAGGAAGAGTTTGTTGCTAAGAAAATTACCGGTCGTCCGCCGCTCTGGAAACGATTTGTCTCCAAGTTTTTCCATGAGAACATGAATGTGACCAGTGCGAGTGTGCCTCTGCGCCAAGTGTGTTTGAAGCCTCTCGTGGATTATGCGGGCATTATCATCAGTTGGCCTCTGTACAATGTGGGGTTGCTATTCTTGCAGTCTGGCGAAATTAATTTTGAGCCCCTGTTTCACTTTATGTTTCTGTCCATTTTTGTCTTCTATGTGGTCAATGTGTTTGGCTATATTTTGGGCTATAACTTGGGAGAGTTTCTCTATTTTCGGCTGGTGATCGGGGCGGAGTGGCTCAAGCAACAACTGCGCAAGCGGAAGCTCCAAACGCTGCCGACAACGGCAGCGAATTTGCGACCCGTCTCTGCGCTGTACCGCAAAGCGGCCCTAAGCCTCAAGCTAGAACTGCTCAGTGACGTGGTTTTTCTGCCCTACCGGAGCTTTTGCGATCGCTATGGTCTCAATGTGCGTTGGTTACTGTCAGCTAGTTTAGGGGTGATGTGTGTGGTGTTGGTGGAGCCGAAGATGGCCAGTACCATTTTTGGCTTGGCCCAGGATGTGCAGACGGCATGGTTCCATGCGTTTGGTCATGTGAATGCGAGCCATGTGGAGCAGTTACTGAGTGCCAGTGGTGACGGTGTGCTGCCTCCGCCGGAGCAACTCACCCAGGATTTTGCCCAGGTATTCCCCTCCCTCTATGCGGCGGCCCAGGCGGTTCCCAGTCTCCCGGATGTGCAAATTGCTCTCACGCCCTAATCTGCATGCTGTTTTACAGC
Organism: Prochlorothrix sp.; assembly: GCA_035285005.1. Lineage (GTDB taxonomy): Bacteria > Cyanobacteriota > Cyanobacteriia > Prochlorotrichales > Prochlorotrichaceae > Prochlorothrix. Next base: position 8,953 of record JAYKIB010000239.1, read on the forward strand.
ATTGCTCGCCACAGTGCCGTACAAGATGGGAGTTGCCTTCGCAAGAGGCAACTCCCTGTAGCTGATGCCTCTGCAAGAGGCTGGTGATGCTGGTGATCTGACTCTCTGCCCGCCATGACCTCGCTCAGGCGGAGAGGGGGACGTTGCTGTCATTTCCCTGTTGCTACTCGGTTGTTTGTCCTGTTTCCGTTGCCTTTGCCGCCCTATCCTATGCGCTGTTCTTTGATCCGCCGACTCCACCGTTTTCTCTGGTTTAGCCTTGTTCTGCTGCTGTTGCTGTTCTCTCCCCTGTTGGGGCTGAAGGGCGGGGATTCGGCTCAAGCCGCACGTTTTTGGACGAATTCCCGAGGCAATTTGGGCAATGAGGTGTTGTATTACATCGTCGTCGATCGCTTTTTTGATGGAGACCCCCGCAATAATGTACCCCTGGAGGCATTCCCGATCGATCCCGGTCAAGACCCAAGTTTAGATCCCAGGACCCAAGCCTATAACCAAGCCAACCGATCGATCCTGCCCCACACCTATGACCGTACCCATCGCTACATGAAACTGTATTGGGGAGGAGACTTGGCGGGGGTGCTGCAAAAGTTGGACTATCTTCAGGATCTGGGGGTTACAAAGATTATTCTGTCAGAAATCCAAGATAGCGCGAATGGGATTCTGTATCAGCCCGGTAGTTCCAGCTACCTTTACCAGAAGGTTAAAACCGAAGAGGAGCCGGTGAATCCCTTTTATAACCAGGTGGATGCGGGGTTTAACAGTGGTTGGACCAAGGACTGGTTTGAGGTGGATGAGCATTTTCGGGACGTGCAGGCGGGTGCTACGCCGGACGATCGGCTGCGTTTGTTTCGTCAGCTTCTGGATGCGGCGAACGATCGGGATATTGGCATCATTCTCGACTTAAATCTCAACCATTCTTCACCCTATCGCCCCCAGCTTGGCTACGGTGACTTTGATCCTAATCAGTCAGAACGGTGGCTAATCGATAACGGTGCTATCTATCGCCAGGGTGAGCGGGTTGCTGACTATGTGACCTTTGGTTCTCCCGCGCCCCCGATCGGGGCTGTGCAGGACACTGATCCCGCCGGTGCTGCTTCGGCTCAGTCCCAGGATGCCAGCGCCCCAGGTGCGACGGCAGCAGCCGTTGCCGCTGTCTCCTCCCCCAGGGCTCAACTCAATCCCCAGGGTTGGTTCCATGACCCGGTGCCCTTGGACTACAACCGTCCAACCCCGACCATGTTGGAGCAGGCCCCGATTGGGGGTCTCCCGGACTTGAACCAGGAGAATCCTCAGGTGGAAACCTACCTTTTGGATGCGCTGCGGTTTTGGTTACAGGTGAACCCGGACGGTGCCCCGATCGCGGGTTTTTATTTGCCGAATATTCCCCAGGTGAATGTTGCGTTTTGGCAGAAATTAGAGCAGGCGATCGCGGCGGTGAATCCCGAAGCGATCTTGATTGCGGCCTACGGGGATGGGGGCTATCGCAAGGGGGATAGCATTGACTGGTACGAGAAAACCCAGCACTACAGCTTGGTCAACTATAGCCTCAGTATTGCCCTGCGACGTTTCTTTGGCCAGGATCGGGGCTGGGATGGGCGGACAGCCGTGCTGCGGGAGACCTTATTGGGGAAAGCAGGGCGATATTACAACTATGGACCGCTGGAACGGGCACTCCATTGGCTCCTCAACCCCAGTGAGTCCCTGGAGATTCCGCGCCATGCTCTGGATGTGGTGGCAGAAGCCGATGCGAAGGGCTGGGTGAATTTTGTGGATAGTCCCGAGCAGCCGCGTCTGATGTCCTACTACAAGGACATGACTTACCAAGCCTATGCCAGTGCCCTGAAGTTTATTTTTGCCAGTGAGGGCGTGCCGCTGGTGCTCTATGGCGCAGAAACGGGCCTTGCGGTCCCCCACCATCCCAGCCACAGCGGTCCCTTTGGTATTGGGGGGGATCCCTTCAACCAGCAAATGATGATCTGGCCGGAGGATGGGGGCTGGAACGATCGACTTTACCAACTCACGCGCAACTTGATTCATCTGCGCCGAGATTATCCCCTCCTGCGTTATGGGGATACCCGGTTTCTCTTCCCTGACGGATCCCAGGCAGACCAGGATCTGTTCATGCTGCGGGAGTTCCAGGACTGTGAGTACCTGGATCAGGACTGCCCCGATCCCAGTCAAATTCTCTATGCCTACTCCACGGAGGGGGGCGACTTTTTGGTGAGTTTTGATGAGCACCAGGTGCGATCGGTGCGGGACGTGGAGGCGGAAATGACCTATCCCGTGGTGAAGGGGTTGGTGCCGATTAAGCTGCAGCCGGAGGAGGCTAAGGTGCTGGTGTTGCAACCCCAGCGTTAGGCGGGGATGGGAGCGATCGGTATTGACACCATTCCCACGTTATTGACACCGTTCCCATGTTATTGACACCGTTCCCAAATGCTCCGTGTGGCGGGGGGAGCGTTTAAGCCGGTCTCGGACCCGTGGGTGACTGGTCGTACAACGGGGTAGCACAATGGGGCGATTCGCGGGCGACTCGCGGGCGATTCGTGGGTGTCAAGGGGGGACGTATCGCGGTGGGGGGCGGGCGGCGCGGTCTCATGACTTACCCGGGCTGTGCCGACGTAGCCAGCCTGTACAGGTGTGGCCCAGGGTGTAGGCACAGGTGCAGGTGAGCAGGGCCAGGGAGAGGACGATCGGGACAAAGGCCCACCACAGAGGTACCTGGAGCACAAAGGTGGATTCTCCATACTGCCGCAGTTCCAGCCCCCCCAAGGCTAAACGCCAGGTGAGGATTGCGGCGATCGTCCCGTAAAGCAGATCCCCTAGCGCTTCGATCCCCTGACGCATTGGCAATGGCAGTCGATCGGTCAGCACAGTCACCGCCACATTGCCCCGCCGCAGATGGACATAGGGCAGAAAGGCAAAGATCGCGATCCCGCAGCCCACCTCCACCAATTCCACATCTCCCGGGATCGGCGCATTAAATAGGGTCCGTCCCACAATACTCACGCCTGTGAGCAGTACCACTGCTACCAACACGCCACCCCCCACCAATGCAAAGCCCTGGGCCAGTCCCCACAAGCCTTGGGAGAGTTTTAAGCTCGGGGCAGTTTTTGGGGCATTGACCATGGGAGGGGAGCAGAACGAGGGACGATCGTAGGGAGAAGAGGAGCTAGCCTCGGGCACGTCATCAATTCACGGTGGAACCCTTAAAACGCCCTAGGAACCACTTACGGCAATGGCCCTCACCCTAAATCCCTCTCCCAGAACGGCAGAGGGACTTTGGGAAGTCTAACTCCCCTTCTCCCGGCTTGGGAGAAGGGGCTGGGGGAGGAGGGAAATCTGCGAAAGGGGGATATACCCTATGGTCTGGGGGCTGTGTCCCTGATTTTGAGGGCAGTCTAGGGTTACATGATGATAGCCCTTAGGCAGGAGAAAAGCGGATTTTGAGGTAATCCTCCTCCATTTTGGCTCCCGCCGGTTGCAACATGGCCAAAGCTTGGGGCAGCACCAAATTCCGCCGGTGGTTGCCAATGCGGATATTGAGTTCATCCCCGGTTTTGCTCAACTCCACCTGGTTCTTGGGAATACCGGGCAAATAAACCTCTAGGCTGTAGTTGCTGCTATCCTGCTGCACCACTCGCAAAGTGGTTTCCTTGTAGTAAACCTGAGCCGCACTCTCCTCACCGTACAGAGTTTCCTTGAGCCGCTCTAGGGCTGCCATCCCGCACATCTCCTCAGAATAGAGAGGTACCTCTTTGATGGGTAGGGGCTGGAAATTAGCGTGAATCTCCTGACGATGCTGTTCCTGGTTGGCTTTCCACTGCTTAAAAAAGGGATCCGTCACCGTATCCGGGATAATGCGGTTAGCGACCACCATATCCGTGCCCACATTGTAGAGGCTGAGGTAGGCATGGGCCCGCAGGGACTCCTTAATCACCATGCGCTCCGGATTCGTGACCAATCGCACGGAGGTCTGGGCCGGATCCGTCAAGATTTTCTCTAGGGCCTCGATTTGTTCATAGAACTCGTAGGGCGCGTCCATGACCTCGTTGGTGGGGAGGGAGAAACCCGCCACGGGACGAAACAGGGGTTCCACCAGGGGACGCAGTGCCGCCGACACCGCTTGGAATGGCTTGTAGAAGCGGCGCATATACCAACCCGCCACCTCCGGTAGGCTGAGGAGGCGCAGTGCTGTTCCCGTGGGGGCCGAGTCAATAATCAGCACATCAAACTCGCCCTCGTCGTGGTGGCGTTTCATGCGGACCAGGCTGAAAATTTCGTCCATTCCGGGCAGAATTGCCAGTTCTTCTGCTTCAACGCCTTCTAGGCCCCGTGCCTGTAAGACTTCGCTGATATAGCGCTTCACGGCTCCCCAGTTTCCTTCCAGTTCCATTAGGGCATCCAGCTCTGCTCCCCAGAGGTTGGGCCGAATCTGGCGTGGCTCGTGGCCCATTTCCAGATCAAAGCTGTCGGCGAGGGAGTGGGCGGGATCGGTGCTCAGAACCAGGGTTTTGTAGCCTTCTTCGGCACAGCGAAGGCCCGTGGCAGCTGCGACGGAGGTTTTGCCCACGCCGCCTTTTCCGGTCATCAAGATTACGCGCATAGTTTAGAAACCCCCGTGGTGTGGCATGAGTGGGATAAACGAAGTCAAAAATAGGGTCAAAAACGAAGTCAGGCGGATCCCCTGTAGCGGTTGGACACCTCGATTAATCAAAGTTTTTGCCCGGTGAACCACGTAAGAATCAGGGTTGTGACCTGCGGCTTCGCCGCAGGTCACGATTAATCGAGGTGCCCGGTTCTCAGTGGTATTAGGGGTGGGGACTGAGAGGCTGTACCCCACCGGAGGTGGTACAGCCCGCTTCACCGAAGCGCGAGCCGCGATGGATGAGTCCCCCATAACTGGACGATCGCGAGATGCGGGATCCTGATACTACCTGCGATGAGGTGTTTCGGTTGGACCCCTCCTCCCGTCGCCGCCGCAGGGTTAAGTTGAGGTGCCCTGTTTTGGGACCTTTCTCATATTGTGACGGATTTCTTTACATTTGTTAACTTTTAGGTCCAGCATAGAGAGAGCATCCTCGTTCCCCATGCAACGGATGGCCGTTATGGGGGTCATCCGTAAGGCTGAAAACGCTCTCTCGATGAAATTCTAGCGATCAAAGCTTTCACTCCCAAACCAGATAGTGATAGGCTAAGAATCATAGACAAAAAGCAAAAACAATCTAGCTTTGCATTGAGATCAGTCAATGTCTTAAGATAAGCAAAAATCTTGGGTTGTTGGGATTCATAGCCCCTTGGGCACCTCGATGATTTGGGTTGCGCGGCTTCGCCGCGCAACCCAACCCAGACTCTGCTGTAGGTACTCTGGTGAAAATTTTGAATTAATCGAGGTGCCCGCTTCTAAGCTCATGAAATAACGATTCCGTTTAGGTTCGGAGCAAGGGCTAGAGTCCTTGGAGGGGTTGCCCTTGGAGAGCCTGTCCCTTGAGATTCTACGAGGCCAGTCTTGGGGCTGAACTCTAACTCTGGACTGTTTCACCTGTTCGTTGGCCACGCCCGATCGTGCTTTGGCCCTGTCTGACCCCAGCCCCCGATGGCTTTGGAAATTCGGCTTACTCGCTTTTTCACCTGAAGCCCTGGGCTGATCCACTGGATTTTAAGGCAGCTTAAAAATGCAAATTACAAACGTCATCAATTTTAGCAACGTCAAGGGGGATGTATTCGGTGGCCTAACGGCTGCCGTCATTGCCCTGCCCATGGCCCTCGCTTTTGGGGTCGCCTCTGGCGCAGGCCCAGAAGCTGGACTCTATGGCGCTGTTCTTGTGGGCCTATTCGCTGCGATCTTTGGCGGGACTCCCACCCTGATCTCTGAACCGACAGGTCCCATGACCGTGATCATGACCTCTGTGGTCGCCTCAATGATTGCTCGCTACCCTGTCGAGGAATTTGGTCCCGATTATGGTCTTTCCCTGGCCTTCGGTGTGGTAATCCTCGCGGGTGTTTTCCAAATTATTTTTGGTGCGCTCCGGCTGGGGAGCTATGTCACCCTGATGCCCTACACGGTGATTTCCGGCTTCATGAGCGGGATTGGTATCATCCTCGTGGTGCTCCAGTCGGCTCCGTTCCTGGGTCAGGCAACGCCGAAGGGGGGAGTTATTGGGGTCTTGCAGGCGGCTCCGGACTTGATTCAGAATCTGAATTTGGCTGAAACCTCCCTCGGGTTAATTACGATCGCCATTCTCTTTTTCACCCCGCGCCAATGGAAACGGGTATTGCCGCCCCAACTCCTCGCCTTGGTAGCCGGGACCCTGCTATCCCTAGTGCTGTTCCCGGAGGTGGATCTTCGCCGCATTGGTCAAATCTCTGCGGGTCTGCCCACCCTACACATTCCTACTTTTCCTTTGCCTGACCTCCAGTTGATGGTGGTGGATGCTGCGGTGCTGGGGATGCTGGGCTGTATTGATGCGCTGCTGACTTCGGTGGTGGCGGATAGTTTGACCCGGACGGAACATAACTCCAATAAGGAGCTGATTGGTCAAGGCATCGGCAATGTGGTCTCGGGCTTCTTTGGTGGACTGCCGGGGGCGGGTGCCACGATGGGTACTGTGGTTAATATCCAAACCGGGGGCCGAACAGCTCTGTCGGGGATTACCCGGGCGGTGATCTTGCTGGTGGTGGTGGTCTGGGCTGCGCCCCTGACCCAAAGCATTCCCATGGCGGTGTTGGCCGGGATTGCCCTCAAGGTGGGGATCGATATTATTGACTGGGAATTCCTGAAGCGGGCCCACAAGATTTCGATCAAAGCGGCCCTGATTATGTACGGGGTGATTGCCCTGACGGTGTTGGTGGATCTGATGGTGGCCGTGGGAGTTGGGGTCTTTATCGCCAATGTCCTCACGATCGATCGCCTCAGCAAGCTGCGCTCCAAGGATGTGAAGGCGATTACCGACGCGGATGATGCCATTATCCTGACGGAAGAAGAGAAGGATCTGCTCAAAACCGTGCGCGGTCAGGTGCTGTTGTTCCACCTCAGTGGTCCGATGATTTTTGGGGTGGCGAAGGCGATCTCCCGGGAGCATAACCTGGTCAACAATTACAAGGTTCTGATTTTTGACCTGACCGACGTGCCCCTGTTGGGTGTAACGTCATCCCTGGCGATCGAGAATGCGATCGAAGAGGCCCTGGACAATGGCCGCACGGTATTTGTGGTGGGGGCTTCGGGTAAAACCTTCAAGCGTCTCCAGGATTTGGGACTGCTCGATCGGCTGGAGCCGCAGCAGTTCCAGGTGACTCGCACGGAAGCCCTGAAGCAGTCGGTGTCGATCGTCCATGCCCAAGGGGGGGTTGTTCCCGACTCTCACCTGATTGGGACGGAGGAGAGTACCTACGAAAACCAGCCTCCGGCTCCGGTGTAGGACGATGGGCGTTTGAATCGTCGTTTGATCTGAAAAGGCTAAGGGCCCAGACACCGATCGAGTGTCTGGGCTTTTGGATTTCGGGGGAGCGGGTTTTAGGGAAGTGAAGCGGGTTTCTCAATGGAAAAAGCGATCGATCACCTTATTGGACCCAATAATCACCATGGGCATCCCCTTCTCCAACTTTACGTTGGGGCCGGGATTAATCTCGAACTTTTGGGCCGAACTCACCGCCAAAACATTGACCCCAAACTTGGCTCGAAGATTCAGTTCCGCGATCGTTTTGCTGTCAAATTCCTCCGGGATCACCACCTCCACGATGCTGTGTTCCGGATCTAGCACAAACTGATCGAGAATTCCCGGTCGTGTTAGAGACCGGGCGAGGGTACAGCCCATCTCATACTCGGGAAACACCACATGGTCCGCGCCCACCCGATCGAGCAACTTGCCGTGGATTTGGGAGGAGGCTTTGGCCACCACATGGGGAACGCCCCCCTCCTTCACATTGAGGGTGGTGATGATGCTTTCTTGGATATAGTTGCCGATCGCCACGATTACTGTGTCAAACTCATAGACTCCCGCTTCCTTAAGGGCGTGGGGCTCGGTGGAGTCCAGTTGCAAGGCATGGGAGACAATTTGGTCGGCCAAGATTTGGGCCACTAGCTTATCACTGGCATCAATGCCCAACACCTCGTAGCCGAGGCCATGGAGGGTGGCACAGACCGCCCGCCCAAAGCGACCGAGACCAATGACGGCAAACTGGCGATTGTCGGCGCGAAGGCTGCGGAAAAAGTTGAGAGATGAAAGGTTCACGGTGATTGGCAGGGGGCAAGTGACCCCAGTAAAAGAGGATGACAGGCACGGGAACAGCGGATATCGCTATGGGACTAGAAAGCCTTCTTGGTTATACCAAATCGGTTCTCCTCCCACGACGGGTCTGGGTCCAAAGGTCTAATCCCTTATCCTCGGCTCAGGGGGCATCCGGATCAATACCCAGCGCCCTTAATTTTTCAGCGAGACGATCGGCCCGCTGCTTTTCCTGTTCAGCCCGCTGCTTTTCCTGTTCAGCCCGTTCCGCACCATTCAACAAAAGATTCCCCTGGCTATCCCACCAACGCAGCCAGGGCAACCTCTGGTTGAGATAGGTTCCCTGCCAAATTCCCAACTCAACTCCCATCGGAGCAATGGGAAAATGTCCCCGCTCGTTGGGCGGGCAACGTTGGTATCGATTGGCCACAAGCTCATACACCTCAACAGAGGCTTTCTCCACCTCATAGATGGCATAGAACGGGGCACGGATGGCCTGTTCATAAACCCAAAATTTCCTAGCCTTTGCCTCATTTCCAGCGAATGGTGAGGTTATATCGCGCTCTTCACTGCCATCTCCGGACACAAACTCCAGCACAATCAAAGGGGCCACAATTTCTTTCCACAACACGTAGGAGCGTCGCCCTTTTCCCTCCAAGAGGGGCGGTACATGGGGGACATAGAACCAGTCCGGCGCTTCCGCGCCCCGTTCTGGGGGCTCGGTCAGTCGCCAGTAGATACCACAGTCTTGACCGATCGCGTAGTGACCATCCGGGTGTAGCGTGTCCAAGACAGGCCGAATGGAGTCGGTGAGCAGTAGACTTTGGGGATGTTCCTGAAAATTCTTCACAAAGGTACCATCTGTTTCAGGGAGCTGAGTGTGGTCAGGCACCGTTAAGACTGCTGGAGTCTGGACAGTTTGCATTGCAATGCTCCGCACATGCGACAGGGGGTGAGGTGGCCGAGTTGTGGGTCCGTTGTTGTGGGTCCGTTGTGGGTTTTTATTATAATTGCTGGACTAGTTGGTGGCGAGGATGCTGACGGGGAGACGGTCGCAGATTCTGGCAAATCCTTCGGGTTCTCGCCTTGGGGGAGTATATACTGCGTCACAAGTGCGTCACAAGAACGACCCAATCGCTGCTTGTCGTGTCGTACCCTAACCCAGTCGCTGTTCTTCGCTACGCCCTACCTTAAGCCCTCACCATGGCCACCCCCTTCCCCCTTCCCTCCAATTCCCGTCTCTTCGATCGTGACACGGCCCTTTATATCGGTCGTCGCAGTCTCCAAGCCCTGGTTACCCTGCTGTTGGCCTCGGCCCTGTGCTTTTTCGTGATCCAACTGGCTCCCGGGGACTACCTCACGGTTCTGAAGGATAATCCCCAAATTTCGCCGGAGCGGGTGGAGGAACTGAAGGCCCAGTTTGGACTCGACAAAAGCTGGTGGGAGCAGTATTGGCGCTGGCTGTGGCAGGTGGTGAGTCAGGGCAACTTTGGGGATAGTTTTGCCTATAAACGATCGGTTTCGTCCCTGCTCCTGGAGCGGGTGCCTGCGACGTTGTTGCTAGCCTTCTCGTCCCTAATTCTGACCTGGGTTTTGGCGATTCCCCTGGGGATTGTGGCCGCTGTTCGCCAAAACCAACCCCTCGATCGGCTCCTGCGCTCCCTCAGCTATTTAGGCCAAGGTTTTCCCAGCTTTGTGGCGGCATTGCTCCTGCTGATCCTAGCCCAAAATTTGTCGCCTCTGCTACCGGTGGGGGATATGACTAGCCTCAACTATGACGATCTCACCCCCTTCGGCAAAGCCTTGGATCTCGCTTGGCATTTGCTGCTGCCCACCCTAGCCCTCACCCTCACTAGTCTTGCCGGTCTTCAGCGGATCACGCGGGGGGAGCTGTTGGACGTGCTACGCCGGGACTATGTGCGCACGGCTCGGGCTAAGGGACTGCCGGAAAGTCGGGTCATCTATGTCCATGCCCTGCGTAATGCGGTGAATCCCCTGGTGACGTTGCTGGGCTTTGAGTTTTCTAATCTACTCAGCGGGGCGTTTATCACGGAGCAGTTGTTTAACTGGCCCGGTTTGGGGCGGCTGATTTTGCAGGCGGTGATGAGCCAGGATTTATATTTGGTGATGGCAAGCCTGATGATGGGGGCGGTGATGCTGATTTTGGGTAATTTGCTGGCGGATTTGCTGCTGAAGCTGGTGGATCCCCGGGTGAAGCTGGGTGGCGAGGTGAGTTAAGCCTGGAAGAGGGCAATGACGCTGTAGGGCACTTCGATTAATGGTGGCGTGCGGCGCAGCCGCATGCCAAAACCCTGATTCTTACGTGGGTCACTGGGCAAACGTGGGTCACTGGGCAAAAATTTTGATTTTTCGAGGTGCCCCGGGGAGGCTCGCAATTGGACCTGGTATTTTTTGATGCGCCTGTATACTGAGATCCGCCGCGATTTACCTTGGTTCTGTCAGGTGAGCACATGATTGCCTGTCCCAGTGATTTCCTGCTACGGGGATTACCCGCCACCTCGGGCAGCCCGCTCAAAATCGGCGGCGGCGGCTTCGGTGGCTGCCACCTGGAAGAGACGATCGGCGATCGCCGGTGAAATGGTGAAGGTGTCCAGGCCCTGGGCTGCGAGGGCTGCGAGGTCTTCGGCTTGGCGCAAACTGGCCACGAGGAGCCGTGTTTTTGAGTTTCCGGTGCGATCGAGCATTTTTTGCATCAAGGCCAGGATCTCCCGGCCCCGCCCCTTGCGATCGGGGGTTTGGTCCTGAATGCGGCCTAGGTAGGGAGCGGCGTAGTCTACGCCCAGGGCAGCGGCGATCGCCACTTGGGGCGCGGCATACACAGCGGTGAGGGTGACCCGAATGTTCTGGGCGAGGAGTTGGGCAGCGGCTTGGGTTCCGGCTCGGGTTATAGGAACTTTGACAACCACATCGGGATAGAGACTGGTCCCGAAGCCGTTGCGGGCATCGGTGGCGAGGGCAAGGCCCGTGTTGACCATGGCTTCCACTGTATTGCCCCAGGTTTGGATCTGAATTTCCTGGGCTTGACAATCTCGGGCGATCGCCATGAGACGGTGCAGGTTGTCGAGGGTGCAGGCTTGACCCGATCGCTCCAGGAGCAAGGGGTTGGTGGTTACGCCGTAGAAGAGACCGGTGGGTAACCAGGTTTGCCATTGTTGGGGGTCGGCGGTGTCTAAAAATAAGCGCATAGCGGGGATCTGCGGGGTTTCAGAGGGGAGGGGTAGGGGGATGAAAGCGGGGGTGCAGTAACCGCTGCACGGGTCGATCGCCTTGGAGGTGTTCGGTGGCGATCGGGGCCACATCTGCCACCTTAATCCGGCAGTACCAGGCGCGATCGGGCAAAACTTGTACGGTGGGGCCTGCACTGCACTGGCCGAGGCAGTCGCTCCCGCTGGCAAAGACATGGGGCAGATCGAGGGCTTGAAAGGCAGCAAGCACGGCTTCGGAGCCGTTGCGTTGGCAGGATCGATTTTGACAGACTAAAACGCAGCGCGATTGGGGGGAATCCATGGTTTGTTTCGAGCAACGGTTGTTAGGGGTGTTAGGCACCTCGCTTAGAGGATGTTTGGAAACTTCGGCTAGGTCCCGTAGGCCCTGGCAGAATCCCCCTCAGTCCCCCTTTTGAAGGGGGAAGAAAAGGCTGTCCCCCCCTCTTTTCAATGTGGGGATAGGGGGGATTCCCTTAGGGGCACCTCGATTAGTTGAGGCCGGCGGCTTCGCCGCCGGCCTCAACCCTGATTCTGCCGTAGGCACTGCGGTCGAAATTTGAATTTTTCGAGGTGCCCTTAGGTTTATAAATATCCTCTAAGGGGGGGCTGCGCCCGGGGGAAGACCTGGGACTGGGGCCGGGTCCGAAGGCACCCGATCGGGCGCGGCCATGAGTGCCAAGCCGATCGCATCCACCACCCGCGACACCCCCAGCACCCGCAGTCCGACGCTCCCCGACGGGCTCTCCAGTTCCTGACCTTTGGGTACGATCGCCTGCTGGAAGCCCAGTTTTGCCGCCTCCCGTAGGCGCATTTCCATCTGGGACACCGGACGCACCTGGCCGCCCAGCCCCACTTCCCCAATGAGTACCGTATCCGGCTGTACCGATCGATCGCGAAAACTGGCCGCGATCGCCACCGCAACGCCTAGGTCGGCGGCGGGTTCCGCCACATTCAGGCCCCCCGCCGATGCCACATAGGCATCGAACTTGGAGAGGGGAAAGCCCACCCGCTTTTCTAAAACGGCCAGAATTTGTAATAAACGATTATATTCTAGCCCTGTGGCCGATCGACGGGGGGATGGGTAGCTGGTGGGGCTGACTAAAGCCTGTAGCTCCACGAGGAGGGGACGAGTGCCCTCACAGGCCACGATCGTGGCAATGCCGGGAGTGCTTTCTTCGCGGTTCCCCAAAAACAGGGCCGAGGGGTTGGACACCTCCAGCAGTCCCCGATCGCGCATTTCAAAGACCCCCAGTTCATTGGTGGCCCCAAAGCGGTTTTTGACCGATCGCAGGAGGCGATGACTGGCAAATCGATCGCCCTCAAAATAGAGCACCGTATCCACTAAATGCTCCAGGACCTTGGGGCCGGCGATCGCTCCTTCTTTGGTCACATGGCCCACGATCAACAGGGCAATTTCGAGCCGCTTGGCCACTCGCATCAGGGCAGCGGTACACTCCCGTACCTGGGATACGGAACCGGGGGCAGAGTTGAGCGCGGTGTAGTAAATGGCCTGAATACTGTCAATAATGGCCAGTTTGGGTTGGAGGGACTCCAACTCGGCCACGATCGTTTCCAGTTCGATTTCTGGCAGGAGGTAAAGCTGGCTGGGGGGCTCCAGGATGAGGGGATCGGTGTCAAGGTTAGATGGGATTTTGGGAGCAGCATTGGGATTTGTGGGGGAAGTTGCCTCCGCTTGAGGGAGAGTCTCGGTTTTGGTTTGGGTTGATGCTGCCTTGGGAGCGTTACGGCTGGGAGGGCGAGGGGATGCGGATTCTGGTTTGGTTTGCAGTCCTGTATCCAGGCGCTGCCAGCGCATTTTCACCTGTTGTCCCGACTCCTCGGCGCAGGCGTAGAGTACGCTGTGCTGCTGGGACAATCGCTGGGCCACCTGGAGGAGTAGGGTTGATTTACCAATGCCGGGATCCCCACCAATCAGCACCAGGGAGCCGGGGACCACGCCTCCCCCCAGCACCCGATCGAGTTCTCCATAGCCGGAGGGGATTCGGGCCTGGGGATAGTCGGTGATTTCTTCGAGGCGGAGGGAGGCTCGGGCTTCGGGCTTGGCCTTGCGGTGGGGCGATCGACGGCTGGCTGCAACGGGGGTGACTGCTGTTTCGATCGCCTGCTCCACGAGGGAATTCCAACTGCCACAGGCCGGACACTTGCCAAAGTACTGGCGTGACTTCGCCCCACATTCATTGCAAACATATTCACTCTGTGCTTTTGCCATGGCCGATCGCAATGTGGATGTGCAGGGGAGCAATTGTCGCCCTCAATTCTAGTTTAGCGCTGCGCCTTTGCCGGTCGCGGGGATCAGGGTAAGGGGATCAGGGCAAGGTGTCTGGGGTGTGGCCCGTGCTTTGGTTCTCCCGCTGCCTCGGTAGTCCTTGCTCCTCAATGTCTTAGTTCGGTGCCCTAGGGCTCGATTCTAAAAAATTTCCCTAAAAAACCAAATCTAAACCTGGGTCAATTAGGCTTGAATGGACCTCGGTGAACGGGGGGCACCTCGATGGATCCAAATTTTTGAGGGATGACCCACGCAAGAGTCAGGGTTTGGGTTGCGCGGCGAAGCCGCGAGCCACAATCTTGATTCTGCCCTGGGTAGTGCGGTGAGAATCTGTATTAATCGAGGTGCCCTAGGGGGTACCTCGATTAATTATGGGGGGCGGCGAAGCCGCCCCCCACACCCCTGATTCTTGCCTAGGCCACTGGGCAAAAATTGGAATTAATCGAGGTGCCCTAGGGTGTGTCATCAATTAACGATAGAAACCTGGCGGTATCAGAGTTACACGCCCGCCCCAGTTGTGCCCTAGTGTTCCCTAGTTGGAGGAGCTAGGGGCTGTGTCCCTGATTTTGAGGACACTCTGGGATTAAATGGTGACAGCCCCTAGTCCTGGGGTCTGAGTCGATCGCCAAGTTTGTGTGGGGGCGACTGCGCCGCCCACCCCAATCCCGCGAGGTTCCCGTAGGGAGATTAGGAAGTCTGGATTCTGCACCCATTTCACCTCTCCTCTCCTGCGCATTTCTCCCCCACAGAAAGGATAGATTCTATGTCTGAAGCAACTGTTGCAAAAACAAAAGCCCTGTTCAAAATTCTGATTGGTGCTGCCTGGATTGACGGAGAGATTCAGCCGGAGGAACGGGAAATTCTGCGTTCTATGGCGACTGAGCAGAATTTAGCGGATGATCCCGAGATTCGTCCCTTTCTCTACGAATTGGTTCAAGTTCAGCCGGAGCAGTGCTATCAGTGGATCGAAGCCTATTTAGGTCGCAATCCCTCCCATGAAGATTGCCAAAGCCTGTTGGAGGCAATTAGCCTGCTGGTCTATAGCGATGGATCCGTGGAGGTGGAGGAGGCTCGCCTGTTGAGCCGGATCCAGGAAATTGATCTGCGGAGCGGCCAAGGCGAGTTCTCACCGGCTGGGGTGCTGAAATCGATCCAGCAGCTCTACCGGGCTGTGGTTTCTGAGAAGTAGGTAGAGTTGGGCCTAACCCGTTGGGGTTGGGTCTAACCCGTCGGGATCTGCAGTGGGCACACGCCGGAGCAGGGAGAGGGCTTTCAGCCCTTCCTTTCGTAGCCTAAAACTACAGGGCACCTCGACGGATTGAGTCAGGCGGCGAAGCCGCCTGACTCAATCCTGATTCTGCCGTGGGCATTACGGTCGAAATTTGGATTCATCGAGGTACCCTACAGGTTCTCGTGGGTATTGGATCCCCATTGGCCGTGCTCCCCTCACCGTGCCAGCCCGATGATTCAGTGTGGTGGGCTGAGCGGAGTCGAAGCCCACCATAATCTTGGCCCTTGCGTGGGCTACAGGGTCAAAGTCTGGATTTTTTGCGGCGATCCCTCGCTCCTACAGCGACTGGTCACGAACCGTGGCGAGGGGGTTAGGTGCGTTAGGACTCGCGTAATACATAGCCGACTCCCCGCACGGTTTGAATCAAACGTTTTTCACCGTCATTTTCAATTTTGAGGCGTAAGTAGCGAATATACACCTCAATGACGTTTGACTCGCCCATAAACTCATAACCCCACACATTCTCCAGAATTTGCTCCCG
Organism: Prochlorothrix sp.; assembly: GCA_035285005.1. GTDB lineage: Bacteria > Cyanobacteriota > Cyanobacteriia > Prochlorotrichales > Prochlorotrichaceae > Prochlorothrix. The sequence goes on from JAYKIB010000239.1 coordinate 24,464, forward strand.
TGTCAGCACTTCCCGAGGATGCTCCATCAAGTACTTGAGAAGTTCAAACTCCTTCATGGTCAAGTCAATGCTGCGGCCTTGACGCAGAGCGCGGCGGGTGGAGAGATCTAAGGTTAAATCACTAAAACGCAATTGCTCGCTGGCGGTGGCGCTGGGCTGGAGATAGAGGCGCACCAGTTGCAGAAAACTGTCGCTGCGGTAGGGTTTGAGCACATAATCATCGGCCCCGCACTCTAGGCAGGCCACCCGATCGTCCAAGCTATCGTGGGCCATTAACAGGAGCAGGGAGTTGCGATAGCCCTGGTGCCGTAAATCCTGGCAGAGCTTCAGTCCTGACTCCCCCGCCAGGAGCCGATCGATGACCACCAGGGTCGGTTGGTGTTGCAATCCCTGCTGTAATCCATCCGTAAAACTGGTCGTGACGATCGTGCCATATCCTGCTTCCTGCAAGTCCTGGGCCATCTGCTGGGCCAAGGCTGCATCGGGTTCAACGAGGAGTACCGCCATCGGGGGCGAAGGGGAAGGAGCAACAGACATGGACCTACGGCAATTCCACGGAGGTTGGTTTGGCAATGTGGGGCAATCCCCAGCCCAGTTTCTCCCGTAAAACCCGGAAAAACTCAGGGGATTGTAGTCGAATGAAGCGGGCAGCGTAGGGCGATCGGGTAATCCGCACTTGATCTTCCGGGACGATGTAGCAGCCCCCATTGCCATCTACCACCATAACGAGGCGGTTGGGAATGGCTGGGAAAATAGTCACGGGCTCCGAGTCCGCAAAGACGAGGGCGCGGGAGGCGAGGGAGTGGGGACAGATGGGGACTAATTGGAGAACGGGGACACCGGGAGTGACCACCGGGCCACCGGCGCTGAGGGAGTAGGCTGTGGATCCCGTGGGGGTTGAGATAATGATGCCGTCGGCAGCAATGTCCACGGGGGCATGGTGACCCACCGTAATCTCAAAGTGGCACATGCTGGTGAGGGGTTCCCGATGTAGGACCATCTCGTTGAGGCAGAGGGCTTCCCAAAAAACGACCCCATCCCGCACGGCCTGGACGGTCACCATGGTGCGTTCTTCCAGGGTGTAGTCCCCTGCGATCGTTGCGTCGAGGGCCGGGGTGAGGTTATTGAGATAGGTTTCCGTGAGAAACCCCATGTGTCCCGTGTTAATGGCCAAAATTGGCACGTCCACCGGGGCAACCTGGCGACAGGCAGCCAACACCGTACCGTCTCCCCCCAGCACGACGGCAAAGGAGAGACCCTCATCAAATCCGGGCGGCACCAGGTTATTGATCGGTGTATGACACACCGGTGCTTCAGGACTGGCATAGCCTAAAATACCGCCAGCGCCCAGCGCTCTATAAACTTCCCAGCCTCGCCCTAGGAGGTACTGCTCGATCGTTGCCGCAGCATCGCAGGCGCTGGGTTTACCGTCGTTATAAATGATGCCAGCCTTGGGCACGTTTCTACCTTGGCTCCAGGACGAATAGAATAGTGTGACGGGCGCCTCGATTAATTATGGTAGGCGGCGAAGCCGCCTACCATAATTAATCGAGGTACCCTGACGAAATGGGATTGGAGAGGGTGAAGGATCGCAGGGCGCGATCGACGGGGGGAAGTGCTGTGGAGCTTGGACGGGGAGGAGCCCAGGGTGACCCAACAGCCGTGGGCTCCCAAGCCCCTAGCGCTTGCTTATGGATGGCAGCTGATGCTAGCCACCATCTACTGGGTGGCGGGATACATCCCGCCTCCAATGGAGCATAGTTTGATCCCTGGGTCCCAGGCAACGAATCCCGGCTATCTAGCAATGGACCGCTCGCTTAGGCCATGGTTTGGACCATGGTTTGGGCTGGGAGGATTGTGAGGTCAGGAATCTTCGGCACGGCGGAGGCTTTTCCGGCCAGACGAGTTCGCTGCACCAGGGCTCTTGTTGTATGGCGCTGGCGCTAGGGCAGCGACAGTCGGGTTCCTAGCTTCATTCTTCCTCCCGCCAGGGGAGAGGAGGCTAGGGGCCTTGAGAGCGCCTGATGCCACGAGGGGACGGACGTTTGAGGGCTACTCTGCCGTGAATCGAAGTGGAGACCCAATCCCAAGGACTTCCACGGGGGACTAGGATTTTCCACAGAAGCTCACGCCAGATTATAGCGGCTAAGGCGAACTGGACCCTAGCCCTTGGGGCCTGTGCCGAGTCTCAAAAGGGTCGCCGACCCCTGGCCTAAAAGTTCATTTTGCGCTTTTGCTCTTCCTGGTCGTAGCCCAGTTGTTTGAGCTTCTGCATCATACGCCCAAAGTACTCCGAAAAGTAGGCTTCGAGGGTGGTGGTGTCTTGGGGATCCAGGTCAAAGGTTTTGTAGACGGTATCCATGTCCGTTGAGAGGGGCTGCCCTGATGCGAGAACTTCGCTAAAGGCCAGTCGATCGGCTAAATTCCAGCCCCACTCAAAGTAGCTGGAGATCTTTTGGACAATGCGTAGGGTTTCGATCGGTAGGCGGGCAATTTTGGCATCCTGGCCCGAGAGTCGTTCGCAGAGACGGATAATCTCGTACCCGTCCCAGGCTTTGGTCCCGACTACGGGGAAGGTGCCGTTGCGGGTGGCCTCGGTGGTGACGGCTCGTACCGCAAACTTGGCAATGTCCTGGGTGTTCATGTAGGCAACCGGTGTGGCCTCACCCGTGACCCAAACGGTTTGTTTTTCCAGAATGGGGATGGCGTACTGACCAATGAGGCCCTGGAGAAAGCCGCTCAACCGCAAAATGGTGTAATCCAGTCCCGACTCCTTCAGGAAGTCTTCGGTGCAGGATTTAATCTGCATCATGGGGACGTTGGGATATTGCTCCGCGTTAAGAATTGAAAAGAAAATGAACCGATCGACCCCTGCCCGCTTGGCAGCTTGAATGAGCGACACTTTCCCTTTCCAATCCAACTGCCAAATGCTACCGGGATCAGTGGGCCGATAGGTGGCAGCGTCAATGACGGTCGTAATGCCCTCTAAGGCAAAGGTGAGCGTTTCTGGGTCACGAAGGTCGGCCTTGACTAAGTCTGCCCCCCACTCGCGTAGAAAAGCTGATTTACGAGGGCTGCGGACGAGACAGCGCACCGTGTGTCCTTCATCTAAGGCACGGCGGACCACTTGCCGCCCGAGGGTTCCTGTAGCACCAACAACCAATAAGCTCATGGGGAGGAATGTCAGAAACGTAAACTTTCATTACAGTTTATCAGGAAAGCGATCGATATCCCGCTGATATGGCGGCTGCTCAGCTGCTGGTGATCCGTCTGGAGAGTGAGTTCCCCGCACAGTGGGGGACTCACGGGCCCGCGAGGGTTCAACAAACTTGTCCGTTGTGATCTCTATCTCGGATTGATGCCGTGCCCTAGACACGGCCCTTCGCTTATCCCCCTGGGGCGGGCGTATAACTCAAATATGGCAAGGTTTCTACAGGGCACCTCGATTAATTGGGTTGCGCGGCGAAGCCGCGCAACCCAATTAATCGAGGTGCCCTACAGTTAGTTGATGCCACGCCCTAGGGATAGGCCCAAGGACAGCAGCAAATCTATTACCACAATGGCCCCCCACAAATTCACCACCACTGCCGCTGTCGATCGACCCACGCCCTTTGCGCCTTCCTGGGTCGTGAGTCCCCAGCTACATCCGATCAGGGCAATCAGGATCCCAAAAACTCCCGCCTTCCCCACCACAATCCATAGATCGGCTCGGTCCAGCAGCAGCCGAATCGAGTCGAAGAAAAGCTGGGGCGGTTGGCCATAAATTCCCTGGGCAATTCCCGCACTCCCCAGCAGGCCGATCGTGATGGCAAATACGGTCAAAATCGGCAGCATGACTCCACAGGCCACCACCCGGGGCAGCACCAAATAGTCCACTGGGCGGGTCCGCAGCAGGTGAAGTGCATCAATTTGTTCCGTTACGCGCATCACCCCGAGCTCTGCGGCATACACGGCTCCCACTTGTCCCGCCATAATTCCCGCCGTCAGCACGGGAGCCAGTTCGCGACATAAGACGACGGCAACGGTCCCCCCCAGCCCTTCCATCGCCCCATAGCGCATGAGTTCGGGGGCGGTTTGTAGGGTGATCAGCATTCCGGCCAGGAGATTTGTCAGGAGCACGGGTCCGAGGGCGTGTGGCCCTGCCACTAGGAGTTGCTCCCCCAGGGGCTGGCCTCGCAGCTTGCCCTTGAGGAGACGCAGGATCACTTGGCCCCCAAGCAGTAGGGTGACGCTGACCCGTTGAGACCAGCGGTTTTCTTGGAAGAAGGGGGATGGGGCCATATCGCAGGGGGCAAGGGAGTGGATGAGCGGGACCGATGAACGGTGCGGATGGACCGGATTTGATGAGGGGGCCGATGTGTCGATGTGCTGCTGGAGGGCACCTCGATTAATCCAAATGTTTGGGAAACAGTCCACGCAAGAATCAGAGTTTGGGTTGGGCGGCGAAGCCGCCCAACCCAATTAATCGAGGTGCCCTGGATTGGGAGGGGGGGTGAGATCCCCGGCTAGGGTCTGGCGTTATGTAACCCTAGACTTACAGTGCCCTATCGTAACCGGCGCAGCCCCCAACCCAGCAGCATCAAGAGGCCGATCCCGATCGATCCAATCCCCACCGGACTCGGTAACCAAAATGCCGTCTCGATCGTTGTCACTGCTCCGACGGGGAGCGACCAAATTACCCGCCGTCCCCACTGCTGCGGGGATACGGTCGGGCTGGTTTCTGCCCAATCGAGTCCCCAGGGGGTCTCTAGGCTGAAATTAATCTGGAGCGGTGCGCTGGGAGCGAGGAGCGATCGACCTTGGCGATCGAGTCGAGCGAGGGGACGTAGATCCAGGGTCAAGTTAAGGTGGGTGTGGATGGCAAGGAGGCGGTTGTCTTGTTCGAGGTTGAGGGTTGCGGCGATCGGGGGCAGTGCTCCGCGCCATGCTGCTGTGGCGGCTAAGGGGGCCGTCGTGCTGGATGATTGGGGAACTGTGGCGGCTGCTGTGGCCGTGGCGGCGGGGGGGATGACCTGGGTAAATTTCTGGGTTAAGTCCATGGCCCCGGCAAAGGGGATCGTCATCACGTAGCGATCGGGGGTTACCCATTGGCCCAGGCTGGGCACCGTGGGCGCTTGGCGATCGAGGCTGACAAACCATTCCTGGAGGAGTCCTGTGCCCAGGCTGCGTGTTTCTGGGGTGAGGGTGAAGGTCTGGACGATCGCGCCGGAGGTTTGGTGGTCAAACCGTAGGCCCAGGTCATATTGCAAACAGCCGCTCAGACAGCTAGCGACGACCACCAGCAGGATCGATCGTAGGATCTGTCGCAGTCTGGATCGCAGTATGGGTCGTCGCTTGTGCTGTTCTGGAATTGGTTGTTCTGGGATAGTTTGTCCCGGAATTGGCCATTCTGGCCCTTGCCGTAAATCCTGCTGCATAACCTGTATCCGCCTATCCCCCCCTGCGAAGACTTTGGATTTTTGATGTTCTGATCTCGATGGCAACGGGTCAGTTTTTTGAGCGATGTCGAAGCATACCCTGTGCCCTGGTGGGGTTCACTCTCAGACGGGTCGATCGTAACTGGGCGGTTACCACATAATCCGTGGGGTTATTGTGCCAGACCTTATGGGCACCTCGAAACCTTAGAATTTCCGCCGGGTGACCCACGCAAGAATCAGGGTTGTGGTGGGGGGCTTAGCCGCCCACCAAAATTAAAAGACTTTACCCGATTGTTGTAGTTAAGGATGTTTGCTGAAAAGTTTGCTGTGATTGCCAGTTTTGTGACCATCTCTGCCTTGGGTCGGATCTGGAATTGGAACCCGGATTGGGTAGGGTCTCGGATTGCGTCAGGTTGATGCCCCTCATCTCCCCAGCTCGCGCCCAAAATGGGCGCGGGCTAAACGATAGAATACGGGTTTTAGCCCCGCTCCCTTAGGGAGCGGGGTTGGGGTGAGGGCCTTCCAGAGGAGTCTGTCGAACTCACGTCAGATTGGAGATTGGAAATCGAGGGTGGATATTGGGCTTGGACCTGGGACTCGGAAACTGTTTAACCCCTCTCCCACGTCTACATTTGGAGGACACCCTGCCAACTGTTTCCGCAAAACTGGAAGTCTGCCTGTATTGAGTTTCCCTCGCCGCTACACTCTCGTTACGTTTCAAATTTCGCTATGCTCTCGACTCGCACCTGGCTGCCCCTAACCCTGGGGTTTCTGGCTAGCCCGCTGTTAACCGGCCCCCTGCTCTCTAGTCCACGACCCTCCCACGATCCGTTACAGCAGGTGGCTGGGGTCAGCGACCGCGAAACCCACGCCAAGCTGGGTGATCTATTACCTGCCGGAGCTAGTCTATCCACGGTGCGGTTCGTCAGCTTTCCGACGACCGACCCTCGAGGGACTGAATCGCCGTTCGATCGCCTCGATCGCGCCCAAACTCCCCCGACCTTGGCAATGGGCATCCTCGCGGTGGGTACCCTCCAGGACTGGAACCCGACCCAACTGCTCTTGCCGTTCCCCACTGTCCCGCCCCCCACGTCCCCCAGTATCATTGCCCAGGTTCCCGCCTCTATCCTTCCTGACGATCGCCTCCTCAGTGCCCTGGTGGCGGAAACGAACTGCCCGTACCGATCCCCAAGCCTATGCGGAAACGCTAAAAAATTGGCGTAGTCTCTTCCAGGACGACGATCAAACGGTGCGCCTGCCCACAGGAGCGTTACTGTCTACCTTTGAGGGAGTTGCTGCCGTGGATGAAGCGATCGAATTTCTCCAGACCGTGGAGCCGGTCCCCCCGGTAACCTGGTTCCTTGGCTTGGGCCAAGCTGCCCTCGATCAGGTGGATGCCCAGGGTGAAACGGGGACCGTGGGGCATGGGGGCATCCGAGGGGGAATGCGGGAGCCGACTCGTCCATACCGTGGCGAAATTTGGATCTGTGTCGGTTCAAGACTTTGATTATCGACGCTAATAATAGTTTGCGCCTGAGTTCCTAGGGAACCACTGTAATGGATGGGTGGGGCATGGCGAATGGCCAGCCTCACCGAAGCGTTAGCTGCGATTACGGTGACGATCGAAACCCCCCAGGTCGATCGAAGGGCGTTAACCTGAGGGGGCGATGTGACTCAAGCTGTGTCCAAGCTGGACTGTATGACAGAGCTGCGCTAGGGTACCTTGATTAATTGTGGCAGACGGCTTCGCCGCCTGCCACAACCTTGATTCTGCCGTGGGTACTGGGGTCGAAATTTAAATTTTCGAGGTGCCCGTTACAGGGCTGCAACTTGAATCTCGACCTCTGCGGTCACTTCAGGGTGTAGCTTGACGCTGACCTTATAGAAGCCCAACTTATTAATGTCGGGCACCGTGATATCGCGACGATCGATATCCTGCTTCGTGGCTTCTAGAATCGCTTCCGCCACGTCCCCGTTGGTCACCGTACCGAAAATGGTCTCTTCTTCACCGGTTTGCTTCTTCACCACAAACCGACCGATGGTTTCCAGCGCAGTCTTGCGAGAGTCTGCCTGACGACGCTCTTCTAAAATACGCTCCTCTTCCTTCCGGCGACGGTACTCCACCTGCTTCAAAACCCCGGGGGTTACGGGGACGGCGACCCCTTTGGGGAAGAGATAGTTCCGAGCGTAACCCGGTGCCACTTCGACCAAATCCCCGTTGTTGCCCAGTTTCTTAACGTCCTGGTTCAAAACCACCTGAACACGCTTAGCCATTGCTGCTGCTCTGTTGCTACTAAAATTTTCCCAAAGACCCCTATTTTAGCAGAGAGCGGCTCGAAGAACTAGAGATTCATGGGCCACACCCTTGCACTGCGAGATGACTGGAGTCTTGGGGTTAGGGGGTGTGCCATCATAAAAATTTGAATTTTGCTTGGAATTTTGCTTTGAAGTTTGCCCTGACCGCCTCGAAAAGTCTAAATTTTTGCACTGTAGGGCACCTTGAGAAATCCAAGTTTTCGTCCTCTGACCCACGTAAGAGCACCTCGATTAATTCAAATTTTCACCGGAGTGCCTAGGGCAGAACCAGGGTTGTGGGGGGCGGCTTCGCCGCCCCCCACAATTAATCGAGGTGCCCGTAAGAATCAGGGTTGGGTTGGGCGGCTTCGCCGCCCAACCCAATTAATCGAGGTGCCCTGTAATCCATGTAGGTGTTGGGGTTGGGGCGATCGGCTTTGCCGATCGCCCCAATTCATCGAGGTGCATCGGGAGATTAATTGGGGTGGCCCCCCGTGACCCTAAGCAAAATGTTTTATAATGGAGCTTCCTAAAAGTTCCCAACCTTGCACCCCAGGAGAGGTGGCAGAGTGGTCGATTGCGTCCGACTTGAAATCGGATGTACCGAAAGGTACCGTGGGTTCGAATCCCACCCTCTCCGTTTTTGATTTCATGGTACTGGAGCCACCTAGAGGTGGGCCTCTGTGCTGGGCCGAGCTTGCCGTAGCCCTGATTTTGTAGGGGAGTGACGGGGCGAAAACTTGGATTTTGCGAGATGTCCGTCTACAGTTTTAGAGTCCAAGTTCTAAGGTGGCGGGATGGTTCCGGCTTGGGTTTTGATCACGCTGGTGGCGATTATTGTGGCTGTGGCCCTCAATCGCCTGTCTCCAGATGATAACCGTTGGTTTTTTCAACTGAAACGACCGCAGTGGCTCACCTTTGAAGGGCTAATTCCTTTGATCTGGATTTTTATTTTTATTTGCGGAATTGCGTCTGCCAGTGTGACCTGGGCGGAAACCGGGAACTGGATTTGGCGCTGGGTGTTGATGGGGGGGTACTTGTTGGTGGAGGTGGCGATCATGGCCTATACCCCGGTGATGTGTAAGTTGCGCAGTTTGACCTTTGGGACGGCGATCGGGGGGCTGGGCTTTGGGTTGGGCTGTATTTTGGCGAGCCAGGTTTGGCCCCAGTCGCCCCTGGCGGGGGCGTTGCTGTTGCCCTATCTGCTCTGGAGTCCGATCGGGACCTTTGTGACTTGGCAAATGATTTGGCTCAATCCCGGCAAGGCGTGATCGAAGGGGGCCTTGACTGGATTTAGGACAGCCCGAAAACAAAGAATTTCCATTGGGCACCTCGAAGAACCCAAATTTATATCCCGTAATCCACACCAGAACCAGGGGTGTGGTGGGTGGCCTCGCCACCTCCCCTTAATCGAGGTGCCCTGTTTTGAAACCTAGATGCGGTGGTAGCCACCGATGCCGCTACGATCCGGACCTTGTGAGGGGCCAGCCTACCCGCGTGGGTTGCTGGTAGACCCGGCGTAATGTGTTCACATCCCGCTGACTAACCTCTTGGGGCTGGTTTTGGACGGTTTGCTCGGCGTACATCACATCTTGGGGACTGGGGCTGTGGCCCCAGAGGCCGAGGGCATGGCCTAGCTCGTGACGGGCAGTGGTGGCGAGGGAGGCGGGGGCTTGGCCAGGACCGAGGTAGAGGGTGAATTGGGGCTGAAGTTGGGGCTGAAGTTGGGGCGCGTTGTCAGGTTGGTCTGACTTGGATGTGAGTGTTGGGGGGGCAGTGAGCCGGAATTTGTAGCGGGTTTCGGCGGTACGGGCCCGGGCGATCGATCCATCCTCCTGGTAGCGTAGGGGCGGTCGCGATCGCAAAATCTGGATATCGGCTTGGTCTCGATCGTCGGTCCACGCCAGGGGAATATGGATCTGCCATGCTTGCACGGCTTGGTCCACTGCCGATCGCCAGACCGCTTGCCGTTCCGCTTCTCCCGATCCTGCCGCTGCGTTGTTTGCGTCCCGATAGACCGTCACCGGAAAATGGGACCAGACGAGGTAGCCCAGGGGAGAGGGTTGAATTTGGTCAAAGTAGTCGGGTGCAGCGGTCCGGGCCGATCCGAGGGCTGTGGCGAGGTGGGGCCGATCGGCTTGGAGGCTGGGCGGAAGGGGATGGGCTTGGGCGGGGGGCAGCCGATCGAGGAGGGCCGATTCTGCTAGGGCTGTGGCGAGGGAGCGATCGGCGGGGGATTGCTGGGGGGATCGATCGGTGAGGGAGCGATCGGGGGAGGGGGGAACCGCCTGAGCGTGGGTGAGGCGGGGTAGGGTTAGGGTGAGAAAGCAGCCCAAGCTAAAGCACAGCAGCAACAGGGGCAGTTGCTGGGCCAAGGTGTGTTGGTTGGGGATCAGGACACTTCGGCGCAAAGGGCGGGTAGCGGGCATAGGGTGATTTAAAGCAGGATCAGAATGGTTGCCAATAGTGCTGTCTAAGGGATGCAATAACAACCTGGCGGTTGCCACCACACAGTATGACGCAGGGTTGTATCCCATGGGGCTATTTTCCCCAGAAGGAGCCGTGATCTGCAACCGGGGATGGGGGAGGATCCGATCGAGATGCCCCTAAGCTATCTTTCCTCGGGCACCTCGACCAATTCAAATTTCGACTGCAGTGCCCAGGGTAGAATCAGGATTGTGGCAGGCGGCTTCGCCGCCTGCCACAATTAATCCAGGTGCCCTCTAGAATGCCTAGACCCTAAAACTTGCAAGCGTTAAAACGGGGTTGGACGGCTCGCCGTCCAACCCCGATATCACAATGCCCCGCTGTTACTCCTGGCTAGTCCACGCCACAATGAATCGAGGTGCCCCCTAGGCAGACTCGGGCTTGGGCATGGAAGAGGGGTGAATTAACAGCTCAGCGCTGGAGCGTTTTTCCACCATCTCCTTGGTGATGAGGCAGCGGGTCACATCCTTACGGGAGGGGAGCTCGTACATCACATCGAGCATAATTTCTTCAACGATGCTGCGCAGGGCACGGGCACCGGTCTTGCGACGGTAGGCTTCCCGGGCGATCGCCCGCAGGGCCTCAGGCCGAAACTCCAACTGCACATTGTCCATGCGCATCAGTTTTTGGTATTGCTTCACCAGGGCATCCCGTGGCTCCACCAAGATGGCTGTCAGCGCATCCTCATCCAAGGGCTCCACCTGGGCCGTCACTGGCATCCGACCAATAAACTCAGGAATGAGGCCAAACTTAACTAAATCCTCTGGCTCGGTTTGGCGGAGGATATCCGCTGCCCGCCGCTCTCGCGATTGGGCATCATTGCCTTGGACAAAACCGATCGACTTCTTGCCCGTGCGCCGCTCCACGACCTTATCGAGCCCGACAAAGGCACCACCGCAGACAAAGAGGATATTACGGGTATCAATTTGGATGCAGTCTTGGTAAGGATGCTTGCGGCCTCCCTGGGGTGGCACGTTGGCCACGGTGCCCTCCAGCATTTTCAGGAGCGCTTGCTGAACCCCTTCCCCAGACACATCCCGCGTAATCGAGGGATTCTCGCTCTTACGGGCAACTTTATCAATTTCGTCAATATAAATAATGCCGCGCTGGGCCTCTTCCACATCCAGATCGGCCACCTGTAACAGGCGCAGCAGAATATTTTCCACGTCCTCCCCCACGTAGCCCGCTTCCGTCAGCGTGGTGGCATCGGCCACTGCAAAGGGGACATCGAGTAATTTGGCGAGGGTTTGGGCCAGCAGGGTTTTCCCGCATCCCGTGGGTCCAATCAGCAGAATATTAGACTTTTGCAGGTCTACCGGATCGTCTGTGTCCTGTTCTTTGCTTTGTTCTAGGTAACTCAGACGCTTGTAGTGGTTGTAAACCGCAACGGATAAAACTTTTTTGGCCTCATGCTGGCCAATGACATGGGAGTCTAAATATTTTTTGATTTCCCGAGGTTTGGGAATTTGAGACATGGTGATGGGCGACGATCGCACCTTCCGTTTTTCCGGTGGGGCTTCGCGCCGAGGGGCGGCGGGATTGGGGGCCGCCCCAGAATCAAACAACTCTTCATCCAGGATCTCATTACAGAGATCAACACATTCATCGCAGATGTAGACTCCCGGTCCTGCAATGAGTTTACGGACCTGTTCCTGGGACTTACCACAGAAGGAACATTTCAAGTGGGAGTCGTACTTAGACATGGCTGCCTCTTAGCTGACTACAGCAATAGGGTTGGCGGAGGATTGGGTGCTGGGTTTGGCCAGCACTTGATCAATGAGGCCATATTCTCGGGCTTCTTCGGCGGACATGAAGAAGTCGCGTTCGGTGTCGGCTTCAATGCGATCGAGGGGTTGGCCCGTGTGTGCTGCGAGCAGCTCGTTGAGCTTGCCTTTGTGATACAGGATTTCCTTGGCCTGAATCTCAATGTCAACCGCCTGACCTTGGGCACCCCCGAGGGGTTGGTGGATCATGATCCGAGAACTGGGCAAGGAGAGACGCTTACCCTGGGTCCCGCCCGAAAGGAGGAACGCCCCCATACTAGCAGCTAGACCAAAACAAATGGTGACCACATCCGGGGCAATTTGCTGCATGGTGTCGTAAATAGCCATGCCTGCGGTGACGGACCCACCCGGGGAGTTGATGTACAGCTGAACATCTTTTTCGGGATCCTCGGCTTCGAGGAAAAGAAGCTGAGCCACGATCGAGTCGGCCACATTATCATCCACCTGGGTGCCTAGGAAGATGATACGTTCACGCAGCAAACGGGAGTAAATATCAAAGGCACGCTCCCCTCGTCCGGACTGTTCGACCACGGTGGGCACGATACCGACGGGGGAGAGGGAAGCTAGGACCGTACCCTGGGGGTTGAGGCTGGTGAAGTCAGCCCCGTGGGTTTGGGATCGTAGGGTTGAGTTGGATCGAGAAGTCAGCATACCTTGGCAAAGTAACGGGATGGTGGCAATGCTTGGGTGAGTTTTGTTCAGTGTACAGGACTGGACCGATTAGTGGTGGGGTGAGTTGGAGGCGATTGAGTCGGTCCAGGAATCTCAGGTCAATCTGGGCCGATGGTTTGTGGCAAGGGGCCCCTTTGGGAGGGGTCTATTGGCGAAGAGTCCCTGGGCAAACCCTAGGCGGCACAATGGTGCGCTAGACCAGCATCCCGGCTCTCCGTCGAGACGGGGGAGAGGCGAGCGCGGGCGTACCTGAAGTGGCAGTCCCGCGCAGCATCGGAGAATGGGTCAAGGGTTGGGGATGCTCTAGTCCTCGGTGTCGGGCTGACCGGCCTCTGCCTCAGCTTTCTGGGCTTCGATCGCCGCCGCGATTTCTTCGGCCTTGGCTGCCGCTTCCTCGGCTTCGGCCTGTTCTGCCGTGATCCACTCGATCGTGTTGTGCTCTGTAAACCACTCCAGCACCTTGCGCTGTTGGAGGTCCAGTTGCACCATGTCGCGCAGGTTCTCCTGATTGATCTTGCCGGGATCTTGCATGTTGCTCAGGATCTTGTGGACCTCCTCATCCAGTTCCGTATCTGAGACCTCTAGGGACTCCAGACGGGCGAGTTCTTGAATTGCGAGGGTTTGCTGGAGAGACTCGATCGCCTGGGGAGCCATTTGCTGGAGGAGCCCTTGCAGCACTTCATCCTTCATCAGCCCGCTAATGTCTTGGCCACCCTGCTTCAGTTCGTTGAGGAGTTGACTGACAATGCGGCGGGATTCCTGCTCAATTAAGCTCCGGGGAAATTCGGCCTCGAGTTCCTTGCCCAGGGCTTTGATGATGGCCTGGTTCCGGTTGGATTCTGCGGTGTCTTCGGCTTCTTGCTTAAAGCGCTCCTCCAACTTCTGCCGCAGGTCTTCCAGGTTCTCGTACTGGAGATTTTGGGCAAATTCGTCGTTGAGTTCGGGCAATTCCCGGTTTTTGAGCTCGTAGAGGGTGATGGTGAAGAGGGCGTCTCGTCCCGCGAGGCTGGGTTCCGCATAGCCTTCGGGAAAGTTGGCTTCCACCTCTTTGGTTTCGCCCGGTTTCATCCCCACGATCCCTTCCACAAAGCCCGGGATCATTTGCCCCTCGGACAGATCCACCTGCATGTTAGTGGCGGAAGCGTTGGGGATTTCGGGATCCTCCCCCTCTTCCGGGTTCTTGAAGTGACCGGAGAAGTCCACCACGGCCACATCCCCCATGGCTGCGGCCCGGTCTTCGACGGGCACCAGGGTGGACATTTGTTTGCGCTGGTTCTCAATCACCCGATCGACGGTTTCGGGGTCGTAGGTATGCTCAACGGCCTTGACGGTCAGGTCTTTGTACTGCTTGAGGCTTAGTTCGGGGAAGACGTCAACTTGAATCTTGAAGGTAAAGACCTCGCCGGGAGTGTAGCGGTTGACAAGGTTCTCAAAGCTGTCCGGGAAGCTATAGTTCCCCAAGACGGGAACTTTTTCAGTCTTGGTGGCTTTCTTGACGGACTGATCAATCAGCTCTTCGAGGGCTTTAGCTTTGACCTGGACCTGCCCGACTTGTTGTAGCAGAACCTTCCGGGGAACCTTCCCTTTCCGGAACCCTGGGATTCGCACCTGCTGCGCCAACTGCTTTAGGGTTGATTCGTAAACTTTTCCCGACAGATCGGCGGGCACCTCAATTTCAAGCTGCACTTGGCTAGCGGGGAGCTTTTCCTGGGTAACTTTCATGGGCTGTGATGGTACGGAATTAACGATCGGGGCTGGGTTGGGTTGTAGTGTGCAGGGGGGCTGGGTCAGGGTGCCCCGACAACTGAAGGCGGTTTTGCGATCCTGACGGTTGTCCCACAACCAAGGCGGCGTTGCTCCGATATGGTGGCAAAGAACACCGCAGTGGACGATCGTATCCTAAAGTGCCGCGTTACCGCTATGGTCTCGAGAAAGTTTAAAGTTTTCGGGGTCTGGGGCGGCGGCCCTCTGACTCAGGATCGGTGCCGTTGCAATGGATTGGGCGTGGTGCTGCTGCCCTCGGGCGTGTTATCAATAACGCGCCATCCTGTAACGGAGTCATTGGTAACGTGCCAACCTAGTACACGGGCACCTCGATTAATTGCTATGGAGTGCTATGGGCGGTGAATGCGACCGCAACACCCCTGCTCCTGCCGTGGGCACTGCGGTGGAAATCTGCATTGTCTGAGGTGCCTCCATGTCTCATTACAACGCGACTGCTATGCCTCGTAAGTCTAAGTCTTCAAAGTCTGTGCCATTGGACCCCGTGCCATCGGACCCCGTGCCATCAGAGTCTGTGCTGTTGGGTGCTGGGTCTGCAGCGGGCATATCGCCGGATTCAGGACCATCGGATTTAACGGTAAGTCCAGACCCTACTCCAGATCCTGGACCAGCCCATGCGGGGATCTCTCCCCTTGGGCTTGCGACAGATGCCCGAGCTGGTCATGCTGGCGATCGAGAAGGTGGAACAGATTTAGACCAGAGGCCAGACCAGGGGCCGGACCAGGAGCCATGGCGCTATGAGGTGGCGGTGGCTGAAGTGGAGGCGATCGTGGCTCAGATTGAGGGGGGAGAGCTGGAGTTGGCGGAGTTGTTCGATCGGTTTGAGGCTGCGGTGACCCAATTGCGCCAGTGTGAGGCGTTCCTCAATGAGAAACAGCAACAGGTGGATTTACTAATCGAGACCCTAGAGGAGTTTTGATCGATCATCCCATGTCCACCCAACCCTATCCCCTAGCGGCTCAGATTCAGGGCGCTGGCCCCCCGTTACTGTGTCTCCATGGTCACCCCGGTGATGGGGCGTGTCTGGAGGTGTTGACAACGGCCCTGGGCGATCGATTTCGGACGATCGCGCCGGACCTGCGGGGGTACGGGCGCAGCCGCACTCGGGAGCCGTTTGTGATGGCGGATCATGTGCAGGACTTGGAAGCACTGCTGGCACGGGAAGGGGTGGGGGACTATTGGATTTTGGGCTGGTCCCTGGGGGGGATTTTGGCCTTGGAGATGGCCCTACGCCAGGGGCAGCGTGTTAGGGGCTTAATTCTGATTGGGACAGCGGCCTGTCCTCGCAGCGACCATCCCCGCACCGGTTGGCAGGATGAGGTGTACACGGGACTGGCGTCGGTGATTAATCTGCTGCTGCCCGGTTGGCGCTGGAATATTGAAACCTTGGGCCGCCGATCGCTCTATCGTTATTTAATTCAGCAGCATACGCCCCAAACCTACCGCTACTTAGCGTGCTATGCATTTTGGGCCTATGTTCGCACATCCCCGTTTGCCCACCGTGCCCTCGGTCAAGCCCTGCGTCAGGGGTACGATCGCCGGGGCGAGTTGGCCCAAATTATCTGTCCCTGTTGGGTGGCGGCGGGGGGAGCCGATCGTCATATTACGCCTGTCAGTAGCCAAGAAACGGCCCAGCTTTTGCCCCAAGCTCACTGGCAGCTATATCCGGATGTGGCCCATCTGTTCCCCTGGGAAATTCCCGATCGGGTTATCTTGGATCTGCGTTCCTGGCTGGATTCTGTGCTTCCCGAGGCCCCCTGAAGCACCGTCAGTGTGAGCAGATCTGGCCAACCTGCTCCCCCCGCTTCTGCAATGCCTCACTCTAAACGGCTGTACTCTGAAACGCTCTACCCTGCGACCCTATGCTGACCACGGCTCCCGCTTCAATTCGCTTTTTGCAGTCTCCCACCCGATCGGAGTGGGTCGATCTGGCGCTCCGGCACCCGGAAGAAATTCTCCTGGACCATGCCCATTGTGAACGCAAGGCGGCGGGCGTGGCTTTGAACCTAATCTGCCGCTACCCGTCCACGGTGCCGCTGGTGCGATCGTTGACGGCGATCGCCCGGGAAGAATTGGAACATTTTGATCAGGTCAACCAAATTCTGATCGATCGGGGCATTGGTTTTCGTCCTTTGCAGCCACCGCCCTATGGTGCTGCCTTGAAGGCCCAGGTGCGGACCCAGGAACCCGATCGCTTGCTGGATTCGCTGCTGGTGGCGGCGTTGATTGAGGCCCGCAGCCATGAACGCCTGGGATTGTTGGGGGAGCACTGCCCCGATGGGAGATTGGCGAAGTTCTACCGCAGCTTGATGGCCTCGGAGGCGCGGCACTACGGGATTTATTGGGTGTTGGCGACTCAGACTTTCGATCGATCGGCGGTGGAGCAGCGTTTGGAAGCTCTAGCGCAGGTGGAAAGTGAGGTGCTGGCGACCCTCCATCCCCAGCCCCGCATTCATAGTTAAGGCGAGGTGAACGCGGGCTCGATCGTTGCGGCTTTACTCCGATGCGGCGGGCTCCGGTGCTGGGGATGGGAACTGGGGTCCAAAGACCTCAGGGTCTGGGGAAGAAGACTGGGGGGCAACCGCCTCGGGGGACGGAGAGGGAGAGGGATTCACCCGATTGGCCACCTCCGGATCGTAGGGCTTAATCCCATAAAGCAGGGTCAACGTTTCCATCACCTGCCGCGTCACCGGGGCCGCCACCGTTGATCCGAAGGTGTCCTTGCCCTGGGGTTCATCAATCACGGTAAAGACCGCATATTGAGGCGCTTCCATGGGGACAATGCCCACAAAGCTCGTAATCTTGGCCCCACTCAGATAAACACCATCTTCTGCTTTCTGTGCCGTTCCTGTCTTCCCGCCAATCCGGTAGCCCGGAATCTGAGCTGTGCTTGTGCCCTCCCGGACCACAGCTTCCATCATCGTCAGCACCTGTGCCGTCACGTCCGGCTCAAACACCTGGACTGTTTCATACTCATGGAGGGGTTGCACCGTTCCCTGTGGGTCCACGAGTCCCTTCACCACATGGGGCGTGACGAGCTTACCGCCGTTGGCGAGGGCTGCATGGAGTTGGACCATCTGCATTGGGGTAACGGTGACTCCCTGGCCAAAGGCCATGGTTGCTCGATCCACCTCAGACCGGAGGATAATGTCCCGATCCTTCAGGTAGCCCGTCGCGACATGGGGTAAATCCGTTGTCATGGGCTGACCTAAGCCTATTTTCTGGAGGGAATCGTAATATTTCCCCGGATCAAGCCTCTGAATGATGTGAACCATGCCCACATTGCTGGAGTGCTTGAGAATTTCCATGACGCTGAGATCGCCCCGACTGCCCACCGTATCCAAGTCGTGGTTGGAAATGGGCCACCCCCCCACCTGGATTTGCCCTTCGTCGTGGAAGATGTCCGTGGGCTCAATGCCCCCCAATTGCAGGGCGATCGCCACATTCAGGGGCTTCAGCGTGGATCCGGGTTCATAGAGATCACTGGTGGCCCAATTGCGGAAGTGAGCGATGTCAGCTTCGTAATAGTGGTTGGAGTCGTAGGTTGGCAAGGTGACGAGGGTAATCAGCTCACCGCTGTGGACATCCATGATAATCACGGCCCCCCGCTTCGCTGAAAACTTTTCCAGTTGGGCCTGGAGAATGGTTTGGCTGGCCTGCTGCAGGCGACTATCGAGGGTGAGCTGCAGGCTCAAGTCGTCTTGACTGAGCACATCTAACCGCAGGGCTTCGGGCAGCAGTGTGCCATTCCCCATGCGGCGGGCGGTAATTTGGGGCAGGTGGCGTTCTAGATTTGTTTGTTCCGAGGCCTCGATCCCATTTTGAGCAATGCCCTCCCAGTTCACATAACCGATCACTTGGGAAAAAAGGCGACCATTGGGATAGAAACGTTCTTGGTAGCGCTCTAAATCTAAACCATCGAGGCCCAGTTCTTGAATCGCGATTGCGGTACTCTCCGGCAGGTCATCCGCCAGCCGAATGCCTGTCTCTTGGCCTGAAAATTCCGCAACTAAATCCGTGGGGGTCACCGTTTGTCCGGCTTGGATCAGGATGGGGGCCAGCTCCATTGCTATGGCCGTGGACGATGTTTGGAACAGGCTGGGGTGGACATAGAGGGTATATCGCACCTGATCGAGGGCGATGACCTTGCCCATGCGATCGAGAATGGGACGACGGGGAACCGCAGGTTTGATCTGGGTGTATTGTTGGTTTTCTGCCTCCTCCAGGAGGGCCTGGGCCTCTCTCACCTGGAGGACGAAGAGGCGGTAGACCATCCCCCCTAGGGCGGCAACCAGTAGGAGCCATGTGAGCGCTAAACGAACGGACGATTGGGAGCGTCGGGGCGGACTGGGGGGACGGGATGGTCTGGGGGGATGGGGGCGATCGGGGATGGGGGGAATGGGATCGCGGGAGAGGCGCTTGAGCCGTGAATGGCGTGCCCGTCGATCACCCCGTCGGTGAGACTCGGGATGGGCATGGGATCGGGAGGGGCTGCTGGATTGCGAGTGACGTTGCGAGTGACGTTTCGATCTGCTGGATCTGCGTAGACCCAGACCCAAAAATTGCGCAGCTTGTGACCAAGGACTCTCCATAGGGCTCGATAGAAACAGACTGGATAAAAAACTGGATCAAGGGTCCCCGCGACTGATTGGGGTTGGTAATGCTGTCCTTGGGCGGGGGGGAGTGTCCTGCGGAGGTTGTGGACCTTCGGGTGTGTCATCCATGATCGGTAGACACTGTGCGATATTCAGCGTGACCTGCTCGCCCCAGTGACATGTGTTAGGGACGGTGTTCCTAGTCTTGAGGGTATGCCAGGGCTCAAGGATGATAGCCCCTAGTAGCCGATCGGGTAACTGTAGTTGGATAGGGGCGGATCCTGGGGTGGGGGTGGGGCAGGGCGAGGATCGGCGGGTTCTAGAAACAGGACGGTGTCTGAGGATGGGGGGACCAGACCCGATTGGGGAAGCTCCGCCTCCTGGGCCAGTTGCTGGCGGAGCATTTCATGGGCCGCTGTGAGCTGGGTTTCTTGGCGTTGGAGGTTTTCTAGCTGCCGATAGGTGCGACCCCACTGTTGTTGGGCATGGACCGTGGAGGCATAGAACCCAATGGCCACGCCTCCAATTAAAAAGGCGATCGCAGCGGAGGTGTGCTGGAGGGCGGTTAGGCTCTGGAGCCAGCGGGGATCGGCGGGTC
Organism: Prochlorothrix sp.; assembly: GCA_035285005.1. Lineage (GTDB taxonomy): Bacteria > Cyanobacteriota > Cyanobacteriia > Prochlorotrichales > Prochlorotrichaceae > Prochlorothrix. The sequence goes on from JAYKIB010000239.1 coordinate 44,094, forward strand.
GATGGGGGCGCAGAGCCTTAACTTTGGGGGCTGGGGGTTGGAAAGGGCTGGACCGAGCTGTGGCGATCGGCGTGGGGAGGGCTTGGCCTTGGTGCGATGGGGAAGTGGCCCGTGGAGCAGTGGCAGCGCGGGAGGAGCGACGACGACGAGGGCGCGGTCGTGGCGATTGTGGCTGAAGGGCTGGAGTCATAGGGCAGATGGAGTAGGGTAAGCAGCCAAGGCATGTGAGCGCAGTCCGGAGGCAACAAGGGATCGCACAGCTTTAGGAAACGATTTTAGGAGACGCCGGTGGGTTATCTGCGTGGGTTATCTGCGTGGGCCGTCCAGGGTTGGGAGGCTGGGAGGCGATACAGTCACCTAACCCTACCCTGATGCTGGCGAGGGTACCGGACGATCATGGGTGAGATTGCTCGGGGCTGTCATTCTTTAACCCTAGAGTGCTCTCAGCGTCAGGGACACAGCCCCGAACTCCCACAACCGAAGCGGGCGTGTCACTCTGATATCGCAAGAGTTCTACAGTGATTATATTGATGGCACGCCCTCGGGGAGTTTTCCTTGGAGGTTTGTGAGGTGCCCGGGGGGCGTGGAGGGTCTGGGACCCGTAGGGGAGAATTGGGAGGACAGCCGTCAAGGGATGAGCAATCGATCATGGCTCGACGATGTTGGCTTTACTTTAACTGCAAACTTCCCAAACAACACAGATCACCAGGAGAAAGTTAGTTTTTTCCGCCAGACTAACAGTGGGCCTCAGCACCCAAGGGGCCTAAACTGCTTGACGGGGTGGAAATGAAGGGCAGTGGGGTACCTCGATTAATTGAGGCAGGCGGCGAAGCCGCCTGCCTCAACCCTGATTCTGCCGTGGGTATTACGGTTGAAATTGGGATTAATCGAGGTACCCAGTGCTTTGATGTGGTTTGACGGGGTGGGAATGAAGGGCAGTGCTTTGATGCGGTGCTTTGATGTGGTGCTCTGGGGCTGGTCCCGGCAAATCTGTCCGTTGCTGGGTGATTTGTGATTTACTGAGTTCCTTTGGTGAAGTATTGGAAACAGGCGCTATGGTTCAAGCGATCGGGTTAATGAGCGGCACCTCCGTGGATGGCATCGATGCGGTGGTGGTGGAAATCCAGGACCATCCCTCCCTAGCCTCCCCGAGTGCCCCCGATCGATCCCCAGTCTTCCCGCGCCTGAGTGTCACCCTGCTCCAGGGCATCACCTACCCCTATCCCCCCGACCTCCGCCAACGGATCTTCGACCTCTGCGCAGGTACAGCCCTCACCCCCGCCCAGTGGACCGACCTGGATGATGCGATCGGTCATGCCTTCGCTAACGCCGCCCTTCAAGTCCAGGACATTGCCCGCCAAACCCGGGGCAGCGGCAAAGCTGACGCGATCGATCCGGTGCTGATTGGCTCCCATGGCCAAACCGTGTTTCACCGACCTCCCCAGGGCGATTGCCTTGGTTACTCCCTCCAACTGGGCCGAGGCTCCATCATTGCCCAGCGCACCGGTTTACCGACGGTTACCGACTTCCGGAGTGCCGACATTGCTGCTGGGGGGCAAGGTGCGCCCCTCGTGCCGCCGATTGATGCCTGTTTATTGAGCCATGACCAGGAATGGCGGTGCATCCAAAATCTAGGTGGCATCGGTAACGTCACGGTGCTCCCCCCCCGATCGATCGCTGGTCCAGATCAGGTGCGGGGCTGGGACACGGGACCGGGTAACAGCCTGCTGGATTGGGCTGTGGTTCACCTCAGTGACGGTCACCAAACCTACGATCGAGATGGGGCCTGGGCGGCCCAGGGCCAGATTGACGACGCCCTGGTGAATCAGTGGCTGCAACAGGACTTTTTCCAGCAGCCCCCCCCAAAATCCACCGGACGGGAACGGTTTGGTGCGGCCTACGGTGAAGCCTGCTGGCACCAAGCTCAAGCCCTGGGACTGGCCCCCGCAGACTTCCTGGCCACCTTGACCGAACTTACCGCCCGATCGATCGTCCATCACTACGAGGCATGGCTTCCCCAAACACCCGATCGGGTGCTGCTCTGTGGGGGGGGCAGTCATAATCATTTCCTGCAGCAGCGTCTCCAGCACCATCTGGGCTCGGTTCCCGTCGAGTCCACCACCGTGTGGGGGGTGGATGCTGACTTTAAAGAGGCTCTCATTTTTGCGGTGCTCGCCCACTGGCACCGTCAGGGCATTCCTGGCAATCTTCCTGCTGTGACGGGCGCACGGCAAGCGGTGGTCCTGGGTCGCTACCATCCGCAGTGAATGGGGCCCTAGGATGGTCCGTGTTAGGCAATGGCCCTCGCCCCTTGCGACGGACTAGTCTGGGCAATCAACCCCTCGCATAGCGGGAGGTTCACTCGTTGACCCGCTGCACGGAACCCGTCCGTTGTGAGCGGATGTGCCGTGTTAGCATATCCGCAAGATTCCCAACTCGCCCCCCCTACAGACCCCTACACAAATAATATAAGGATAGTTTTGTGGCGCATTCGTTTCTCTTGGAAGCTGGATATTGGACCCTTGATGGCCATTGGCTAGAGCGTGATCAATCCCCCATTGTGGTGAAGGGACGCACCCTCATTTCCTGGCGTGATGACTGGTTTACCATGGTGACCAAGCTCACATTTCCCCAGCAGGATAAGCCCGATATGGCCTTGCAATATCGGGGTCATATTGACGAAGATGTTCGCCTCTACACCTTTGTCCTGATGCATAGCTTACTGGGACGGGTGGAGGGGGAGGGCTGGCTGGGTCCCCATTCGATCGTGCAGCGCTATTGGGTGCTGGGGGACAATCAGCGGCGTAACGGTGTGGAGACGCTCTACCTTCTCGATGCCAACACCTACCGCATTTCCAACGCCACCATGACGGGGCATCACCTCACCAACGCCATGGAGGCCACGCTTTCTCGGCAGGCGACCTAAGGGGAGCAGATCACCGATGACAATCGTTTCTCCTGTGGGCACTGCGGAAAATCCACGTTTTCATGCCGTGCCCCCCCGCAAGACTCAGGGTTGGTTTGGGCGATGAAGCTGCCCAACCCCATTAGCCCAACCCCATTAATCGAAGGGCCTTGATGCGACTGATGGCTGCTATCCCGTCCACGGGAGATGGGGCGGTGGCTATTCCCTGGGACGATCGACGGGAGCCACTTATTTTGGTGCTAGATCGGAGGCTACGATTTGGGGAATGTGGGACCTAATCTGAGCAGCACCAGACGAAACGATAGGATAGACTGAAAACGCTGGTTCATGAATTTCCCACCTTGACCTGAGGGACTTCCCCATCCCCTGGAGAATTAAGGCCGAGGGGGCAGCGCAGAGTCTAGGCGCCTAGGCTCAGACGGGGTGCAGAATTAAAAATTTCAGGGTAGGATCCGATTCTCTCAATGAGCCGATTTGAGGCGCTTCTAGTCTGGATGACACGCCCTTGGACACCGCGACACCATCCAAATTTTAGAAGATGGCCTAGGCAAGAGACAGGGTTGGGAGTGGGCGGCAAAGCCGCCCACTCCAATTCATCGAAGTCCCCACTAGACTATCGCTAAGCTTCCCCTCTTCTGGACGTTACCTAGCGTTTACGTGACTGCGCTTGCAAATCCATGGCAGACTCTGATCCTAAATCTGATCCGAATATTGGTCGCTTACTCGACAATCGCTACAAATTGTCCGAGCTAATTGGCAAAGGGGCCATGGGTCGGGTTTACCTCGCCAAGCATACGCTCCTGGAAGGACGAGTGGCGGTTAAATTCCTGCCCACGTCCCTCGTCAGCCAAAAGATGAAGGACCGTTTTTTTGCAGAAGCGCGGATTTGTGCCCAGCTTGGCCAGAAAACCATCCATATTGTGCGGGTAACGGACTTTGGCTTGGATGATAACAACTATGATGTGCCTTTCTATGTGATGGAGTATCTCCAGGGAGATAGCCTCGCGGAGATTCTGCAGTTACAGCCCCTGCCCCTGCCCCGTTTTGTGGGTATTGCACGCCAGATTTGCCTCGGGTTGAAATATGCCCATGAAGGCATCGAAGTGAATGACAAAATCTGTCCGATCATTCACCGGGACATCAAACCCAGCAATATTCTGGTGATGCCGGATGAGACCATGGGAGATCTCGTTAAAATCCTCGATTTTGGCATCTCTCAGTTGCAGTCCGAGGATCTAGAAGGGACCAAAACCTTCATGGGAACCCTGGCCTACGCCTCTCCCGAGCAAATGGAGGGGAAGGATATCGATCAACGATCGGATCTCTATAGCTTTGGCATCATGATGTTCCAGATGCTGTCGGGCAAACTTCCCCTCAGTCCCGACAGCCACTCCTTTGGCGGCTGGTACAAGGCCCACCATTTCCAAACCCCCATCACCCTAGACACGGTTGCCCCCTCCCTCAAGCCCCCTAAGGCCTTGGAAACCCTTCTGGCCAGCTGCCTGGAAAAAGACCCGAATAATCGGCCTCGCAATGCCTCGGAGGTGCTGCAGCACCTGGAAGCCTTAGATGAGCGTTTCCGGAAAAGCCGCCAGTTGGGCCACCGGATTAAAGATGTCCTGTCGAAGCGACCCGTGGGCAAAAGCCGCTCCCCCGAGGAGGAGGGTGAGGGCACTGGGGCACCCGACTACGAGAAGCTGTGCTATATCCAGTCTTGGCCCAAGGATAAACCCGTTGCTCGGATCACCTTTCCCCAGGTGATCCCCACCAGCCATGCCCAGCTGGCGACCCTTTGGGCCATGCTGCCCCAGGAAGAAATCAACGCAATCCGTACCCATCGCCTCTACAATCGCATCTACCGTAATTTTCTCTGCACAATGAGTCCCCACCCCATGGTGCTCTGGTTAACGGCGATTTATAACCAGCGTTGTCATGAGGAAACCGGACCCCGTTGGCTCTATGCGTTCCTGGACTTAAAAACCACCACGGCGATCGAAACCCTCCAAATTTTGGGCACCCAAGCGGAGTATCGACTGCTCATGTTTGTCTTGGAACAGCCGGAGCGCTGTGCCTATGTGCTCACTCCCAAAATTAACGATGGGCTCAGCGGCCAGCTGCGTCAGTGGACCCTGACGTCTCGAACCCAGCCCAGTGTCGGCTCTTCCAGTACAAGTAAGGATCTTCTGCGGGCTGAGTTCCAAAAACTAAAGCCGAAGATTCAGGAGCGCATGGCGAAGCACCAAAATATGTCGGGCACCAACTTCACCTATAGTAATTTCAAAACTAGCTCCATTCACCCCACCGAAAACGGCTAAGACTGCACCGCCCATGACCTCCCCTCCCATTCAGTGGTATCCCGGCCATATTGCTAAGGCAGAGCGCCAATTGCTCGATCATCTCAACCGGGTAGATGTGGCCTTGGAAGTGCGGGATGCGCGGATTCCCCTCGCGACCCATCACCCGGATTTGGATCGATGGCTGGGGGAGAAGGCGCGGGTGCTGGTGATTAACCGGGTGGATATGATTCCGGCGGATTTACGGAGCCAGTGGGAAGATTGGTTTCGGGAGCGGGGGGAAACGCCCTACTTTACGGACGCCCAGCGGGGGATCGGGGTTAAGACTTTGGGACAGGCGGCGGTGGCGGCGGGGAAAGCGATGAACGATCGGCGGGTGCGCCGAGGCATGAAGCCGAGGCCGGTGCGGGCGGTGGTGTTGGGCTTTCCCAATGTGGGGAAGTCGGCACTGATTAACCGGCTGGTCAATAAAAAGGTGGTGGCTAGTGCCCGACGGGCTGGGGTGACGCGGCAGTTGCGTTGGGTGCGGCTGGGGCAAAACTTGGACTTGCTGGATGCGCCCGGTGTGCTGCCGGCCAAGCTGTCGGACCAGGAAGCGGCGCTGAAGTTGGCCCTTTGCGATGATATTGGGGAGGCGGCCTACGATAACCAACGGGTGGCGGCGGCGTTGATCGATCGGCTCCAAGCCCTCCAGCGGCACACGTCCCATATCCCCCAACAGTTGCTCCAGGCCCGTTATGGTTTGGAGGATGGTCAGTATACGGGGGAGGATTATCTGGCTCGGTGGGCTGAGATGCGCTATCAGGGTGACCAGGAACGGGCGGCTTGCCAACTACTCAATGATTTTCGGAAGGGGTTGCTGGGAAATTTGCCCTTGGAGTTACCACCGGCGACCTAGGGCGTGTCATCAATTAATAGCAGACCCCTTGCGGTATCAGAGTTACACGCCCGATCAGTTATGCGATCTAGGGGCTGTGTCCCTGATTCTGAGGTCATTCTAGGGCTAAATGATGACAGCCCCTAGGATCTAGGCTTCGGGGCACTCCCTGCCCTAGATGTATCTGGACACCTGAAAAAAATCAGTTCTCGTCCTATTCTCAGCTGATGGCCACGCAAAAATCAGGGGTGTGGGGTGTGGCTCTGCCGCACCCCTTAATTCATCGAGGGATCCATCTGCAAAATGCTATAAGTCTGTGCTTGAGGTTGAGGTGATGGCAACGAACCGGTATGTTCAGGGATCTGGCAGTGTGGAACCGCTGCACAATGGAGGGGCGATGCCCCGGACGGGCCGCGCCGGTGGTGACGGCCCTCGGTCGCGCTCCAGGTTTGTTGCTCGTTATGTGGTGGCTGTCCTGGGGCTGATATGGGGGCTGGCACCGGCTGAGATCCTAGCGGCACCTTTAGCCGAACCCCGATCGCCAGATACTCGATCGCCAGATACTCGATCGATGCCAGGATCGATCGCACCGATTCCCTGGGGATCTGAACCCTTCACCCCGGTTCCATTGGCATTATTAGCCCTCGACCATCCTGCTCTGACGGGGTCGAGTTTCAGGATGTCTAGACTCAGTTCGGCCCTCGTGCATTGGGGCCTCAAGTCTCCCGCTCTCAAAAACCTCTCCTTACCCCTCGCCCCATCGACGCCACTGGTCCAGGCTGCGCCCGATTCAGCGCCTGCTTCACCCGACTCACCGGAGGCAACGGGGGACAATGATCCCAGCGGCGCGGGTTTCACCCGCTATTGGCGTGTCATTACCTTGGGCTCGATCGTCCTCATTTTTTTGATCCCGGTGGGGGCAGTGTTGTGGGCCAATCGTCCCCTAGGGGACTTCCCGGATATTGATGCCAAGGTTCCCGCCACTCAACCACCGCAAAGGCCCGATCGTCCTGGCCTTGGGGCCCAATCCCAGCAGTTTGGCGTCTTGCGTCTGGCTCTGCTGGCTCCTCCGCTACCCTGGCCAAGTCCCTTGGCCGATCGTGCCCTGACCCTCGACAGCACCCCCGAAACCCTCCGGCTCCCCGACCCGGAGGCACTGGTTCTAGCCCTACTGCGCCTTGCCCCCCATTGGAGCCATGCCAAGCTCACCCTGGAGACGGATTTAGATTCTGAGGTGGGGGCGCAACGAGTCCAGTCTGTTCTCCTGAAAGACAAGGCTAGTTTGGGGCCCGAGTCCACGCTGCCCGTACCCGAATCTACGCTGCCCAAATTCCCGATCGATCCAGGGGCTAGCTATTGGGTTGTGACCTGTGTGTTCTGCATCCAGGGACAGGTCTGGAACTGGTCCCAGCCCTACGAGGCGGAGACATTGACGATGATTCTGGAGCAGATGGCGACCTTATCTCCGCCGCACCTCCAAGATCTCTATGGATTTGTCGTTCCCGCCGGGGCAGCGGACCTGACTGGAGGTGGCGCCGTGGGATTAACCGCAGAGCAGTTGTTGGTGCGTTACCCCGATTTGGTGGCGCTGTAGTGCGGCGGCTGAGCCTCTCAGGAGGGGCGGGGGGATTCTCTTAGGGTTTCCAATATCCCCTGAGGCACCTGGCGATCGTCCTCGGGGATCCGCCAGGGGAGGTGCTTACGACCCCAACCCGATCGTGGTGCCTTGGTGAGCCATCATACAGCCCCGCACCTGATCCGCCACTTGTTCCGTTTGCTCTAGCATTGGCAAATGGCCGCAGTTGGCTAGCTCAATAAAATTTGCACCACATTGCTCCTGGAAGAGGGGATGAAAACTGGCTAAATGGCGCACATACTGGGACTCCATGATGGGATCCTGCTGTCCTGCCAGGAAATAGGCGGGTTGCGATAAATTTGCCACCAAACGCGGCAAACGATGCACTTCCTGTTCTGCGGTCAGCCCAAACAACGTTCCGAGAGCCGCCGATCGATCGGCCCCCAAAAAGTCCTGTAACCGCTGCCGTCCCCAGGACGGATCCAAGGGTTGCTGCACATTTGCCCGCGCAAACCACTGCTCAATGCCCGGCACATAGCCCAGCCAACTTCGCCGCACCTGCAACAGTTGTTGCCCCACACTGCGGAATCGCTCAAACTCTTCTTTAAAATAAATGCCACCGCCTACCCCCAGACAGGTCACCCCCTTGACCCGATCGGGCCACAGGGCCGCACTCCACAGGGCTACTTCCCCCCCCAGGGAGTGACCCACTAACCAGGCTTCCGAAATCTCTAACTGCGCTAAAAGTTCACCTAAATCCTGGGCGTAGGTCCGGGGCATATAATTCTCTGCCCCTGCTTCTGACTTGGCGATCGCCGGTTCGACGGACTCCCCAAATCCCCGCAGATCGTAGGAGAGGCAGCAAAAGTCCGGTGCCAGGGATTCAATCAGGGGTTGCCAGTAGGTGCGGCTCAGTAGCCAGCCATGGAGAAATACTAAAACCCAGGGGCAGGCTGTCCGAGCGGTCAGTTGATAGTGGTGGGATGTTCCGTGAATCATGGTTGCTGGCATGGCCCCATTTTAGCCCAGCATGAACGCCCCCTTGAAGCGGTTCTTGTTTGCTGGGTCCCTCGATGAATGGGGATGAGGGCCAAACCCGCTAAAGTGCGAGGCACCCATCTTGGGTGAGATCCCCAAACGATAACGGTGGCTATGCTTAGGTAGCAGAGTTTAGGTAGCAGAGTTTAGGCAGCAGAGGACTAGACGGTGCGAGGGAACTAAATCCTGCGTCCCATTAGGCGCTGCTTGACGCCATCGGCGATTTTGTGACCCAAGTACTCCGGAATTAAACTTTCATTGGGACCCAGCAAATACAAAATTAAGCGCGTCCGGCCTCGCCACACCAATAAATTCGCATTCACCACCAATAAATCCTCTTGCCAGATTGCATACATCACCTTGTAGAACAAACCAGGTTGGTTGTCCGCCTCGATCAGTAATGCAGGTAAGTGAAAGACCGGATCCACATAAAACTCTGTTTCCACCTGCTCCAGTCCCGCATCCAGATTAAACTCCACGGCTAACATCTCTTCCACCTCAAAGCGCCCCGCTAACGCCTCCCGCAGGGCACGCCGCACATTATCTGCCGTTTTTTCCATCAGCACGCGCCCCCCCCGCGACACCACCAGCTTAATAAACACCAACATGGGGGGGTGAATTTGGCCATACAAACTAAGGCTATGGATCGTCAGGCCATAGGCCGCCAACACCCCAAAAATATCGCTGAGCAAGAAGGACTGATTGCGGTAGGCAAATTGTAGGGCGGTTTTGTTGCCTTCCACCTTCAAGTCAATGACCGCCTGCTCCGTTTTGTAGAGTTGGTAGGCCAGCTTTAGATTTTGCAGTTGGATCTCACTACTAACGCAGGGTAAGCGCAAGAAAAAAGAGTCTGTAATATGCTAGGGATCACCCCTGTCCCCCTCTGCCGGAAAAGTTTCATGACCAAAGGCTTTATATCTACCCCAGAACCCTCGAAACCGAAAGCAAAGGAGTCCTTACCCCCAGCCATTGATGCTGAATCGATTCAACAGCAGTGGCAGGAACACTTTGCAGGAGTCCAAGACCCTCGGGGTCGGCAAGGAGTCGAGCATCCCTTTCTGAGTATCGTGATGATTGCGATTTTAGCGGTTATTGGTGGGGCGAGTGGTTGGGAAGACATTGAGACCTACGGCGAAAGCCATGAAGCTTGGCTAAGCACGCTGTTATCGTTACCCAACGGAGTTCCCAAGGCCGATACCTACCGTCGGTTGTTTGAGCGGATGAACCCCGATGCTCTAGAGCGTTGTTTTCTAAGCTGGGTGCAGCAGATTGTGGAGACCAGTGGCACCCAGGTGATTCCCATTGATGGGAAGACACTCAAAGGCTCCTATGACCGTAATGCCAAGCAATCCGCACTCCATGTGGTGAGTGCCTGGTCGAGCGAGCACCGGTTGCTCTTGGGTCAAGTGAAGGTGGCGTGTAAGAGTAATGAGATCACGGCAATTCCAGCCTTGTTGAAACTTTTGGATATCAGCGGCTGCATTATTACTCTAGATGCCATGGGAACCCAGAAGGAGATTGCCCGAGAAATCATCGGCTACAAGGCAGATTATGTCCTGTGTCTTAAAGCCAATCACCCCACTCTGGCCGCAGAGGTGAAAGCCTGGTTTGAGCAGGCTGAAGCCCTCAACTTTGAAGGAATCGAGCACAGTTATGAGCAACGAGTAGAGTCGGGGCATCATCGACGGGAGCATCGGCAGGTGTGGGCTGTGCCCGTCGCGGTGATGGGCAATCTCCACCAGAGCGACCAATGGGAGGGTCTCAACACTATTGTCATGGTTAAGCGGGTTCGTACCCTGTGGAACAAGACAACCCAGCAAGTCAGTTTCTATCTGACTTCACTGCCCTCTGATGCAGCCCAGATTGGGCGGGCCATTCGTACCCACTGGGGCATTGAAAATCAACTGCACTGGGTTCTTGATGTCACCTGGGGCGAGGATCACTCCCGCATTCGGCGCGGCCATGGTGGGGAGAATATCGCCCTATTGCGGCGCTTAGCCATCAGTCTGCTCAATCAAGAAACGTCCCGCAAACGCAGCCTCAAGCAAAAGGCGAAGCGGGCTTCGATGAGTCCTGACTACATGCTCACAGTTTTGGCCGCTGGTCTTCCTACCTAGCACGTTCCCCACATATTTTTCTTGCGCTTACCCTGG
>JAYKIB010000240.1:0-4900 GCA_035285005.1 Prochlorothrix sp.
AATCTGTTTTACTGTCTTTATGAGGGTCATTGGGGCGTACTGTGTTTCTACAGGAGTACACCCTACCTCTTTTTTTGCATAACTATCAAAGTCATGACCTAACCGTCGAAGTAGTACACATTACCTATATTTTTATGAAACCACCCTGGCATGTAGAAAGGTGACTGGGGGGCAACGGGGCCTTCGACAAAGGGAGTGTCAGTGGGGGCAATCGGGCTGGGGGAGTGGGAAGTGGGGGACTGGAAAGTGGGATGCTGAGATAGGGGAGACTGGGGGGCTCCCGAGTGGAGTGTGGGCAATGGGGAGGCTGGATCGATCGCACTGGAGCTGACAGAGGGGGGGTGGGTTTGGCTCCAACTGCGCCGTAGGGCTTCTCGAAAATTGGTTTTGCTGACCTTTTCCCCCAGGGCACTGGATAGCTTTTTCCACAGCGCATTGCCCACATCCCGGTTCAAATATCCGGCCCCATAGGCATACTGTTCCGCCATGGCTTCATAGGTCTGGTGCTCCCAGGAACCCTGCAGTACTTTTATTTCGAGGTCCGTTAAATATTTGCCGGTGTGGGTCTGGACCAGATGGTTGGCGAAGTCCCGCGCCTCGGTCCAGCTAAAGTCAGGGGCAGTCATGGGCGATGGAGGGGGCGATGGAGGTTGAAGGGGCGATCGATTTCTGGTCCTCTCCCAATTTAAACCTACACTTTCCCACAAGGCTAGGGTTAGATTGGGTCAGGTGGGGTTGGGTTAGATCGATCGTCCCACAGAATCCCATGGTGGCTTGTGGGCACAGGCTGCACAATTTAAATCAGGAAATGCAAGTCATGCCGTGGGGGGATTTGGATACTGCATTGTGCAGACCAAATCTACCCCTATTTTTTTTGGCACCTTGGCACCCTGGTTCTGGGATGAATGGCTTGGGCGGCTCTGCCGCCCAAGCTTGGTTTTGCCCGAGGACGAGAAGATAGCTTTTGTGAGGGGCCTGGTACCCCATCAGGTTTCAAACCCCTTGGGCGGTGCATTCAATACCGAAGCACACCAATCACTCCAACTCCCCACATAGAGCTTGCCTGTTTTAAGCCCTGCCAGATCTAGGGAGAGCAAATTGACACAGGCCGTGACTCCCGATCCGCAATAGACCATCACTTCCTCGGCATCGGCCACTTCAGCCCAGCGGTCCTGGTGCCAGGAGATCGGCTGGGTAGTTCCTGTGTCGGTCGTGACCTCCTGCCACACCCGATTGATCGCTCCCGGAATGCAACCGGCCACGGGATCGATCGGCTCAAACTCCCCCCGATAGCGTCCCGCCTCCCGCGAGTCCACCACCGCAACCCCCGGCAACTCTTTCCGTGCCTGCACCTCGTCCACATTCACAACCATCTCAGGCCGGAGCTGGTAGGCAAAGTTCCCCGATCGCGCGTTGGGTACTGCCGCACTGAGTTCCAGTCCGGCAGCTTCCCATGCTTTGATGCCGCCATCCAGGACCAGAACCCGATCGTGGCCCATGTAACGCAGCAACCACCACAGCCGCGAGGCAAAGGCAAACCGTGACGCATCGTAGGCCACAACCCAGGTTTCCCCCCAACGCACGCCACAGGCCGCCAACTTTGCTGCTAACTGATCCAAGTCCGGCAGGGGATGCCGTCCGCCATAGCGCTGGACAGGACTGGCTAGGTCTTGGTCTAAATCCAGATAGTAGGCCCCCGGTAAATGACCGGCTGTGTATTGGCTGCGGCCCTGCTGAGGATCGGCGAGGTTAAAACGGCAGTCACAGAGGACGAGGGACTCGGGATTATCCTGAAGTCGATCGGCGAGGTCTTGGGGGGAGATTAGAGGAGAGATCATGATGGGTTGCGTTTCCTCGGTCAGGTCTTCTGGGCTATGGCGATGAACGCTGCGGTGGGGATGGATATACCTTGCCTCTGGCGGGGTATGTCTTGATTTCCACACTTCATAACAACTGATAACTGCTGTGGGGTACCTCGATTAATGGTGGCGTGCGGCGTCGCCGCGCGCCGCAACTTTGATTCTGACGTGGATCACTGGCCAAGAACTTTGATTTTTCGAGGTGCCCTATTAATCAAAACGTTTTGATTAGTCTCTTGGGTACCCCGATGAATTGGGATGGGTGGCGCGTCTGCTTACCCCAAATCCTGGCTCCTGCATGGGCCATCTGCCAGGAATTGGGATTGTCGAGGTACCGGTCTGGGGATCAATAGCGAATCTGGAGGGTGACCGTGGCGGTTACAGTTTGGTCGCCTCCTTCAATGGGAGTCGGCGCTGCTTCCGCTGCAACCCGGTACGCTGCTAGGGGAACGGGGCCGGGTGGTGGGGGTGCACTGGAGCCATTCACTTGGATGCCAACAATCTCCTGTACCTGGAAATTCAAGGACTGGAGAACAGCTTGGGCTTGGAGCTGGGCATTTTGGGTGGCGGCTTGGAGGGCATCCTGTTGGGCTGCCTGGAGTACAGCCTCCTCGGCCTGGAAGCTGAGGTTGTCGATGCGCGTGGCACCCGCTTGGACGGCGGCATCAAGCAGAGGACCGGCATCGGCGGTGGGTACGGTGAAGCTGACGGTGTTGGTGGTGGTAAAGCCTTCAAGGGTGCGGGTATCGTTACGATAGTTGTAGCGGGGGTTGAGGGAAATACCGGTGGTCTGGAGGTCTTGCACCGATCGAGCCTTGAGTAGATTCACGACCGCATTGGATTGGGCGGCAGCTTGGGCTTGGGCAGCTTGGGCTGTGGGGGCGTTCACTTCGACACCGAGCCTCACGATCGTGCGGCTTGTGGGAACTTCTACGGTACCTTGGCCGGTGACACTAAGGATGCGGGGGAGAGCTTGGGCTAGGGCAGAGCCACCGGGCAGCAAAACCAGGCCTAAAACGAGGACAAGGCTGGCGAGCCAGGATCGATCGAGCTGGACGTGTGCTTGGGGTCGATCGATCCTGGGATGGTGGCGCATGGTGCGGATGAACTGGGTCAACATAGGGTCACTCCTTGATTCACGCGATGGGAACGGATTCCGCTATGGTAAGCCGTGGTTGGAGCACTGGACGGGTCGTTACAGTTTTCGATCGCGATTAATACCCTGCTCAGGTGGCGGCTCATGCTGAGGTGAGCTTGGAGGTAATCCCACCGGGGGGGGTGTATCTTAAGATCCCTGACCTGAAGGCCAGGGATAGCTGCTATAGGGCACCTCGAAAAATTCCAATTTTTATCATGGTGCCCATGGTGAAATAAGGGTTGTGGTGGGCGGCAAAGCCGCCCACCACAATTAATCGAGACGCCCTATAAATACTGCCCAGGTGGGGATGATGCACCCGCCCAGTTTCAACCCCGTTTCTGGCGTGGGCAATCGCCCAAAAAGTTGACTTCGTCGAGATGCACTACGGATGAAGCGACTACAACGGGACAATCGTTTCTTTCAGTTTGCGCGGGATAGCTTGAACTGGGCCAATACGTTGAGTGCCAGGGCGACGATTAGTGTGATTGCAGGGGTGATTTTGCTATTGCTACGCCAAAGTTAAGGATGAGCCTCGGACAGTGTTGTGACGGTTGCCCCGGTTTTGTTGCGGAGAGAGGCGTATCACTTGTGGGTTATTGATAACCGGGCACCTCGATTAATCCAAGTTTTTGGGAGCCAGCCCATGCAAGAATCAGAGCTTGGTTTGGGCGGCGAAGCCGCCCAAACCCCTTAATCGAGGCACCCAACTGCTCTAAGTTTTCATGAACTAAACCGGACGATTAACACCCGTCATAGCTCACTTTGCCATCGGGAAGCACCGTATTACAGAACTTTGCGCCTGTAAAGTCAGCATTTTTGATGGTTGCATCCCGGAGATAGCTCAGAGATAGATCTGCCCCTGCGAAGTTCGTTCCGCTGAGATCGGCCTTATTAAAATTTGTACTCCGCAGTGTGGTTCCACTAAGATCTGCCCTGCGCAGGTCAACCGCATAGAAGTTGGCTTGGGTCAGGTCGGCTCCCACCAGTTGGACCCCCTGTAGGCTGGCTTCCTTCATATAGGAATAGGACAGGTTGACTCCGCTGAGGTTAGCCCCGTCCAGAGTCGCTTCGGCGAAGTTGGCTGTTTGCAGGTTAGCCCCTTCCAGGTTGACCCCACTAAAGTCCGATCGTTTCAGCACCACATTTCGTAGGTTACAGTTCGGGCAGGCTCCCTCTGACTTCAAAATACTGAGGTTTTGAATTGCTTCTGCCGGAACTGGCTCAAAGCGAAGCTGCGCGAAGGCTGGCTCCGTGGGGAGCATGGCCCAAAATCCCGCAAGGGCTGCAAAAATAAACGCTAAAATTCTAGACACAAGTGCGCCTCTAATCGTCATCAACAGAGATTGTCATCAACAGGACACCTCGATTAACCCACAGTTTTGGGAGATGGTCCACACAAGGATGAGGGTTGGGGTTGGACAGCTGCGCTGCCCAACCCGATGTCAAATTTTAGAGCAGCCCCATGGCAGCTAACCCCAAAATCGTCCCCATGCCAATAATATGACCGAGGCTGGTCGTTGCTAAAAGCCCTGCCGCATTCATGCCGCCAAACATTTCAGGAGACGGTAAGGCCGGTCCTTCGTTGGGGCTTCCCATGGTTTGTTTACCGAGAGCAATGGCCAGGACGTTGCAAAGAATCATGACAATGGCAACTTTTGGACCCCATGCGGCTGTTTGGGGAATGGCCTCAGCAAGAAAAATAACGGGCATATTAAAGTCCTCAAGGTTTAGGGCGGTTTGGACCTTGTTGGGAACAGGAGAGGGAAAGACTCCCGTGTCGGTTCCCATCCTTTTAGCCTTTATCTTTCATTACAACCTGAGAACTTGTATCAGATAAGTAGTAATACGTAACATTTTTCTATTCTTAGACCCTAGGACACCTCGATTAATTGGGTTGGGCGGC
>JAYKIB010000241.1:0-2829 GCA_035285005.1 Prochlorothrix sp.
GATACCGCTGAATCCCGACACCCTATGCAACGGATAACCGCTATAACCTCGGATCTGGCTTGGAAATTCCCCCAACGCTTGGATCTTTCGAGGTACCATCCTATTTTGACTGCATTCTCCCTGCACTTGATGGCGTTTCCATGGTTCCTACAGTAATGCCAACCCTACCGGATGCGGTGGCTCAAGGGTTTGAGACCCTGACCGAAGAGACCTCCCGCACCCTCGCTCAACACATTAAAATTGCCCCCGTTACCACGGATCTCCAAACCGAGCCGATCGCCACGGCCTATGTTCAGGCGGGCCCCGTGGACGATCGACCGCCCTTGCTCCTGATTCCTGGTTTTGACAGCTCCCTGCTGGAGTACCGGCGACTGCTGCCCCGGTTGGCTGAGACGCGGGAAACCTGGACGATCGACCTTTTGGGCTTTGGTTTCACAGATCGTCCTCCGGAGCTGCGCTATGGTCCCGCTAGCCTCCAAACCCACCTCTATGCAACCTGGCAGCAACTGATCCAGCGACCGGTGATTTTGGTCGGGGCTTCCATGGGCGGGGCGGCGACGATCGAGTTTGCCTTGGCCTACCCCGAGGCCGTGGCCGGGTTGATCCTGCTGGATAGTGCCGGTGTCAAAAATGGGCCGATTATTGGCAAGTATTTGTTTCCACCCCTCGATCGTTGGGCGGTGGAGTTTCTGCGCCGTCCCGATGTGCGCCACAATATCAGTCGATCGGCGTACTACAGTCCCGACACCTATGCCACCGCCGACGCTGACACCTGCATGATGCTGCATCTGCTGATGCCCCACTGGGATACGGCGCTCAAGTCCTTTACCAAGTCCGGTGGCTACCCTTCGGTCAAAGGGCAGCTCCAGCACCTGAAGGCTCCCACGTTGGTGGTGTGGGGCAAGCAGGACAAGATTTTGGGATCCCAGGATGCCACGGTGATGGCGCGGGAAATTCCCAATGCGGAGTTGGTGTGGATTGACCAAAGCGGTCATGTGCCCCATCTGGAGCAGTCCGCAGCGGTGGCGGAGGCCATGCTGAATTGGTTGGATTGAGTCGGGGTGGGGTTGGGCAGCTTCGCCGCCAGCCCCACTTCGCCGCCAGCCCCACTTCATGCCGCCCATCCCAATTCATCGCAGTGCCCCCTACAGGATGACTTCGCATCATGGCTTTACATATTTACTGGGGCGAGGATGATTTTGCCTTACTTCAGGCGATCGAGGCGTTGAAGCAGGAAACCCTCGATCCCACCTGGGAAAGTTTCAATTTTGAGCGGATTCCGCCGGATCATCCAGAGGGTGCGATTCATGCCTTGACCCAGGCGATGACTCCCCCCTTTGGCATGGGTAAGCGCCTCATTTGGCTGGATAATCCGCCTTTGCTGCAGCAGTGTTCTGAGGATCTCTACCAAGAGCTGGAGCGCACGTTGCCCCAACTCCCGGACAGTACGGAGCTGCTGATGAGTAGTGGTAAAAAGCCGAATGGTCGCTTGAAGTCCACGAAGTTTCTGACGAAGCAGGGGAAAATACGGGAGTTTGCGCTACTGCCGCCCTGGAAGACGGAGTTAATTGAGAATCAGGTTCGGCAGGCGGCAAAGGCGATCGGGGTGAAGCTGAGCCGATCGGCGGGGGAGTATTTGGTGGAGGCGGTGGGGAATAATACGCGCCAGCTGCACAGTGAGCTGGAGAAGTTGAAGTTGTTTGCGGGCGATCGATCGGAGCCGTTGGATTTGGAGGTTGTGAGCAGTTTGGTGACGACAAGTACCCAAAATAGTCTGCAGTTGGCCAGTGCGCTCCGATCGGGGGATGTGACCCGTGCCTTGGGGCTATTGTCGGATTTAATTAACCGCAATGAGCCGCCGTTGCGGATTGTGGCGACGTTGGTGGGGCAGTTTCGGACGTGGTTGTGGGTGAAGGTGATGGTGGAGGCGGGGGAGCGGGATGATAAGGCGATCGCGGCGGCGGCGGAGGTGGGAAATCCGAAGCGGGTCTATTTTTTGCAGCAGGAGATTCGGAATTTGTCCCAGCGGCAACTATTGCAGTGTTTGCCGGTGTTGCTGGAGCTGGAGGCGGGTTTGAAGCGGGGTCAGGAGCCTTTGGAGATTTTGCAAATCAAGGTGATCGAAATTTGCCAAATTTGCCGCCATTAGGAGCACTCTACCGTGCTGGGATGGGCTTCGACTTCGCTCAGCTTCCTCCTCACTCTGGTTTTGACGTGGGCCATAATTCGCCCCCATCTCCTACCCAGAAGGCTTCACATAACCGAGACTCTATGGCAACGGACAGGTGAGTTGAGAAGTGGAACCCTCGCTGCGTGGGGTTCCACCCTCCAGAACTGTCGCTAGAAACATGGAACCTATCTTTAGCCATTTTCTATAAGTCCTAGGGCCGTATAGCCTACAGTAGCCCTGAATTTTTGCGATCGCTCAACCCTGAAGCAGCCAAGACCTTTATTTATCTGTATTTGGGCGATTTAGTCGAAGATGATTAAAATTAACTTAGGTTCCTGTGCCTAGTAGCCATAATTCGTATAGGGGCGCTTATAGGGTGCTTGTAGCCCTAAGATGATGTCTTCGGGTGGTACTCCCTGGGCAACTAGGGCGGCTGCGGAATCTGGGTCTGTGAGGTTCTGTTGTAGCCAAATTTTGGCGTTTTGAATATCAAAATGGAGGATCGATCGATAAAGTCGGTTTGGCCCTTCCCAACCGACTTCCATCCACTGGTAATGATCTCTTTGAATGTCGCAGATCAGATCATGGGTGTCTGGGCTGGCCTCCAGATAAGGTTTGGCGTAGTCTTCTAGCAGTTGCTGGACTAATTCACGATACTG
>JAYKIB010000242.1:0-25420 GCA_035285005.1 Prochlorothrix sp.
CCGATGCAGAAGCCGCGCGTGGCCCCGGAGAAGCGCCCATCGGTGATCAGCGCCACCTTGTCGCCCAGGCCCTGTCCAACGATGGCCGCCGTGGGGGCCAACATCTCCCGCATGCCTGGACCTCCGACCGGGCCTTCGTTGCGGATAACCACCACATCGCCGGCGTGGATGTCCCCCGCCAGGATGGAGGCCAAACAGCTTTCCTCGCTTTCGTAGACGCGCGCAGGACCCGTCAGAACCGGTGTTTTCACCCCACTGATTTTGGCTACGGCTCCCTCGCTGGCCAGGTTGCCCTTGAGAATCGCCAGGTGGCCCTTGGCATAGAGCGGCTGGTTGAGGGGCCGGATGACCTCCTGGCCCTGGGGGGGCTCGGCGGGCACAGAGGCCAGGACCTCGCGCAGGGTCAGCCCCTCAATGGTGCGGCACTCGCCATGGAGCAGGCCAGCCTCCAACAGGAGCTTCATCACCTGGGGAATGCCGCCCGCCTGGTGCAGGTCGACCGTGACGAACCGGCCGCTGGGCTTGAGATCACAGATGACTGGCACCCGTTGGCGAATGCGTTCAAAGTCGTCAATCGCCAGGGGCACGCCGGCCGTGCGGGCAATGGCCAACAGATGGAGGACCGCATTGGTGGAGCCCCCAACGGCCATGACCACGCTGATGGCGTTTTCAAAGGCCTCGCGTGTCAGCAGATCGCTGGGGCGGATGTTGGCCTGAATCGCTTTGGCCAGAACCTCCGCTGAACGGGCCGCGCTGTCGGCTTTCTCAGGATCTTCGGCGGCCATGGTGGAACTGCCAGGCAGACTCAATCCCATCGCCTCAATGGCGGAACTCATGGTATTGGCGGTGAACATTCCACCGCAACTTCCAGCACCCGGACAGGCATTTTTTTCAATGGCAATCAATTCGGCATCGTTGATTTTCTGCGCTGTAATTTGACCCACGGCCTCAAATGCGCTGACCACGGTGAGGTCGCATCCATTCAACTTGCCAGGTTTAATTGTGCCGCCGTAAACAAAGATGGCAGGGATATTCATGCGCGCGATGGCCAGCATGGCGCCGGGCATGTTTTTGTCGCAGCCGCCAATGGCCAGCACCCCATCCATGCTTTGGGCATTGCAAGCCGTTTCAATGGCATCCGCGATCACTTCCCGGGAGACAAGGGAGTACTTCATCCCCTCCGTGCCCATGGAAATGCCATCGCTGATGGTGATGGTGCCAAAGATTTGGGGCATGGCGCCCGCCGCCTTGAGGCTGGCTTCGGCCCGGGTGGCTAGCTCTCCAATTCCCATGTTGCAGGGGGTAATGGTGCTAAAGCCGTTGGCAAGACCGACGATCGGCTTGCTGAAATCTTCATCCTGGAAGCCGACGGCCCGTAACATGGCCCGGTTGGGGGTGCGCTTCACTCCCTGGGTTACCACTTGGCTTCTAAGGTTCTCTGGCATGGCCGCTCCCTTCCCGAACGAATAGGTTGTGCAATAAATCAGTCGTGCCATAGGGCACCGCCATAGGGCACCGCAATAAGGCATCTTATGTAGGGCACCCCACAACAAATGGGAAGTAACAGGGGGAAGCAACGGCTATGCCGCCGACCCATTCTTCCAATCCAAATCTTGCATCAGTCACCCAGCAAAAATTGGGAGTGTGTGAGGTGCCTGCTGGGGATGACGATTATATAGCAATCCCAATCTGTAGCGGTACGCGTGGCATGGGGTACAGCCTCACCTCAGCGTGGGTCGCCATGGCAATCATCCCGTGATGGCCGCTATCAGTTGCCTGGGTGACGGAGTTGTAAGACACACTCCATCGAAGGCTAGGGTACGTTGGGGCCTTGGGGCACGGGAATCGAGTTATATTCCGTAGCGTACAGTGCCGTAGCGTACAGTTCCGCAGGCTGCCACACCTGTCCCCAGGCCACTTCCCCAGGGGATCTATTATTTCGTGAAAGACCCAACCCCCCTCTCCAGACGTTGCAAAAGTTAAGACTTGTGGGCCAGCCTCGGGACAAGTTTAGGGGTTAGCCTGGGCATCCTCGGTTACAGCACGTTGACGCAAAACGATCTATGCTGAAGTACCGTTAGCCCCATCCCCTGCGGTTAGCGGTTCCGACTCGTCGCGCCGTTTGCTTTGGTCCTTGGCCTGTTGAGACCGAACTCACCTCAGCCGATCGCCCAGACTACCCCAGGGAGATCGTCTGTACGTGACGTCAGCGTTTCTACCGGAATAGCCTCGCTGTCCCTCCTGGACTCTCACCGATCGACTGAGACTCAGTCACACTCCGGTCCCCATCACACGCAATTGCGACAAGATGGGCTAGGCTTTGGGAATCCCCCGATCGTCACGTCGTCACCAGTCAGTAAACCAGAATATTTCCCCTGACCGGCACCATCCCAGCCCCCAAGGGCTGAGCCTGGGGTCTCCCGTGGACACCATCGGGCTGAACGCTGGTGATCGAAGCAATACACTGCTACTCCCCTGCTGCATCGAAATCGCAGCATGGCTGCTTTCTCTCAAGGCGATCGCACTCCATGGATAATCAAACGGAACTTGAGTTCATTACCCGGTACAAGAGCGGGGAACGAGATTTTCGGCAGGTTAGTCTGCCCGGTCTCTCGCTTCCCAAGGTTGAGTTACCCGATCTAGATTGGCGCGGGGCCAACCTCATGGAAGCGGATCTCAGCCATGCCAATCTCGCCGGAGTCAACTTTCGGGAGGCACGGCTACACAAGGCGAATTTCAGTAACGCCAATTTAACGTCGAGCAACTTTATTGGTGCGGATCTGTCGGGCGCAAACCTCACCGGAAGCCAGCTCAGCCATGCCAGTCTGCGCGGGGCAAACTTGGCGGGAGCCTGCCTTCAATACGCGGAATTAGTGGGATCGAACTTTAGTGAGGCGAATCTCTCCCAGGCTGATCTGAGTGGTGCAAAGGCCATGGGCGCGATTTTTAGCCGGGTGAAGGGCATGAAGATTATGGCGGTGGGGGTGGACTTTGCCCAGGCCAATCTCACCAGTGCCGTTTTTATTGAAGCCTACGTGCATCACTGCAAGTTTGTGAATGCCATCCTTACGGGGATGAGTCTGGAAAATGCCCAGGGAATGCAGGTGGACTTTACCGGTGCCGTGCTGCTGGGGTCAAATTTACGGAGAGCCAATCTTCAAGGGGCGAACCTACGACGGGCCAATATGAATTGGTGCAGTTTACGGGAGGCAAATTTAGGTGATGCGAAGCTCTTCCGAACCCAATTGAACTGGTCGAATTTGGCGGGGGCCAATCTGACCAATGCGCTTCTCATCGATGCGAATCTCCGACGGGCTAACTTAAGCGGGACGATTATGGATGGGGTGAACTGGAGCGGGGCAACGCTGCCCGATGGTTCCCTGGGTGAGTTGCCGGAGTGAGCCTTAGCGTGTCATGGTCGGGTCTGACCCGTTGGATCTGAAGTGTCAAATCCGGATAGCTGAATCTGAACAGCTGAATCTGAACAGTCAAATCCGGATAGCCAAGTAGGCACCTCGATTAATCCAAATTTTCATCCTGTGATTCACACAAGAATAGGGGTTGTGGCGTGCGGCTTCGCCGCACGCCACAATTAATCGAGGTGCCCAAGTCTGAAGAGTCAAATCCAGACAGCAAAACCAGACAGCCAAACCAGACAGTCAAATCCGGACAGCCGGATCCGGGGTGGGAAGAGGAAGCCCAATCCCTGCGGCGGTGTGAGACACTTCTGGGCCAGAACTCCATACGGGCAACGGAATTCCCCCTGCCCCCCTTGTGTTTCTACAGTCCCTTGCTATGATGCACCGCAATAGCAGCCTTTGCGACGAGGGCCACCGCGCCCCATGCTGCCCCGTTGCGATCGACCCAGGATCTTGCCCAAGTCCTGGGTGTTCTAGGGCGTGTCATCAATGACCTGCAGAAACCTGGCGATACTCAGAGTTACACGCCCGCCCCATGCCCCCCATCCTGCCACCGCGACCCTGCCATGATTGACCCCGCTGCGGGATCTCCCTCCGCTCCCCCCTCCTCCCCAACAGACTCCTCGGCGGGCGATCGGCGCATCCAAGCCATCAACGACTCCCTGATTCAGTTCCAAGAAACCTGGGTGGCCCAACTCCAGACCGAGATCCAAGCCCTACAGCAGGAAAAATACCACCTCCAGAGTGAGGTCCAACACCTGCGGCAAACCCAAACTCAACTCCTGCGCCAGGGCCTGCAAACCAGCGCCCCTGCCCCTAGCCCCTCCCCCGCTGCGGCGGTTTCGCCCCAAATCCTGCAACAGCAGCAACAATGGGCTAAACAATTCGCCCAGATCCTCGCTGAACACCTCCAGCAACAGCTGGTTGCCCTGGTTGCATCCCACGGGTCCTCGATCGACGCGACCCTGTCCCCCGCCGATCTGCACCGGCGTAGCGAAGATATTCAGCACCTCCTGGCTGGACTCGATCGTAGCCTCACGAGCACCCTCCACACCCTCCAGCAGGAAATTAACCAGTCCCAACAGGCCCTCAAAGACCAGCTCACCGCAATGCAGGGCCTAGAGCGACAGGGGGAGGCCATCCTCGAAACCCTCGTCCAGCGCCTCAGTCAGCAGTTAGCCCAGCACTCCAGCACTCTCCCGACGGCGGTCTCCCCTGCCTCAGCCCGATCGACCCCCTCTCCCGTCGTTTCCCCGCCTCCCCCCTCTCCGCCGACCTCCGCTGACTCTATCGCCCCAACCTCTGCCCCCGCTGCCCCAACCCCGGCCTCGTCCCCCGAAGACTACACCCTTGACCTAGACAAACTCCCCCCACCCCCTGCTCCCCGTCCAACGCCCCCGACTCGACGTACTGCTTCGGCCCCCCGCTGGAACTGGGGCGGGGTCCTCTTGGCCCTGGCTTCCGTGCTGGGATTAGCCCTGCAATATGTTTTGGTGGAACGACTGTTCCAAGTGACGCCCAGCGGTAATGGCTGGGGTAGCGCGGGGGAACCCCTCGCGGCAACCTGGGGCAATACGTGGCTGGCGGTGTGGCTGCGGATGGTGGTGGTCCTGCCGGTGGTCATTGGCCTGAGCCAATATTTTTACCCGTCCCTCTGGGCCGATCTCCAGGCCCTCCGCCAGGGAACTCTGCCTGGCTTATCCCCATTAGAACATCGTCGCCTAGGGGTGAATTTGCTCCTCGGGGGGAGTCTGCTCTTTGTGTCCCAGTGGTCCCTATACCAAGCTGTGGGGCAAGCGGCAGCCGGGGTAGCGGTGACCCTCTTTTTCCTATATCCCGCCCTTCTGGCGCTACTGTCCTGGGGATTAGTGGGCGATCGACCCAGTTCCTTCCGCCTCTATTGTCTTATCGCCCTGGGCGTGGGGGGCATCGCAACCCTCAGTGTGTCCCAGGATGTGCCGGAATGGGGACTAGAGGCATTGCTACTGGCCCTTCTCAGCGCTGGGGGTTTTGCCCTCTACCTCCTCCTGACCAGTGTGGTGGGCCGTCGGCTCCACTACTCCGTGATTACGGTGGTTCAGTTTGGCTTGGTTTTTGTGCTCGCAACTCCCGCGATGTTTGTGGTGCCACAACTGACACCAGCCCAAATCCAAACCCTTGTGCAAGGGGGGTTGTGGTTAGGGGGCGCAGCGGCGGTGAGCTACGCCTTTAATACCTTCAGCGTTGAGGCGATCGGAGCGTTGCCCACGACCTTGATCACGGCCTTGGCGCCTTTTTTGACCGTGCTCTTAGCCTCGCTCCTATTACAGGATGGAATTCCCTGGAGTTTGGGATTTGGGACGCTGGCGGTGACCTTGGGCAGCACCTTTATGAATTTGGAAAGTCTCAAGCGCGCCCGCTAACCCATGCCCTACGTTAGCCGTATCGAGCCAATGCGATGTGTTAGGCGCAGGCGTAACGCACCGCGATCCTCTCCCAAGCCCATTCAACACAGGGGCACCTCGATTAATACAGAGTTTCACCGTGGTACCCACGGCAGCATTAGGGTTGGGTTGCGCGGCCGAAGCCGCGCAACCCAATTAATCGAGGTGCCCGCAGCTCACATACCCAAAAAATACATACGGGCCCCTCGAAAAATTCAAATTCCGACCGCAGTGCCCACGGCAGAATCAGGGTTATGGCAGGCGGCGAAGCCGCCTGCCATAATTAATCGAAGTGCCCATACCCAAAAAAGAGGCCCCCTGGGGTAAGCAGAGGGCAAGGACGAAAAACAGTCATTTACCTCGATTAATCGGATTGGGTGGCAAAGCCGCCCAGTCCGATTTCTCATTTTTGCGTAGTTATCGCCTAAAACCTTGAATGAATCGAGATACTCGGTCGGTGATGGGACTAATAGCGGGATACCCCGATGGGTTGTGGGGGGCGGCTTCGCCGCCCCCCACAACCCTGATGCCTACGTGGATCACTAGGACGAAAATTTTGATTTTTCGAGGTGCCCAGCGGTTATTAGTCGTTTTCCCAGTCTTCACGACCAACCAGGTCGCCCAGACGATCGCGAAGCAGGTAGCTATTACGCTCCAACTCGCTTTCGACCCCAGCCCATTCCCGAGCGGGAATGTACTTGCAAAGGATGTAAATCGGCTGTTGGCGGCTCACACAACCCTGATGAATCAGGTGGCGGGCCTCGTCGCGAATCGTGTCAATGGAATAGGAAAGAATAGCAGTAGACTGAATCATAAGGTCAACACCTTCAAAGCCGGACAACGTGAACAGGACGGTGAAAAAAGAATTAACAGACTGGAGATTTCAAGCTTGGGGCCAAAAGCTGCCCGTAAACCTGCAAAAGCCCCAGAGAACCAGGAATGAGGTGATGCCGTAGGGTGCTTTATCTCCGGTGGTGCTTGCGCTCGGTAGCACAGAAGTAAACCCGAGCGGGATGGCCCCCTTGGGAAGACCAGATGTCCAAGCACAGACGAAACGAGAATTGCTTAAAGGACTGGACAGTGGGAAAAAGCGTTCTAGATCTAGGGGAAATCGATCTGAGCTAACGGCCCTAGAGCGTTTTCAAAAGCTCCCGAACGATCACGGCATATGCTCGAAAAGTCCTTGAAAATTTAGGGGTTTTGTATTCCTAGATACTGAAGTATTTCCCATTGTCTCCTCTAGTCTGCGCCCTATTATATCAATAAATGTTGCGCACGTCAGAAACCCCTAACTCTGAAAAAAATATAGAGAAGTGGGTCAGCCATCCCGCACAATAGGGTGAATCAAGGGTAAATCAGGTCAGGCCACCCGATCGAGGCCGATCGACCCAAGGGTTCCCATCGGAGCGTTATCATCGGAGCGAGACCACTGGAGGGGAAAAACTACCGTGCTGCTGTGTAAAGGATTTGAGGTTGAGATGTATACCGGAACCCCCCAGGGCGAGATTGTGGGGTTGTCGGACCAAATTGTGCTGGCCCTCGATCGCTTTATGCGGGAGCCGGACAGCCGCAATGTGGAATACACCACGGCTCCCCTCTGTTCCTATGAGCGGCTTCTGTGTGACCTGGTGCGGCCTCGCCAGCAACTGCGGCAGTATTTGCACCAATTGGGCAACTATACAATCATTCCCGGTAGCACTTTGGCCCTTGGGGGACGCGATCGGTTCTACCGCTCCGATCCCGACAATCCCTACCATAGCTACATCGAACAGACCTATGGCACCGATGTGGTCACCGCGAGCATTCATATCAATATTGGCATTCACGATCCCGAAGATCTGCTCCGGGCCTGTCGGTTAATTCGCCTGGAAGCGCCCCTCCTCCTAGCCCTCAGTGCTTCATCGCCCTTCTTGGACGGCCAGCCCAGCGGTTCCCACTCCAGTCGCTGGCAACTTTTTCCCCAAACCCCCCCCCGATCGCCCCTGTTTGAAAGTCATAGCCACTATGTCCACTGGGTTGAGGAGCAGTTGCGCCTGGGGACGATGCAAAATGTGCGCCACCTCTGGAATTCGGTGCGGCCTAACGGCGATCAGCGCCCCTACAAGGTGAACCGTCTGGAGGTGCGAATCTGTGATTTGGTGACGGATCCCCTGGCGCTGCTGGCGATCACGGCATTTTTAGAGGCCCGTATCTGGCAGGTGCTGGAACAGCCGGATCTGGATCCCCTGACCCAAAGCCGCTTGCCCGCGGCCACCCGAGCCTCGGATCTACTGGACCTGACCCTAGCGAATGAAGCGGCGGCAGCTCGATCGAGCTTGGATGCAATCCTACGCCACTGGCAAGACGGGCGGGAAATCCTGGCCCGCGACTGGATTCAGGAGCTCTACCGGGAGCTGTGGCCGGTGGCTAAGGCTAAGGGGTTTAGTTGTTTTCTGTCGCCGTTGCAAAAAATTCTGCGGGAGGGGAACCAGGCCCAGCGCTGGTTAGGCCAGGTGGAGGCGGGTCGATCGCCCCAGGCGGTGATCCAGGATGCGATCGAGGCGGTGGCGCAGCAGGAGGTGGATCTGGAGGACAAGCTCTGTCAGCCGCTGGTGGCCTAGGGGAAATTGCACTCGTGTATCAGGCCATTCCCGGGCTCACCCAGCCCCGCAACCGGTCCGTTGTAGTCGCCAGCGGCGAAGCCGCCTGCCGCAATGGGTCGCAGTTCTTCGTCGTTAGGGCACCTCGATTCATCGGCTTGGGCGGCGAAGCCGCCCAAGCCAAACCCTGATTCTTGCGTGGGCTATCTCCCAAAAACTCGGATTAATCGAGGTGCCCTGGGGATAATTGTGGAAACCTGACGATATCCGAGTGACACGCCCGCCCCAGTTGTAGGATCTAGGGGCTGTATCCCTGATTCTGAAGGCATTCTAGGGTTGAATGATGATAACCCCTAGCTCTGCAAGTCCTTCGGCCTTGACGAGCACCGCCAGGGTAACCGAGGTGAGTCGCCGCGATTGAGAAGGGTGCCCCTAGAGAATCTTCAGAGTCTTGCCGCGATTGCGATCGGCGCACACCCCTTGAGTCCCATGAGTATCCCCGATGGTCCCTGCTAGCCCCCCCACCCTGTACGTTAACCCCCGCACCGGCCAGAACAGTGCCTCTGGTTCCGCTGCCCACCCCTTCCAAACCCTCACCCACGCCCTCCCTCGCCCAAGCCACCCCCGGTACCCTCATCCAACTGGGAGACGGCTACTACACCGCCCAACAGGGTGAACACTTTCCCCTGGTGGTGCCCTTGGGGGTGACTGTGTTGGGGCGGCAGGAAGATCAGGGCAAGGGAGTGGTGATCGAGGGGGGAAATCAGGCCCGATCCGATGCCTGGGGCAGTACTTTGGTGTTGACCCTTCACCTCGAAGACAACGCAGAAGTGCGGGGGATCACCGTGACCAATCCCCTGCACCAAGGCACGGGCATTTGGGTGGATGGCGGACGCGCCACGATCGCCGCCTGTCGTATCCAACAGTGTGGGCGGGAAGGACTACTGGTGACCCAGGGGGCTAACGTCGGGGTTTACGGCAGTCAGTTCCAGGACAACAAAACCGGTGGCATCACGTTTCTGCACCGGAGCAAAGGAGAGGTTCAGGATTGCCGCTTCGAGAAAATGCGGTTGGGGCTTGCCATTGGGGGTGATAGTGCGCCCTTGATCCAACAAAATCTGATCCAAGATAATGAGGTGGGTATTGCCTGCCTAGGCGCAGCGCGGCCCGTCCTGCGGCGTAATCGCATCATCCACAACCGGAGCTACGGCCTCATCGTCAAGGACACGGCCCAGCCAGATTTGGGCTATCCCCAGGATCCGGGCCACAACCACCTGCGCCACAATCAAACCCAGGACCTCGCCCAATCCCGATCGACCCCGGCCCCTCCCCTGGTCTCCGTCGGTAACTGGCTCAGTCCCACCACCGTGACCGGCTCCCTGACCTTTGCAGCGGTCCAGGTGCCGCCCCCACTCAAACCGGGATCGGGGACTCCTGCTCCCCCCGCAGATCCTGCCCCCGGTCCGCCCCCGCGCCTGCGATCGGTGCCCTTTAGCGATCTAGCCGGCCACTGGTCGGCCCTGTTTGTGACTCCCCTCAGCGATCGCGGCTTGGTCAGTGGGTTCCCCGATGGCAGTTTCCGACCCGATCGCACCCTCACCCGTGCCGAATATGCGGCTCTTCTTGCCAAGGTTTTCGATCGGCCCCTCATGCGATCGGCCCCCTCCTACCGGGATCTCAGCGCGAGTTTTTGGGCACGGGAGGCAATTCTCCAGGCGAGCCGCATGGGGTTTTTGAGCGGGTTTCCCGATGGCAGCTTCCGCCCCCAACAATTCCTGACTCGCATTCAAACCCTGGTGTCCCTGGTCTCGGGGCTGGGACTGACGGGTGGCCACAGTGGCCTCTTGGATCTGTACGCCGATCGGGTGCAAATTCCCAGCTACGCCACCGCTGCTGTCACCGCCGCTACCCAACATCAGTTGGTCGTTAACTATCCCGATCCGCACCACCTCGATCCCCTGCGCCCTGCCACACGCGGTGAAACCGTTGCCCTGGTGTACCAAGCTCTCGTGGCCCTGGGCAAAGCCACGGCCCTTAGTTCCCCCTACCAGGTCCAGGTGCCCGTGACCAACCTTGGCCTGCGGGATGTCCAGGACCACTGGGCAGCCGCCTTCATCCGCCCCCTCGCCCACCGCAATCTGGTCCAGGGGTTCCCCGATGGCAGTTTTCAACCCGATCGTCCGGTTAACCGCGCCGAGTATGCGGCCCTACTGAGCCGCATTTTCCAACCCAGCCCCCAACACCCGGCCCCGACGCTGACGGATATCCCGGAGGACTTTTGGGCGCGGGAGGCGATCGTCACGGCCATGCGCGGCGGTTTTTTGGCCGGGTCCAAAACTGGACGGTTCCAGCCCCACCAGCCCGTGCAACGCTTCCAGGTGCTGCTGTCCTTGGCTAGCGGGCTGGGACTTAAGGCTGGCTCGATCGACCGGCTCGATCGGTTTCTGGATCGGGCGGAGGTGCCAAGCTATGCCCAAAAAGCGGTGGCGGCAGCTCTGGAAAAGGCTCTGATTGTGTTACCGGGCGATGGGCAATTGCTACAACCCACGGCGGCGGCAACCCGAGCTGAGGTGGTGGCGATGCTCTACCAGGGGTTGGTGTACCAGGGTCGCATTGGGGCGATTCCATCGGCGGCGATTGTGTCGATCGAGTCTTAAATCGGGAAGTGTCCCCCGCGCAGCGGGGGACACGCTGCAGTAGGCGGCGATCGGGTCAGCAGGCGGCGATCGGACAGGAACCCGAGGCTACTTATTCCGGGGTTTCCAGGGTTTCCGGGGTTTCCGGGGTCGCAGCAGCAGCCTTAGCTGGAGCAGATTGGGACGGCTGGGAATCAGCCTTTCCCGTCCCGATCGCCAGCGTATCGGCAATTTCTGACTCCATAAACGTGAGTTCATTCAGAATCAGCTCATGGCGGCCCGTCGAATTCTCGTACCACTGGGTCACCTTGACCTTAGCCTCGGCCAATCCCTTCAAGGTCTTCGCAAAACTTTTGTCCGCCACCTGCTCACACTCGGTTGCGGTGAGATGGCCGCTATCCGGTGCCACCACTTTGATCACCAGATCTTTGTAGTCCTGGGCCGCAAGAAACGCCTTGGCCAGGTCCACCTTGAGCTTAGCTAACTCAATGATTTCCGCAGCAGCCAGGATAATGTCGTGTTCTTCAGGGGCAGCACTCATGGGAATCTCCGCAGGGGAACAGTGAAGGGGAATGAAAATGAGGTCAGATGCTCCAAGGCCGTTCGCAAAACAGCGATCGAGGTCGATGCTATCGAGCAACTGCTCCAGAGCTTGTTGGCGGTTGCGGGGGGTATCCCGTTGGGAGGAACCAGAAATTCGGACCAGGAATGCACCTTGGGTTAGGTTTTCCCGATCGTCAGGGGCCGCATACACCGCACCACGCTTACTCAAGGCTTGGCCTCCAGGGGGGTGGAATGGGGAATGGGGGGACAAACCCCGGCTGAATCATATCAAAGCGGGGTAAATAATACAAGTGTATTATCCAGGGGTCAGATCCCATGATTCATCTCGCTTGTCCGATCTGTTCGTTTGTACGATCTGTGTACGGGACACCTTGGAAGAAGGGAGATGGGACCTAGGCCGGGGTCTACTAGGGTGGCGGCTCACGAAGGAGATCGGTACCCGTCAACCCACCAGAAAACCCCGATCGCGATCGCCTACAAATCGGGAATTTCCTGGAGCAGCCAGAACCCAGCAAACGATTCCGACTCAGGACTGGTTTGAATCGCCAGGAAATGGACCTGATCGGCCTTGGCCTTAGCCGCCGCAAAACTCTGGGCCTCCTTTAGGAGAGCCGGAGTGGTCAAACTGGACAACAGCCAACGATCGTTGGCCCCCGTTTCCAGCACCAAACTTGCCGGTGCCTTCTCATCCACCGTCACAAACCCCAACTCCAGACCGGACATCCAGCCCGCCAGCGCCACCGCTCGATCGGCGTAGATAATCAGCCCTGAAATCGGCGTTGTCTCACTTAAACCCAGGCTTTGCAACGGGAAGCCTTCTCCAAAGCTAATATCCCACTCCCCCATCTCCGCAAAGTCCGCAACGGGTAGGGAAACAAAGGCCCACCGATCGCCGCGCAGGGCATCGGGTAGGGGATTGGGGCGTTCTGGGGGATATTGGACCGAAGGGGTGGGAGGAGCGGCCTTGTAGCCGGGATGTGCGGGGTAAACCGTGCGATGACGCTCCTGGAGCCAGTGGTGCAGGGTTAGGGTGCGGCGGCTGACTTTAGCATTGAGGCCCAAATCCTTACAGGCTTTGGTGATCATGTTATTCATTTGCCGCCGGAAAAAGCGGATCTGGCCTGGGGTTTTGCCGGCCTGGTCGATCGCGCCTTGGATCGCATCCTGGAGCCAAACCGAGTTGACCTGGCTACTGGGGCAGTATTGGCTGTAACGCAGGAGGGTGTCGGGATCGGTGTCGATGCTTTGGGCACTTTCGCAAAGCACCAGTTCCCATACTTTTTTGCCGTCGTCATCGACGATCGGGCGGGAGTAAAAGTCGAGTTCCCAGGTCAGGGTCATGGTTATGGTGTGGGTTGGATTGGTACGGAAAGAGGGCAACCGTCCCGATGCTCAGGACAAGCTTGAGGTGTGTCGCTCCCGCTGCGTGGGGAGGTAAGCCTTACCCCATAGGACACTCGGTTAATTGGGGGCGGGCCTCGACTGCGCTTAGCCCGCTACCCCAGCGAGATAGGCCCCCCAGGTCGGGATCGGGGGTGTAGTGGGGCGGCTTTGCCGCCCAACCCAAACCCTGATGCTTGCGTGGGCTGTCTCCCAAAAATTCGGATTAATCGAGGTGCCCGTTGGGGCCTAAATTCCCAGTTTTTTCTTGGCTCGCTCAACGCGGGAGTCGGCAGAATCCAAGATTTCCTGGGCATTTTCCAACATTTCGCCGGGAAAGTTTTCTAAATACTTAGTCGAGAGGGAAATACGGCCCCGTCCTTCGTCTAGATCAGCAATAATTGCCTTCACTGGCTGACCGGGTGAGAATACAGACCCCAAGTCCTTCACAAACTTATCGCTGACCTGATTAATGTGGAGCAGACCCGTGCCGCCCTCAAATTCCACAAAGGCACCAAAGGGCTTGAGGCTGACCACATGGCCCTCCACCAGTTGCCCCACTTCCAGCTGGGCAAACTGCGCGGCTTGGCTGGCAAGGCGTTGGGACAGGACCAATTTGTTACGATCGCGGCTGACTTCCAGAATTGCGACGGAAATCTCCTGTCCCTTCAGGGCATCCAGGTTTTCCCGCTCCAACAGGTGCGATCGCGGTACAAAGCCCCGCAACCCATCCACATCCACGGTTACTCCCCCCCGGTTGGTACCGGTGACCTTAACCTGTAGGGTGACTCGGCCCGACTGGCGCTCCTCCAAGTTTTCCCAGAGTTGTTTCAGTTCTAATTGCCGCACCGAGAGGGTCACTTGACCGTCGGCGTTTTGCTCTCGAATGATCAGAAATTCCCGCTCTTCGCCCACGGGAAACCGGGCCGAGAGATCAACTACCGTTTTCATGCCTGCTTCCCGGCGGGGTAGAAAGGCCGCAGCTTTGCCGCCAATATCCACGTACATGCCATCATTGGTGTGGTCCGCAATTACGCCTGTCACCGTCTGGCCCGTCTGGAATTCGTAGTCATGGCCCTCTGCCAGGGCTTTTTCAAAGTCTTCTGCTGAGAAGGGGACAGATTTAGATTCTGCGTTCATGGGATAGCAGGCGCGTAAGGATCTATGGGATAAGGGGATCTCGATTCATGGGAGCGGGCTGAGCGGAGTCGAAGCCCCCCCCAACCCCGATTCATGCGTGGGCCATCTTTTAAAGATGTGGATTAATCGAGGTGTCCATAAAACTAAACGTTTCTACTATACGCTGTCTTCCTGTCTCTCTCCCAACGGTAGGGGATTTTCCCAGCGTTTTGGACCGTCTGCCCCGGAGGTCTGGGGCGGTGGGATCCTGGCTCAGAATTCCGCATTGGGCACGAAAACCGCGCCCCTAGTCCAGTAGGGTGTGTTCGGCTTCGCCGAACGCACCGCAGCCATAACGCACCGCAGAGGTTAGGCGCGGCTAGTAGACTACGGCTTAAGTCCCACCTCCCTTTGAGCATGGGAGCGCACCCACAAAGTGGGTGCGCTCCCCAAACGTAATGGTGGCAATACTTAGGCAGCAGAGTACTAGGAGTGGTCATCCTTGAACCCTAGAGTGCCCTCCGAGTCAGGAACACAGCCCCTAGCTCCTACCACCGGGGCGTGCATGTAACTCTGAGATCGCAAGAGTTCTACAGTTAATTGATGGCACGCCCTAGGGGTCTTGTGTCGGAGGCTGGGGGGTGGGATTGGTGGGGCTTTCTGGGGTCAGACGTTGGAGGAGTTGAGTTAGGGCCTGCTCCAAGGTGGGCGACAGCTGAATGGGAACGTGACCCGATCGCACATGCAGATCCTGTTGGGGGAAGGGGACTTCAATATTGTGTCGCCGGAACTGTTCCTCAATGCGGAGGAATAAATCGCTCTTGATGGGTAACTGACGGGCAGGATCTCGAATCCAGGCAAAGATTTCAAAGTCCAGGGAGCTGTCGCCATAGCCCAAAAACAAAACCTTCGGCTCGGGACTGTCCAGAATATCGGGATGTTCCGTAGCGGCAGTCATCAGACACTGGTGAACCAGGGCCACATCGGATCCGTAGGCGACGGGGGTGGGTAGACGAAGGCGAGAGATCGGGTTGTCGTGGCTCCAGTTGATGACGTTATTGCTGATAAAGCTCGAGTTGGGGACGATGATGGAAATTTGGTCGAGGGTGCGCAGCAACACGCTACGGGGGCCGACCCGCTCCACGGTACCCATGTAGTTATCCACTTCGATGAAGTCGCCCACTTGGATCGATCGCTCGAAGAGCAACACAAGGCCACTACTGAAGTCCCGGGCAATGTCCTGTAAACCAAAGCCGATGCCCACGCCCAAGGCACCGCCCAGCAAGGTCAGGGAACTCAGGTCGAGGCCCCACACCTGGAGTAAGGTAATGGTCCCCATGAAAATGAGGATGTAGCGGACGATCGAGGCAATCAGTTCCTGGGCCCCGCGACTCATGCGGGTGAGGGTGAGCAGGCGCACCTTAATCAGTTTGGTGACGGTGCTGCTGCCAATGACCAGGCCCCAAAACAGAATGGCCAGGACCAGCAAATCCGTGAGGGAGTAGCTTTCGCTGCCGAGGGCAAAGAAAGGCTGGGTTAATGTGCCCCACAGAGCACCGATCGCGAGGTTGCTGACTTCCTGGGTGAGGGGATAGAGGGTGGTGATGTAGAGCATGGCGGTGACCCAGAGGATCGCCCGCAGCAACAGCAGCAAAAAGCTCAAAAGGCGATCGAGACTCTGGCGCGTTTCGTCATCCCGCAAACTGGCCCGCTCCTGGGCCAACACCTCTGCTTCTTCTGCATACGCGGCCACGGGGGCTGTGTCGTCCCCGGGCTGCAAGCCTTCTTCTTTGAGGCGGCTATCTCCGCTGGGTAGCGTATTCCCCAACCATCGCACCAGGCGATCCTGCACCTGCTGTTTCCAATAGCGCTTGAGAATCCAGTTCATCCCGATCGCCAGCACGAGAACAACGACGGTCTGGGTGATGATTAACCAGAGGGGAGCGTCGGGCTGGGCGAGGGGGGGGGTGAGGTCACCGAGGGGGTTGATGCCGTCGTCGGGGAAGGGCGACAGGTCGATCGGGTCGGCGGGATCTTGGGCGGCGCTGAGGTTGCTCCAGGCGAGGACGATCGCCAGGGTGAGCCAGAAGCCCAGGGACCACTGGGGGGTGTAGCGGCTAAGCCAGAACGATCGGGGCGATCGGCCCAGGGATGGGAACCAGTTTTTGAAGGGTTGAGTCGGTCGGGAAAAACGCGTCATCAATACTCTCGTAATTGGACACCTTGAAATTGGACACCTCGAAAAATGCAGCTGTTTACCACGGCGACTCCGTTGGGTACCTCGATTCATTCAGATTTTCACCGTCGTATCTACGGCAGAATCAGGGTTGGGTTGGGCGGCGAAGCGCCCGCCACAATTAAGCGAGGTCCCCGCTAGTTAATCGAGGTACTTCATTGTATGACACGAGATGGTAGGACGCGGGATGGGTCCGTTGCGGCGGGGAAACTCTGCAACGCGGGAGCGACCTCCTCCAGCCCTGGGGCGAGCCAGTGCCCGCCACAATTCATCGAGGTGCCCCTAGGAGAATTCCCCCAATCCCCTTTGCAAGGCAGGGTGCTAACCCGATCGGGGACTAGCGCGATCGAACAGAAATGAACGGGAGAACCAAACGACTCATGGTGCGGCCATCCTCTAGAGCATAGAACTCAAGACTCCCGCCCATGTCGCTGAGGAGAGTTTGACAGACGGCCAAGACCAGACCCGGAGGCTGATCGAGACTCGACGGCGCAAGGGCATCGCTGTGGCGGCCCTGTTGTAGCTCCAGGAGCAAACTGGCCTCGATATGTCCGTTGTCCGTGAGGGAAATGTCCAGTGTTGTTTCGTCTAACAGCTGACACCAGATATCAATCCGGCCCTGTTCCGGCGATCGTTGGCTCCCAAAGATTAGAACCTGATAGAGCACACTCTCTAGCTTGACAATATCTCCCGCCAGCTCCACTGCACTGTCATTCGCATGGATTTGGACCCAGAGTCGCCGCTGTTTCACCAGGGGATCGATGCGTCCCAGGGCGCGTTTGAGGAAACTCGCCAGGGAAATACTGCGTTGGTAAAACTGCAACTGCCATTGTTCATGGCGAATCACCTGTAGGACATCACTGAGGGATTGGCTGATGCCGTGGCCAGCCTGCTGGTAGCGCTGGAGCAGAGCAGGGGGCGTGGCCTGGGGGTTTTTCTGGGTCGCTTGGAGGGCTTGGTTGAGGTGGGCTTGGGCGCTTTCCAGTTGGCGACGGAGTTCCACAAACCGGAAATGTTTATACCAGTTCAGTTGTCGCATGCGGGTCTGGTTCTTGTGGAGGCGTTGGACGAGGAGTAAATCCCGCCGCACCCAGGCCAACTGATTGATCAAGGCTCCCACCAGGCTGAGGAGTCCTTCGGACCAAAAGGGGCCAAAACTATCGGCAACTAGCATGATTCCGAGGGGATCCTCCTCAGGACGGGTACGAAGGGCCATGGCCATGACCCGATCGAGCTTAATGGGGGTGAGCCACTGGCGCGTATCCGCCGTGAGTTGGTCCACCGACAGTACCATGACACCGTCATAGCCCAGGACCTGCTCAATCAGCACATCATTGAGGGGCACCTGGAACCCTTCCGCTAGGGCGAAGGCGGGATTGGTGCAGGCGATGGCGGCGAAGCGACCGAGGGGACGACGGGGCTTCCAGGTGATTAGCGTGGCAAGGGGGGCCTGGAGGGTTTGACCGATCAACTCGGTGACGGTTTGCTCCAAGCTCTCTGCGTCGGTGGTCTGTTGGATGCTACTGAAGCCCCATTGCAGGGTTTGGTAGAGGCGCTGTTGCTGTTCGAGGTCCTGCTGTAGAACCCACTGATGGAGGGCTTGGCCCAGGTTTTGGGCGATCGACTGGAGGAAGTGACGATCGCTCGGGGACCAGGTGCGTGGGGTGTTGTGGCCCAGCAGTAGCACCCCCTCAAGGGGCAGATCCACCGTAGTGCGGCAGACGGTTAACGACTGAACTCCCAGGCCCAGCAACAGATCTCGCCATGCCAGCAGCCGTAGATCATCCTCCACATTTTCCAGGGCCACCCCCTGAATATCATCCTCCAGGAGGCGCAGGTCCACCTCACTTAAACCGGCCCAGTAATCCGGTGCCTTTTTCTGCTTTTCGCGCTGAAACTGAAAGGCAACGGCAAAGTTATCCTCATCTGCTGCGTAGACCATGAGGACAATGCGATCCACCTGAAAATAGTTGAGAATCTGGGGTGCTGCATCCTTGAGCAGCTGCTGCCAACTCCGATCGCTGCGCACGGCCCGTCCCACTTCCGCGAGCAGATCCTGGCGCTGTTGTTGCCGATCGCGCTCCACTTCCACCTGGGTGAGGGGGTAGGTTAGGGCCAGCAGTTGGGCGGCTCCCTGGAGGAATTCTTTTTCTTCCTCACTCCAAAGGCGGGCCTTTGCTTGAATCGCGGCTAAGAAGCCCAGCAGTTGCCCGTGGCTGAGGAGGGGCGCGAGGAGAAGCGATCGACCCTGGCAGTAGCCCAAAATGGTGCGGGTAGACTCGGTGGGGAGGGAACTTTGGGTGGTGCCGATGGTAACGCTGGTGTTACTGGCTAGGGCACTGTAAAGCTTAGGAATGGTTTGAACCGCGAGGCGAGGGGCGCGGGAGTCCGTGTCGGCCTGGGCCTGGGAACGGGCACCACTGCGACCGGTGCGGCGGGTACCGCCTTGGGTGGGGGACTGGGTACTGTCGGGACTAAAGGACTGGGGATAAAAATAGCGACCTTCAGCTTCGTAGCCATAGATCCCCATGCTCGTGGTTTGGAGATAGGCTTGGCTGCTTTCCAGAACCCATTGCGATCGTTCGGATTGGGAGGTGCGCTGGGAGAGTCCCTGAATCATCTCCAGAATGACTTTTTCGGGACGTTCGGTCTGCTTATGCTGCTGTTGGCGGTCCTGTTCGTAGAGACTGATCGCCAGCTGACCGAGGACGATATTCAGGAGTGCTTTTTCTTCGGGTCGAACGAGAATGCCCCAGCGCTCGGAGCCAAAGATAATGAGGCCGTAACAGGTGTTTTGGCGGTGTACGGGAAAGAGGAGGGCACCTTGAACGCCGACCTTTTGGGCAACGCTGGAGAGTCGGCCCGCCTTGGGTTCTTCGCAGAGGTTGGGGACAATCAGCGATCGGGGCTGAATCATTAATTGTTCGAGTAAGTCCCCCGACTTGAGCTTGACGCGCTCCCGGAGAAAGTCGGGTTCGCTCAGGTTGGGACCGTGGCCCCCTTGGCCTTGGAGACAGTGGTTCGCCCGATCGTAACGGAGGATCCACACCAGCTGATATTCCACTTGCTGCTGGATGTAGGCAAAGGCAGTCTCCCACAACCCAATCGGATCCGTGCCCTCCCGTAATTGCTGTAGCACTTGGCTGAGGGAGGGGATGCTGTTGTCGCTAACTTAGGATAGATTGCTCCTGCTGCTTGTAACCACACCACTGTTGTCGAAGGAATTTGCAGACGATCGAAGTTCAGTTGCTGAAGTTTAGAGGATGTTGGGAAACTGCGGCCAAGGGCCGGAGGCTCTTGCGGCGAAGGCGCCCAACCCAAATCCTGATTCTTGCGTGAGCTGTCTCCCAAAAATTTGGATTAATCGAGGTGCCCCTGACGCTAGGCACCTAATTTAAGGTTACCTCGATTCCTAGGGATGGGCGGTTTCGTCCTGCAATCCCGTCCCGATCGAGCCAACGCCCCGCACGGCTCGGTTCTCTATACATCGGTTCTCTATACATCGGTTCTCTATGCATCGGTTCTCTATGCAGGGGAAAGGGCCGCGTATCCGGGGAGCTTCGGGGTTAAACTGATAGCCGCTATTCCTGGACCTGCTGTAACCTATCGCGAGACAAATCGATCGGCCATGGACCTTTACCAACTTGCTTTGCGGCCTCTACTTTTTTCCGGTCTCCTCGGAGACGAAGAAACCCTCCACGGTCGCGCCCTGGGGATCTTGGGATCCGCTGCCCAAGGACGGGTGCAGCCGTGGGGCGGGCTGGTGCGATCGCCCCTGCGTGCTCGCTTCACCTACCGGGATGCTCGGCTGAGCCAGACCCGCTGGGGGTTGACCTTCAGCAACCCGATCGGCCTTGCTGCGGGATTTGATAAGGACGGTGTGGCGGCCCCACTGTGGGGGGATTTGGGCTTTGGCTTTGCGGAGCTGGGCACCGTGACCCAACAGGCGCAGCCGGGGAATCCTCAGCCGCGTTTGTTTCGTCTTGCGGACGATCGGGCCATTTTGAACCGCATGGGCTTTAATAACCACGGATCCGAAGCCCTAGCCCAGCGTCTCCAGGACTTTGCCGAGCAGCTTAACGCAGTCTCTGTTAGTGCGGGTAGTGCTGTTAGTGCGGATAGTCTTGCTGGGGCTGCCAGTCCCGCCAGTGCTGCCCTGTCTGCCGCGCCCGATGCTGCTGCGCCCGGTGCTGCCGATCGTGCTGCCAGTGCCCGCCCGGTCTCCCTGGCCGATCGCCCCCTGCCCTGGTCCATTCCCCTCGGCATTAACCTGGGTAAATCTAAGGTGACTCCCCTCGACCAGGCGATCGACGACTATTGCACCAGCTTCCGGCGCTTGGCTGCCTGGGGTAACTACTTTGTGGTCAATGTCTCCTCGCCCAATACGCCCGGTTTACGATCGCTTCAGGCCACGGAAGCTCTGGATCCCCTGCTGGCAGCTCTGCAACAGGAAAATAGGGCGCTTCATCCCGAGGTCGCGACCCCCTATCGCCCCCTTTTCGTCAAAATTAGCCCTGACTTGGACTGGGAAGCCTTGGAAGCGGTGTTGGAGCTGGCCGATCGTCACCAACTGGCGGGTATCATCGCCACCAATACCACGATTCGCCGCGACGGGCTTCGGACCGAACGTCTCCGGGCCACCGGTGCGCCCGTTGCCACGGAGGCGGGGGGAATCAGCGGTGCGCCCCTGGGCCAGCGATCGACCGAGATTGTTCGCTTTCTCTGGCAGAAATCCCAGGGGCAGGTGCCGATTATTGGGGTGGGTGGGGTCGCAGATGCGGCCCAGGCCTGGGCCAAGCTTAGCGCGGGGGCCTGTTTGGTTCAGTTGTACACCAGTTGGATTTATGGGGGGCCGGGACTGGTGCGGCAGATGCTCCAGGGGCTGGGTCAGCGTCTCGATCGCCTGGGGATGCGGGATCTGCAGGAGGCGATCGGCTCCCAGGAACCGGATCCGCTTCTGAAATAAGGGCGTGCAGGGTTCCAGGGGCAAAAGGGATTGACAGGGTTAAAAGAAAACGCTAGGAAACCGTTGCACTTTTTGAAGCTTGGCCTTAAGGTGAGGGCGATCGTCCCCGATCAATCGGGAAACCGTGGCAACGGCCCGGTAGCTTGCAACCGGGTGAGGTCTGGTTTCTCCCCGCAGCGGCGATTTTTTGACCTGTTGCTCGCGGCCTGTTGCTCGCGGTTTCTGGCTATGGACTAACCGCCGCTTGGCGCTTGCCACTGTCCGCCTCCCTTTTGTAGGGCCGCTTTGGGTGCGGCTTTGAAAAAAGCCCTTGACGAAGGGGACATCACAGGGTTGAGTAGTGAGCCAGTCTAGTTTCCGGAAATCTCCAGACATCTATGGAAAGCCTTCACCACGGTGCTTCAAGGTCAATACTGGCCGGGGCTCTGCCTTGGGAGCCATTGCTGTTCAGACAGTTTTGGACGAGTCCACTAGCGTTGTGAGGGGGTCAATCGAGCGGTGTTTTTAACTAATCTCTTCTCAGGTGCCAAAGCTGGCGTTGGGATCGAGCTGACACCGGAGCGGCTCAACCTGGTGCAGTTGAAGAAACAGGGGCAAGCCTACAAATTGGTCACCTACATTTCCGAGGAAATGCCAGAGGACCTGATTCAGGACGGACAGATTACGAATCCTCCGGAGTTAGGCGAGCTCCTGCAAACTGTCTTGGCGGAGAACAAAATCAAAACCAAGAAAGTGGCCACGGCTATCCCTGGACGGGACGTGATTAGCCGCTTGATTCCGGTTCCCGCTGAGCTGGACGATCGAGAACTGCGGGACATGGTTCTGAACCAGGAAGCCGGTCTGTACTTGCCGTTCCCCCGGGAAGAAGCGGATGTGGACTACCAAAAGCTGGGCTTTTTTGTGGACGAAGACGGCATCGAAAAGGTGCAGGTGTTGTTGGTGGCGGCTCGGCGGGATATCACCGACCTCTATCTCAATACCTTCCAGGAAGCGGGCCTAGAGGTGGATGTGCTGGAAATTAGCAGCTTTTCCCTGATTCGGACAATTCGCCAGCAATTGCGACAGTTTAGCTCCCAAGAAGCCGTGGCCATTGCCGATATCGAGTTTGATAATACGGAAATCTCCATTGTGGTGGATGGTGTACCCCATTTCTCCCGGACGGTTCCCATGGGGGCCTTCCAAATCCAAAATGCCCTGGCCCGTGCCATGAACCTGCCGCCGTCGCGCAATACGGAACTCCTCCAAGGGATGACCGTGCCGGTGAACCCGGTGGGTGGGATGAGTGGTAATACCACTTCCAGTAATCCCGGCGCGGCGGCGATGCTGCGGGTGTTGGGAGAGCTGGCGGATGAGCTGCGCCGATCGATCGACTTCTACCTCAACCAGGACGACAACCTGGAGGTGGCCCAACTGCTTTTGGCGGGTCCGGGTGGCGGCTTGGGCCAGTTGGATGAGTTTTTCACCCAGCGCCTCAGCGTGCCCACCACCCACATTGATCCGATCGAGTCCCTCAGTCTTGAGGTGGACGAAGAAATCCCAGAGGTGCAACGCCCCGGTATGGCGGTGGTGCTGGGTCTTGGACTGCGGGAGGTATAGGCCATGTATAGCTTAGATATTAATTTCCTCAACGATCGGGCTGAACCGGCTCCCGGTGGGGGGTCAGGGCCAAAGCCCGGTGGTGGAGGTGCGGCCAATACGCCCATGATTATTGGGGCCTTGGTGGGTCTGGCGTTGCCAGCGGCGGCCTTCGGCGCCAATCTCTACCTCCAGAGCCAGCTCCAGGAGATGACGGCACGGCGGGATACCCTACAGGGTGACCTCGTCAATGTGACGGGGCAGGCTGCCGAGGTGAACAGCGCGACGGAACAAATTGCGGCGGCGGAGGCGGATATTGCGGCGCTGATCGGTGTTTTCCAGAAACTGCAGCCGATTTCGGCCTCTCTCCAGGAGGTGAGCAACCAAACGCCTCCAGGGGTCAATATTCTCTCCTTTGAGGCCAAGGATGGTGCCTTGCCCGAGGAAGCTACCCCGGCTCCGCCCCCAGCGGAAGGGGAAGCGCCCCCGCCCCCGGAAGCTCCGCCCAAGGTGATTACGATACGGGGCCGTGCCCTGTCCTATGCCCAACTGAATGATTTTTTGCTGGGGCTCAAGAATTCGCCGTTTTTGGTGGAGGACACGGTGAAGTTAGCGCAGGTTGACCTCAAACAAACGGAGGAGGTGTTTCAGTTTTCCTTGTTTGAGCCGGAAGTGCCCGACGGTGCAGAACCCCCACCGACGATCCCGGAGGAATTTTTGCCCAAGCTAGAGGTTGATCTCCCCTATGTGGTGGAGTTTTCCCTAGATGCACAACTGAGCAGTCCTGCGCCGGCGGAGGTGTTGGCGGAGTTGGAGCAACTCCAGGCCACGGGTACCGTGGTGCGGGTGAAGGCGTTACAAGAGATGGGGGTGATTTCCGAATGACCTATGCAGATGAGTTTGTCGCAGAAGAGCAGGTGGCGGGGGCTACGGGTCCCCTGGGCTTAAGTCCGGTGGTCATTGGTGCCATTCTGGGCGTAGTGGGGGCGATCGGGGCGGGGGTGATTGTCTGGCAGTTGATTCTGCCGGTTTTGGAACAACAGTCCACGATCGAGACCGAAATCCAGGATTTGGAGGGCCAAACTCAGCAACAACGAGCCAAGCTCAATGGCTTGGAAGAGATCCAAGCCAAGCTGGATGAGGTGGAGTTTAGGCGACAGGAGTTAATGGCGTTTTTCCCGTCTGGGGAGGTGCTGGACATCAGCCTGTTGGACCTGGAGCGCTTGGTCCAAAACCAAAACCTGACCCTGACCCGGTTTGCGCCGGAGGGGGATATTGAGGAGGTGCAGGATAGCTCCTTGGGGGCGGCGGTGAATGGCCGTTTTAAGCGCCAGAAATATGTGATGACGGTGGAGGGGAATTTTGATAAGACCCAGGCGTTCTTCCGAGATTTGGAGAAATATGAGCCGATTATCCAGGTCTCGAACTATAAGGTACTCTCTGAGCCGCCGGTCCAAACTTTTCGCATCAATCCCGGCGGTGGGGTGACGTTCGATCCGATCGAGACTGTGATCACTACGGAGCTTAATCTTCAGGTGGTGGTGAAGTTGTCGGATGAGGAACTGGAGGCTGCGGCGGCGGCTGCAGCTGCGGAGGCTGAGGCTGAGGCGGCGGCTCAGTAGGGCTGGGGTTGGCTGTTTAGATTTTTATATTTGTGTGTGAGGACTATGGTGATGAAATCGATTTTTGGTTTTGGTGCTGCGGGCTTGGGTAATTTGGACCTGAGTGTTCTGGGTCTGGGTTCGACGATCGCGGCGACGGCTTTGGTGACGACGCTGAGCCAACCGGCTTGGGCGGCGGCGACCCGGATTACGGGGGTTGAGGTTAATGATACGGATAGCGGCATTGAGTTGTTGCTGATGCAGGCTCGATCGGGCGATCGGCCCCAGGTGTTCTCGGTGGAGCGGGGTAATAGCTGGGTGGCGGATATTATTAATTCGGAGTTGGCGCTGCCCAGTGGGGGAAGTTTTCAGTCGATGAATCCGGCGCCGGGGATTGCGTCGGTGCAGGTGGTGCAGTTGGATGCCAATAGTGTGCGGGTGATTGTGACGGGGGAGAGTGGCGCACCTGCGGGGGAGTTGATGACGCGCAGTACGCAGGGGTTGGCGTTTAATTTTGATGCGAGTGGGGGCGGTTCGGCGGCGGCTCCGAGGTCTTCGACGGCTCCGGCGGCGGCTTCGACGACGGTGGCCCAGGGGTCTGGTGCGAATCCGGATGTGTTGGTGCCGAATCCTGAAATTACGATCACGGGGGGCCAGCCGACGGCGATTCCTCGGGCGAATCCGGCTCCTCCTTTCCTCCCTCGCGCCGTTGCTCCCCCCCTCGGCGACATCGCGGTGTCTGATTTAAGCCCTCAAGCCACCTCGATCGATCTGGGAACGGTTGAACGAGTGCCGCGTTTGGTGTTGCGTGATGCTCCGGCACGGTACGTGCTGGAGTGGTTGGCGCTGGCTGCGGGTTTGAACTTTGTTTTTATTGATGGAAGTGCGGGTGAAGGTGAAGGTGCTGCGGCTGGAGAAGGGC
>JAYKIB010000243.1:0-9972 GCA_035285005.1 Prochlorothrix sp.
TCACTTTGGGGTATGGGGATCGGTTGACCGGGGGACAGCGTTCCAGGGGTCACGATTGTGTAGATTGCCTCCGGCGCAGGGGAAACCGCCGATCGACACCCCGTTAACCCCACCAGCATCCACAGGCTGCCCGCAGCAATTCCCAGGAGCTGTCTTTGCCGCGATCGGCTTTGAATCGATCGGCTTTGAATCGATCGGCGTTCCCTCGGTTTTTGGGCCCTCGGCTGTTGTCCCACCGAAGACTGTTGTCCCGTTGAAGAACGCTGGAATTTCACCGGTGAACTCGGCATGATCTTTCCCCGTTTGATTCCCAGTCATGGCAGCGGACCGGTGGTTGAGGTATAGTGACAGCCCCTGGCAATGGACCGGTTTACGGACCGATTGGTTGACACAGGGAGGGACATGGGTTCCCGAACTGTGCGCGGGATTCAGGGTCCAGGCTGGGCCTGTGCAACGTGACCATTGCCCTAGGCTTCCTTGAGGACACCCCGATTAATACAGATTTTCACCACAGTACCCACGGCAAGGGTTGGGTTGCGCGGCTTCGCCGCCGGCCACAATTAATCGAGGTACCCCAAAGAGGGAGAGAGACTTTACTCCTATTCCCCTTCTCCCGGCTTGGGAGAAGGGGCTAGGGGATGAGGGCTAGACTCGCCAAAGTGAGATGTACCCACGGGATCGACTGACGCTAGGGCACCTCGAACAATCAAAGTTCTTACCCAAGAAACCACGTCAGAATAAGGGTTGGGTTGCGCGGCAAAGCCGCGCAACCCAATTACATCGAGGTGCCCGCTAGG
Source organism: Prochlorothrix sp. (assembly GCA_035285005.1). GTDB lineage: Bacteria > Cyanobacteriota > Cyanobacteriia > Prochlorotrichales > Prochlorotrichaceae > Prochlorothrix. Next base: position 798 of record JAYKIB010000243.1, read on the forward strand.
ACACAGAAGCTAGGGACTGGGCCTGTTTTTCGTACACCACTTCATAGACAGTATTGGTGGGCAGTTGGGTGAACAGAGGCGCCATCTTCCGCAGAATCGCTTCGTGAATATCACCCTGGCTCTCACCCATATCCTCGACACTTTCCCAGAAAATCACAGATATGCCCCGGTTTGTTCCTGGTTCCTGGAGCAGATACGCCCCCTTAAAGCCATGGCCGTAGGTTTTAACGGCTTCTTCGTAGAGTTTCTGGGCTTCTGCAAATTTTCCAGGCTTAAACTCTCCGATCGCCACATGGGCACACTGGCGCTTCAGGAAATCATTGAAATCACTCATCGTTCTCTCCTAGGATCACTAGCATCGATCGACTCAGTAGATCCTCAAGGTTTAGATCCTCAAGGTTTTGGGGGAGCGGTGAAGTTACCCCCGCAAAACTCCTGTCATCGGCAAGGCCATTGCAAGGGGGATGATCTACTGGGACTTCGTCGATCATAAGCGGTGATCACCCGCGAGAAGGAATAAGTCTCTTTAATTTTCTTGTGATTTTTGATACTTTCACCGGGGTCAAGGGCGGTCCTTTAGCGATCGGCCCGATCGATCGCCACCCTAGCCCCAGGGGCACTACTGAAACCGCTCAATAAATGCCAAGGAGCTGTAAAGCTGAAAGGCGTTGTCCCAGGGAGAGTCGGCCTGGCGGAATAAATCTAAATGGGGCTGAATCTGTTCGAGGAAAATATCCTGATCGAGGACCGTTTCCGCAAACGCCGTAAATCCCTTCCAGGTTTCCGTCTCCTGGAGTGGACCCTGGAGCTGTTGCAACACCCGCTGCCATTTTTGGTGATGGGTGCTGGGCAGGGAGACGGACGATCGGGGGGAAGATGGGCCGCGAGCAGCACCCGCCTGGGCCAGGGACGAAGCCCCCTGAGGAGGAGATTGGCCCTGCTTCGATCGATCACCTGACCCAGCCAACGACCGCAATCCCGACGGCGGGGGCGGCGGCACCGGCGGGGAGGTCACGTCGGGGAAATGATAGGTCCGATCGCAAAAGCGGACGATACAACCGCGATCGGGCAAATGCAAGTCAATCACCTGGGCGTAGTCCTGGGTTTTTTCCTTGCGCACCGTGGACAAGCCCCAATAGCCCTTATCCACCACCGACTCAAACAACGGTAACGACCCCTCTACCCACAGCTTCACCTCGGACCAGGCAAAGGTCAGCGTCCCGGCCTGTTCGCCCCGATCGCGACAGGAAACCTGCGCTTCCTGGGCGTTGGCCTCCAGTTGGGTCACCCGGAAGAGGGGAATCGTCGCAATTTGGGCTAAGGGGACGCAAAATGCTGGAACCCCAATGTCAGCCATGGCCTGTACGTAGTATTGCAACTCCCCGATCGGTCCCGATCGATAGAAACGCCAGCCACGACTGGGCAAATGCAGCCGCGCTGTGTAGGGATCCAGCTTCAACAAGCGGGCCAAGCGGGGAGCCGCAGCGGTTTTTGCCTCGGATTCCATCGGCTTCAGGATTAAGCAACCCGGTTCACTACCGGCGGGATCCTGGGTTGCTTGGAGGAGGGCGCGCTGGCGCTGTTCCTGTTCAATTTTTTGGACCCGCTGAATACTTTGGCGGCTGAGGTTGGTAAGTTTCACCTGGGTGGTCAGCTTCAAGACCTGACGAAATGTTTGCTCCGCTGCTTCCAACTGTCCCGCCACTTCTTGCAAGCGCCCGCGATAGAACACGACCCAGGCATCCTGGGGGCGATCCTGTTCAATCTCATGCAGCAGTTGGGCTGCAGTGCGGTAATTCTGGCGATCGATCGCGGCAGCAATCTCGTTCAACATGACACATCTTTAATAGGAGAAGGGGAAGAGGATTACGGTCCCTCTCCCTCTTTGGGAGAGGGATTTAGGGTGAGGGCTTCCAAAACGGGATGCACCCTTGCCGCCTAACTCAATTAATCAAGGTACCCTACCATCAAACGAATCCCGGAAAGCGAATCCCGGAAAGCCTTCGGAGAAGGCGGGTCTTATGGGACAATAAAACGCTGGATCTCAGAAACGCTGAATCTCAAAAACGCTGGATCTCGACCCCTGGCCCTGGGCTTGGGAGACCCGATCCCCCCTGTGTTCCCCGTTCATGAATTAACAAACCATGGCTAACACCTACACCGTTGAAATCCGGCACCAGGGCCAATCCCACACCCTCCAGGTGCCCGAAGACCAAACCATTCTCGATGCTGCCGAAGCCGCAGGACTTGACTTGCCCAAATCCTGCACCGCAGGCGTGTGTACCACCTGTGCGGGCTTAATTGTCAATTACAGCGAAGGCTGTGTGGATCAGAGTGACGGCATGGGCGTGAGTCCGGATCTGCAACAGCAGGGCTACAGCTTACTGTGTGTCACCTATCCTCGGGCCGATCTGACGGTCGAGACGGAAAAAGAGGACATCGTTTATCAAAAGCAGTTTGGTGCCCAGTAACTTGTCCCGATACCAATCGCTTCGTTCGCGTCGATCGCCATGAACCCGGCCCCCCCTTGTCCCACCACCCACTGGGTCACGTTAACCGTACCCCTGGGCGCAACACCTGCGACCACGATCGCCCAGATCACCGCCGCCACCCAAGACCAAGGAGAACTGTTGCGCTGGGCCATTACAGCAGTGGATCGATCGACCCAAACCCTCACGATCGAGGCTGTTCTCTTAATCTAAGTCCCGAGACCTATGGCGGCTCACCCTGAGGTGAGGCTAGATGAACCCCGCTTGCAGCAGGGTTCATTTTGATCTCTATCCCCCAGGCAATTGATAACTGTCCTAGGGCACCTCACAGCACCCGTCGTCACAGCATCCGTCATCACAGCACCCGTCATCACAGGAACACACCCAGATGGGGTTTCGCGATCGTCCCTACACCGCAGTACTCATCATACCCACCGGGATCGGCTGTGCCATGGGCGGCTATGCCGGGGATGCCCTGCCCGTGGCCCGTGCCCTGGCTAGCGGAGTCGATCGGCTCATCACCCATCCCAACGTCCTCAACGGAGCCCAACTCTATTGGCCCCTGGACAATACCTGGTATGTGGAAGGCTATGCCCTGGACCAGTTCGCGGCGGGACGGCTGGCCCTGGAACCCGTGCGCCAAAATCGGGTGGGCTTATTGTTAGATGCGGCGATCGAACCGGAACTCCGCCTTCGGCATCTCCAGGCGGCAGATGCCGCCCGTGCCACCCTGGGGCTGCACTTAACCGATTATGTGGTCACCGATCGACCCCTCTCCGTACGCCTCAACACCAGCGAGATCGGTGCTTCCTGGGGAGTTGTGGAACCCCTAGACAGTTTGCTACGCGCCGCAGAAAAGCTCGTCACCGAAGCCGGAGCGGAGGCGATCGCCGTGGTGGCCCGGTTTCCCGACGAAGAACCCGACAGTCCCAGCCTCCAAAACTATCGCCAAGGCCAAGGCGTAGACCCGATCGCCGGAGCCGAAGCCGTCATTAGCCATTTCCTAGTGCGATCGCTGCACATCCCCTGTGCCCACGCCCCCGCCCTCGCTCCCCTACCCCCAGACCCCGATCTATCGCCGCGATCGGCAGCAGAAGAGCTGGGCCACACCTTTTTACCCTGCGTCCTGGTGGGGCTTAGCCGCGCCCCCCGCTACCATGTGATCCCCTCCTCTGCCACGCCCCCCCCTTGCGTCCCCTCCCCGACCCTCACCACCGGGGCAGCGGTGGATGTGGTCATTGTGCCGGAGTCGGCCTGTGGGGGAGCTGCCGTCCTGCACTGGGCCAGCCAGGGAAAAACCATCGTCGCCGTCCAGGAAAATCAAACCGCACTACAGGTGCCGCCCGCAGCCCTGGGTATTTCCGCCGTCACCGTGGCCTCCTACTGGGAAGCCCTAGGCTATGTCATGGCCGATCGTGCCGGGGTCGATCCCTGGAGCTTGCGCCCCCAGTCGCGATCGTTACGGGCATGGCAGCCACCCACGGGCAAGAGTTAATACGAAAGTTAATGCAAGCGTGAGTCAGGGCGAGCCCCATCCAGTCTCTGGCAGAGACATCGGGTAAAGGTCTCACCTACGCACCATTTGGATTCCAGCAAGTCCCCCAGAGGAACGCAAAAAGAAGCGCAAGGGGAGTGGTCCATCCCCAGGCAGGCAAAGGGCTTCCGTGAACTTACGGTCGATCGGATCCTCACAAAACTCGTAGATCCCCCCATGCCCCCACTTCCCCCCTCCCTCTATTTTGGTCTTTGGGGCATCACCCAGGTCGCAAGGGACGGGTTGCTTGGGATCGGTTGCTTGGGATCAGTTGGCTGCGGCCAGTTGCTGGGAACTGGTTACTGGGAACTAGTTAGTTGGGATATCGGGCGGAATTCCCGCTCTAGAATTGGGATTTTCAGGACAAGACCGGATGAGACTGAAAAGCCCTACTGGGCGAGAGGGCAGGCCCCAGACTGCCCTTGAAGAACAGGGCAATACCCTAAACGAACCGTGCCCTACACTAATTGAGAGGATATTTGGCAACCTAAGAAAATCTCCCCTACCCCCCCTTTACAGGGGGGGGACAGCTTCTTCTTCCCCCTTCAAAAGGGGGACCGAGGGGGATTCGGCTAAGGGCCGACGGCCCTTAGCCGAAGTTTTCAAACATACTCTAAGAGCAACCTAACCCCCTTTAGCTCCATAGGCCGTAGGCCGAGATGAAATATGAACTGGAATCGCATATACCAATTTTTTGACGATCCTCCCCCCAAGTATTTACCCAAGGAGCTAGCGGTGGCCTACGTCCTGTCATTGCTATTAGAGGGAGAAACCGCTGGCGTGGAGATGATTGAGCGTCTAGAACAGCAGGGATCTCCCTATCGCATCTCAGAGCATATTTTACGGATTGCCCTAGACTTTTTACTCGCGGAAAATGCCATCACACGACGGTGGGACAGTTCCCACGGGCGGGGTCGGCCCCGTCGTCTCTACTGCCTCACCGCCACAGGAATCCCCCTCGCCCAGGACTTAGCCCAACGCTGGCGGCAATATGGCCGCGAGTCAGGCCATTGAGGATATTTGGAAACCTAAGGGAATCCCCCCGATCTCCCCTTGTAAAGAAAAGGGCACCTCGATTAATTGGGTTGCGCGGCTTCGCCGCGCAACCCAACCCTAAGTCTGCCGTGGGTACTGCGGTGAAAATCTGGATTAATCGAGGTGACCGGGAGACTGAGGGGGATTCTGCCCTCGTACACCTGTATCTCAGACAACTGATAACCGCTATATCATAGGAAGCGGCTTCCCCCGCGACCTTCCTCGCCGGATCCCCCTGAAGACCCCTCCCTGCTGAATCCTTTGACCATGAGCCTGCGGGAAGAGCTGCTCCATGCCTTAGCAACGTTAGATCTGGAACCGGGCTGTGATCCCAGCGCGGTCAAAACCGCCTATGTGGAACTGGCGCAAATTTGGCATCCCGATCGATTTTTGGATAAGCCTAATCTCCAGCGACGCGCCACGGAGAAATTACAACAGATCAACCAAGCCTACGAACTGCTGCGGGAGCACTACACCGAAAACCCCTACCTCGCCCAGGACTACACCCAGGCCTATCGATCGGCTCGCTCCAGCCCGCCGGGAGCCACCACCGGCCCCGCCTCCCACAGCGCCCCCTACAGCAGCACCCCCGACCCGGACACCCCGGACCCCTGGGCACGGGCATGGCGATCGGCCCGGTCTACGGCCCATTGGGAGCGATCGATGCGCTATCGGCGCTGGAGTCGCGCCCTGGGCGGCATGGTGCTGGGGGTGTATCTGCTCCTGGGTCTGATCCCCGCCGTTGTTTGGGGACTGATAGGGGCAGGGTTAGTGGTGGGTGTGGGCAGCTGGCTGGTCTGGTCCTTTCGAGGAGGGGGGCAACGGCGGTGGCAACAGGTCTGGTCAGCCCGATCGAGCAGCCCCCAGGCCGATCGAGCCAGCCAAGGATCGCGGCGATCGGGCCAAGCGCATTATGAGCAGTTACAGGCGCGTTTGGTGGAGTTGGCGGGGAGTGACGCGGTGGCGCGGGTGTTGTTTAAATGTTTGATCGATCGGTATCCCGGCAAGGGGGCGGAGTGGTACTACCAACAGGCGATCGAGATTTTGGAATATCAACGCATGGAGACTTGAAACCCCATGACAGCAATGCGCCAATCCCTGGGTCACAGGGGGTGGATCGCGGTGATATGTCGCGGTGATATGTTGCGGCGGGGAGGTTTAAAACCCCCAGTCCACAGGTCCCCGAGCACAAAAAATAGGGCACCTCGATGATGGGGGATCTAGCACGGGACAGATCTAGAGCGTGAGCGATCGATCGCCGATCGCCCCCCGCATCTTCTCCAGGACCTCCGGCACCGCGATCGATCCCAAATCCCCAGCCCCACGGGTGCGAAGACTCAAGGCATTCGCCTCCACTTCCTTAGCACCGACCACCGCCATGACCGGAATTTTCTGCTTCTCCGCATTGCGGATCATCTTGCCCAGGCGATCGCCACTGCGATCGACCTCTGCCCGAATTCCCCGCGCCATCATCTGACTGACCACCTCATTGGCAAAGGGCCGGAACTCCTCCGTGACCGGCAGCAACCGGGCTTGAATCGGCGCCAACCACAGGGGGAAGTCCCCCGCATATTCCTCGATTAGGATACCAATCAAGCGCTCAAGGGAGCCAAAGGGAGCCCGGTGCAGCATAATCGGACGCTGGCGGCTACCATCCTCCGCCACATACTCCAAATCAAACCGTTCCGGCAGGTTATAGTCCACCTGCACCGTACCCAACTGCCACTCCCGCTCCAGGGCATCCTGGAAAATAAAGTCCAGCTTGGGACCATAGAAGGCCGCTTCCCCAATTCCCTCAAAGGTTTCCATCCCCAAGGTCTCCGCAGCATTACGAATTGCCGCCTCTGCCTTATTCCAGGCTTCTTCCGAGCCAATATACTTATCAGACTCCGGATCCCGGAAGCTCAGGCGCGCTTTGAAGTTCGTGAGGTGCAAACTGCGGAAGACTGACAGAATCAAATCCACCACCTTCAGGAATTCATCCTCCAGCTGATTGGGCGTGACAAAGAGGTGGGAGTCATCCACCGTAAAGCCGCGCACCCGCGTCAAACCGCCCAACTCGCCGGACTGCTCATAGCGATAGACCGTGCCGAACTCCGCAAGGCGCATGGGCAGATCCCGATAGGAGCGTAGTTCGTTCTTATAGATTTGGATATGGAAAGGGCAGTTCATGGGCTTGAGGACAAAGCCCTGTTCCGCAAGCTTCGCGGCCTCATCCTCCGCCATCATGGGGAACATATCCTCTTGGTAGTTCTGCCAGTGGCCCGAGACTTTGAAAAGATCCACCCGGCCAATGTGGGGGCTGACCACCGGCAGATAGCCCCGCTTCAGTTGCTCCTGCTTGAGGAAATCCTCCAGGGTCGATCGCAACACCGTCCCCTTCGGAGTCCACAGGGGCAAACCCGGCCCCACGGGGTCGCTAAACAGAAATAGTCCGAGATCTTTCCCCAAACGCCGGTGGTCCCGCTTGAGGGCTTCCTCCTTACGACGCTTATATTCCGCTAACTGCTCCGGTGTTTCCCAGGCTGTACCGTAAATCCGCTGGAGTTGGGCTTTGGTCTCGTCTCCACGCCAATAGGCTCCGGCTACCGTTTCGAGGGCGATCGCCTTGGGGTTCAGTTCACTGGTATTGTCCACGTGGGGACCGGCACAGAGATCCCACCATTGATCCCCCAGATGATAGAGCGTAATCGGCTCCTGAATACTGTCGAGAATCTCCAGCTTGTAGGGTTCCCCCAGGGTCTCAATCCGGCGTTTTGCCTCGTCTCGGGAGACCTCTTCACGATCGAGGGGCAATTTCTTACGGATAATCTTGTCCATCTCCTTTTTGATGGCCTTAAGGTCCGCCTCGGTGAAGGGTTCGTCCGTGTCAAAGTCGTAGTAGAACCCCGTTTCAGTCCAAGGGCCGATCGTCACCTGGGCCTTGGGAAAGAGCTTTTGCACGGCCATGGCCATGACATGGGAGGTGCTGTGGCGAATGCGCTTGAGGCGATCGGATTCGCTGGTGCGGGGCAGATGGACTTTTTCCGAGGCGACTTCTGGGGCAACGTCAGGGTTCTGCTCGGCTGGCAAGGCGGGGGACGAAGACATAGGATGGGTGGGCGCTAACAAGATTAAAAGCAACAGTATAGCGGCTAACGCTTAGGTGAAACTGGATGTGCCCTGCCTTCGGCGGGGTACATCTTGATCCCTGTACCTCATACAACTGATAGCCGCCATCTCGATCGATCATAAACAATACGGCCTTCGCATTATTCAGGGTTTTGGGTGGGGCGGCTGCGCTGCCCCACCCAAAACGTTGTGATCCACCGAGTATAAATCCTAGGCTCATGCTACGGTATCCTGTCCAGCTTCGCCTAGATCCCCTGGGCCACCCCAAAACGGGTCCAAGGAGACTCGCCCACCTACCCAACTTTTGCGGCAAAGAACCGCGATCGACCCGATCCGCTTCTGGAGAAACCGTTTTAAAATAAGAGCCTACCCATTTGAAGGGTCGATCGGGGAGTCCATTGGCAGCCGCTCCGTTGCTGAGAATACGTGCCGAGGACCAGTATCGAAGACCCCTCACATCCGCGCGGACCTGAACCGTCCCAACACCCAGTCATCATAAAACCCGTCGTTAAAACGCCCCGGGGGCAGTGCCCATGTTACATCTCCTTTATATTGTCGCTTTTACAGCCCTGGCCATTCTTGCCATCAGCAACCTGTTCCGCAGTATGGTTGCCATGGGCAATGGTCCCGCCGCCGGTCGTCCCGATCGGGCAGGAAGCCCCAAAAAGGTGCCCCATCCCGAGTTTTTGGATGACTCGGGCAACGTGGTCAACGAGCCCCTCTTGGTGATGCGATCGGTGCAGGTGGAAGATGTGCGCAACCGGCTGGATGCCCTCTATGACGCATCGCCCGGGGGGGGAGACGATCGCGACGAGGACTAGGCCAGACCCACCCAACGGCTGAGCCGGTGCAGCCCTGGCGCTACTATCCTTAAACCCTAAACTGTCAACCCTAAACAGGACACCTCAAAAAATTCCAATTTTTGCCCAGTGACCTACGCAAGGATCAGGGTTGTGGGGGGCGGCTTCGCCGCCCCCAAAAATTAATCGAGGTGCCCAACAGTAGC
>JAYKIB010000244.1:0-6368 GCA_035285005.1 Prochlorothrix sp.
GCCTGTGGATGCTGGTGGGGTTAACGGGGTGTCGATCGGCGGTTTCCCCTGCGCCGGAGGCAATCTACACAATCGTGACCCCTGGAACGCTGTCCCCCGGTCAACCGATCCCCATACCCCAAAGTGAAATCATTCTGACTGTGGCGGGTAAAGTGGGACGCACCAACGTGGGTAAAACCATCCAAATGGATCGGGAAATGATCGAGGCATTAGGAACGGTCTCCTATCGGGTTGAAGATCCCTTTGAGCGCGTTGAACGTACCTTTGAGGGTGTCTTAATGACCGACTTGCTAGAGCTGTGGCAAGTGCCTGATGATGCCCAAAATCTATTATTCACGGCTTTAGACGACTACCAAGTTCAAATTCCTATCGATAAATTTCGGGACTATCCAGTGTTATTTGCCCTCAAAACCGATGGTGAATATATGCAGCCCGACTACCGGGGGCCTGCCATGCTGGTTCTGCCCTATGAACACTATGAATTTGACCGCATCTACACGGATGAGTTCTGGATTTGGCAAATTGAATCCATTCAAGTGCAATAAGGGCACCTCGAAAAATGCCAATTTTTGCCCAATGATCTACGTAAGAATCAGGGTTGTGGAGGGCGGCTGCGCCGCCCTCCACAATTAATCGAGGTACCCAATAACTCTGCATGCAATCCCTGTTAGTTATACCTGTATTTTCACCGTGGATAAATCTAATTTGTCTCTACGCCAGAAAAAATGCTTATTCCTTTCATCTTGGCGTAATTCTTCCCTACTACCCCGGCTGGGCCGCCTCCTTCACCCACCCTCTCGCCCAATCTCTCCCCCATCCAGTTTCCTTCCCCCCAGTCGTAGCCCTACTCCGATCAATCGGGTTGACCTCAGTCCGTTAGGGACGAGTCCAGGTGAACGAGCGTTCGCACGGCCCCCATATGGATTATCGGCTCCTCCTCCTACCCTAGGCCAGGGATTCGGCCAAAAACTTCAGCCTGCAACCAGTTTCCAAGTCCTATCCCTACGCAGATGGCAAACCTGGGGGTTTTTTGGAACCGTAGGTACGCTCATTGTGATGATTGCGGGGGTGAGTTATCAACTGTCCCAGGAAATTGGTGCCCACAATCAAACCCTGGGGACAGGACTGATGCGATCGATGACCTCCCTCAACCGGCTCCAACGCGAGATCCTTCGTCTTCAGGTGGCCTTTGGTCAATATTCCCCCGATCGGGCTGATGCACACCAAGACTTCTCGGTTCTCAACGAACAGCGTGCCTTGACCCAAAGCCGTTTTACGATCGTTTTTCGTCATCACGTGGACTTGACGGAGGATGGGCAGGAGTACAGTGACGTGAATCTGGATTCAGCCTTCGATCGGTTAGAACTGGAGGCCAGTCAGCCATCGCTTCCGCTTGGCAACAGTGACCTTGGGCAACCCTTTACACTACAGCAAGGGCAAGATCTCTGGCAGGAAACTCAAGAAAAACTAGATCTCTGGCAGACTCAGCCTAATAATGCTGCTCTTTATCAGGATATTCAATACTCTCTGTCTGAACTGGAGCTTATTGTCAATGCGGCGAGCCGTGAGAACCAACTGACACGCCTCCAAGCATTCAACCATAATCTCGGCCTCAGCCAGAAGACCCTACAATATGTAATCTATCTTTTAGTCCTATTCCTGTGCTTTTTGGGGCTAGCCCTGCTTTACCTTCGTTTTTTGATGGGAGAGCGCCATAAGCTCTTTCGGGCACTCCATGTTAGCAAAGAAACCTACCAACGCATTGTTGAAACCTCCCAGGAAGCAATTTTTCTCCTGGATCAGGACGATCGCATTGTGTTGATGAACCAACAGGCCTCAGGTTTACTGGGTTTGGATCTCTCAAATGCAACGGGAAAATTGTTAGAGACAGTCCTAAAACAGCAGCATTTAGGGGATTTATGGAAAATTTTAGAGCAATTGGCAACGGAAAATTTAAAGTCGCTAGACTATCGCTTGAAAAAATCGGGGGAAGCTGTGCTCTGGCTGTGTGTTAATGTCACGCCTGTGCTGGATACCCACGGTCAAGGTAACAATACCTTGGTGATGCTGCTGGATATTACCGATCGGAAACGCTCGGAACAGGAGTTAAAACAGCTCAACACCCATCTCCACCAAATCGCAACGCTGGATGAACTCACCCAAGTCCCCAACCGCCGATCGTTTAATCGCCAGCTAGAAACACTCTGGGAACGCTCAGCCCAGATTCAAACGCCTCTCAGTCTAATTCTCTGCGATGTGGATTATTTTAAGTACTATAACGACTACTATGGCCACCAAGCCGGGGATGACTGTCTGTATCAGGTGGCCCAGGTTCTTGCCCAAACGATCCGGGCCCAGGACTTTGTAGCCCGGTATGGGGGGGAAGAGTTTGCCCTTTTGCTGCCCGATACAACGGCACTACAGGCAGAATATTTGGCCACCCGTATCCGCCAGACTCTGGATAACTTGGCTCTTCGCCATGCCGCTTCCCGTTGTAAGCCCTGGGTGACGCTGAGCCTGGGAGTGGCTTGCGATGTGGCCCATTCCTACCTTGCTCCCCAGCAACTGATTCAGCGAGCAGATGAGGCATTGTATCGGGCGAAGGCGAGTGGGCGCGATCGGTTCTGCACGGATACGGGTCTGCCCGTGATCGCAGAAGCGAAGACGGATATTGAAGATCTGTACTCTGAGGCGGAGTTTTACGTTGACTCCAGTCAGCATTACGGCTAGAAGACAGGAGCACCACAATGAATCGAGGTGCCCCTCTGACAAACGCATCAATCTATAAATGACTGGCCCAGGCCTTTGCCCAGGAGAGGGTTTCCTGAACCTGCTTAGGTGTGGCAGCTTCACAGTAGAGCCGCAGCAGCGGCTCCGTCCCGCTAAAGCGCACCATCAACCAGCGTTGATCGGCCAACCGGAATTTAAACCCATCGGTAGTAATACAATCGACAACTGCTTGGCCTGCAATCTCGGTGAGAGGGGTAGTTTGGAGGGTGCTTTGAACCCGATCGCGCACATCCATACTGGCCAACGGTAGGTCAATTCGATCGTAGGCCGATGAAAAGCCCGTTTTCTCCCGTAGTTGCCCGTATAACTGCCCTAAATCACAGCCTGACTCCACCATTGCCTCCAGGAGATACAACGCTGAAAGCAGTCCGTCCCGCTCCGGAATATGGTTACCGTAGCCAATCCCCCCGGACTCTTCTCCCCCCAGTAGGACCGATCGGGTCAGCATTCGATCGGCAATATATTTGTAGCCCACAGCTGTTTCGGCCACAGAACAGCCGTAAAGTTCCGCCACCTTGGGCATTAGGTCCGAACCACTCACCGTTTTGATAAATTCTCCCCTTAATCCCTGGCGTACTGCCAAATGCTCGATCAAGATTGGGATAAGCACCTGGGAACTGAGGAACTCGCCGGAGCCATCCACCGCCGCAATGCGATCGGCATCCCCATCAAACACAAAGCCCACCTTCAGTCCGTCCCGCGAGTCACTCCGGATCGCCCGGAACAAATCCGCTAGGTGGCGCGGCAACGGCTCTGGCGCACCTCCGCCGAAGAGGGGATCGCGGTGATCGTGGAGCTCTGCTAAATTCGTCCCGGCTCCCGTTTCCAGATCACTGCCCAATACCTGGGCCAATCCCCCTGCCGCCGCCCCGTACATCACATCCACAAAAATCCGGATTTGCCCAGTTTTAACTGCCTCACGGATTGCCTCAATTTTGACCTTACTCCGCAGTACCTCGCAGTAACGGGTCCAGGGGTTGAATCGCTGCCATTCTTGAGCGACTGGAACAGGAGGAACCTTGTTCTCCTGCAATTTTGCTTCAATTTTTGCCGTCACCTCCGAGGGGACTGACCCACCGAAGGCTCCCTTCACCTTGAGGCCAGAATAGGAGCCAGGGTTATGGCTTGCGGTAATGACGAGGGCACCGAGGGCCTTTTGATCGTAGGCGGCCCAGCTTAAGGCAGGAGTGGGGGCATAGGTCTCGGCTAGAACGGGTTCTAGGCCCACGGCCTGGACAGCTAGGGCAACGGTCTCGGCAAAGGATTCGGACAGAAAGCGGCGATCGTAGCCCACCATAATTTTAGGCTGAGTCTGATGCGGGACCGATGTGTTGGCTTCTCCACTGCCATAAACCTCGCCCAACACCTGGGCTGCCGCTGTTGCGGCCCGATAGAGCCGCTCCACGGTGAAATCAGCGGCGATCACGCCACGCCAGCCATCGGTCCCAAATTTAATTGGACCTGGGGTTACGGAAAGGGGGTAAGCCATGGTGTTTGCTGCATGAATTGGGGGACGTTGTTCTCTCTTCATGGAACCACACCGGGGGACTTCGATTAATGCGGGTGGGCCATGGCAGCGGAGAATAGTGGCGGGGAATGGCGGCGGGGAATGGCGGCGGACGGTTGTGCTATCTATCCTGTCCCTAATTCCCATCTTACAGATGGGCCCCTCGATTCATTGGGTTGCGCGGCTTAGCCGCGCAACCCAACCCTGATTCTGCCGGGGGTACTGCGGTGAAAATTTGCATTAAATTGAGGTGTCCAGATGTGTGGGGCCTAGGGAGTGGGTTACTCCCCCGGCGACTGCCTCGAAAATTTGTTACACCAGAGGGAGTGAGGGAGGTTCCACAAGGGCCTACGGTCCTTGGCCGCAGTTCTCAAACATCCCCTAAACGCTAGCCGCTCGATCGATCCTCCGTTTCAAAAGTTTCTGCTGGAGCTTGCCCATGTGTATTTGCATCAACTGTCGCTATGTCGATCGCTGTACCGCTTACCATGCTGTGGAACACCAACACCAACAGCCCCATCTCACCGACTCGCCGGACTTTGAACCCGTCAACCCCAGCATCAATGTCAATATTCGCAACAGTAACAGTCCCACCGAAATCGAAATGGAGTGGGATGTGGTGGGATGTGATAGTTTTGCGGCGGATATGGGAAAATGGGCACGCTTACGCCCCGGTGAGCTAATTCCCACCTAACTCAAACCCTCTCAGTAGACCGACCATGGCTCCTGATCCCGCTCCCACCTCTGATCCCGCTCCTGACTCCACCCCCAATCCTGCCTCTGATTCCCCCGACGATCGCCCCAACACCTCCACCTATGGCCTTGCCCTCCACACAACCACACCCCACTTGGGCCTTGCCCTGGGCACGCTGACACCCCAACTGACACCCCAGCGAAAGGCCACCCTGGAACCTCCTCTAGCACTGACTCCAGAATCCGAGTTAGAACTCCATGGAGCAGGAGCCACAGCCCTCGATCGCTGGGAAGTGTGGGAACTGGGCCGGGAGTTGTCTACCCAGTTGCAGTCCTATCTCGCAGACTTCTTGGCTCCCCAGACCTGGGCGGAGGTGGGTTGGATTGCTGTGGCTCGGGGGCCGGGGGGGTTTACGGGCACACGGTTGGGGATGGTGACGGCGCGAACCTTAGCCCAGGCGTTGGAGGTGCCGCTCTTTCCGGTATCCACCTTGGCGGCGCTGGCGTGGCAGTATGGGGCGCAGGCGGAAGATTGGTGGCGATCGGTGGCGGTGACGTTACCGGCGCGGCGGGGGCAGGTGTATGGGGGGGTGTATCAGGGACAGGGACCCGATCGATCGCCGGTGGCGGTGGTTCCGGATCAAGTGTGTACGCCGGAGCGGTGGCAGGAAATTTGTGCGGCTTATCCCGATCGAGTCCAGATCGATCGACCTGTGAATCAAGAGGCTCAGCAACCAACCAACCAACCAAGCAACCAACCCGTTACGCCGCAACCAGCCAGTCAATCGATGGGTCAAGCGGTTAGCCTAGTGCAGGGGACAATGCCGGGGGTGACGATCGCAGATGGGATGGTAACCGCTAGGGTGGCTGGGATGACGCGGGAAACTACGGCTGAATCCGCAGGGGGATCTGGGGTACTATCCGAGGGGCTACCTGAGGCCACTGCCGTGGTGGCGGTGTTGGAGTTGGCCCGTTTGCAATGGCTTCAGGGCGATCGGCCCCATTGGTCTGCGGCGATGCCGTTTTATGGCCAATCTCCGGTGTAAGATCACTCTCCAGATCTGGGATCCCTTCGTTTCAAATCCAGGGCATCGCGATTAATTGGGGTGAGCGGTAAGGCTGCCCACCCCACCCCTAATTCATACGTGGGTCACTGGGCAAAAACTTGGATGAATCAAGGTACCCACTAAATTTTCCGAGGTGCCGGATTTCAGGGAGCATCCCACTTTTGTTAAAACCCCCTAGAAACCCCCTACAGCAATGGCCCTCACCCTAAATCCCTCTCCCGTTCTGGGAGAGGGACTTTAAGAAGTCTCACTCCCCTTCTCCCGGCTTGGGAGAAGCGGTGTCCTGAGCGCAGTCGAACGGGCGGTGCCCT
>JAYKIB010000245.1:0-13278 GCA_035285005.1 Prochlorothrix sp.
ACCGCGCCGAGGTCATTGACATCGACGATCGCACAGGCCAACCCCGTCTCCTTTTGGACCCGATCGACCAAACCCTGGGGATCCTCCGGCCCTAGGACAATAAACTGATCGTAGGGCGGCAACGTCCCCGTCACATCATCAATCAAACGAGCCTGTTCCCCCGCCAAAATATAAAAACCGCCCCGTTGCCCCACTAATCGCAGCAAAATTCCGCCAATAAAGGCAAACATCACCCGCCAAGGACCAACCAGATCCACCAACGTCTGCATCCCGCAGGCGGTGGCGAGGCTGGAGGTGGGGAGGAAGTAGTAGCAAATGCGACGGGCAACCCAACCGGGCTTGATTGTCGTGGGGTGGCGGAAACGGCCCTGCATAATGGCGATCGGGGTCTCGCCCAGGGTGACAATATCGCCCGCCTGGGCCTGGGAGGCAACGTAGCGCTGGACGACGGCGACGGGATCATCGATCGGGGTGAGGATATGGGTCGGCACCGGCAACACCTGGGCTTTGCCGTACTGCTTCCAGGTGAGGGCGGGCGGTGTTTCCTGGCGATCGGGGTAGTTGAGGGGCACCACGCCATGGTGGGTTTTGGGAATGCGACCTTCGGGACCGTAGGTAACGTAATCCACCCGCAACCAAGCGCTTTGGAGTTGGGCGAGGGCGGCGGGATCCCCTTCGATGTCGATCGTCACGGTGATTTGGGTCGTCTTTGCCACCTTGACAATGTAGGCAAACCAATAGCCATCGGCCCGGTTGGGCATGTCCTCGTGGTTAGCCTCGGTATGGGTGCGCCAGAACACGCCCTCCAAGCTGCCCTTGGAAAAGATCTTGGTCTTCACCGTCAGTTCCGGCACCATAATTTCCAGGCGACGGGTACGGTTAACCAACTCCAATTTCCCCACCAAACGGCGATGGCTGGGCGATCGTTCTTCCAATTCCCAGAAACCGGGGGTTATGTCTAGGGCGTTACCGGGACGTTGGCGATACTGCCACTCGAACGCGCCTAGGGCCGCGAGGCCACCCAAGGCTCCTAGACCTGCGATGCATGAAGCAATTCCTAAACCCACACCAAATATATCCTGTTGTGATCTGCGCTTTTCAAGTTGTCATGGCCAGAAACCGGGCTTACCAGGATGCCTAGAATCCCATCTCCAGGCCGGGTTTATGATACCGGAATGCGGCCGGATTCGTGGCGGTTTGCTGGACCCAGCGGTTCTCGATCAGAGCCCAAGTTCATAGATTTAGCGGATTTTTCGGTGTAGGGGGTTTCACCCCCCATGGCACCATGGTATATTGGAAACTGTAGATGCACCCTGATGATCGAGGGAGTCACATAGACGTGGCTCTCCTTTTTTTTGGCTTTTGGAATAGCACTTATGTTCTACTGGGTGTGAGGTTAGGTCGGTAGGGGGGCGTTCGATCCCTATGGTCAGTCTTTCAAAGGCTGGGTTGATGCTCCAGGGGTTTTAAGGAAAGTCTTCCCGAATTTAAAGCTGGGATCCTCAATCCGCCACCATGAATCGAGGTGCCCTCTCGCTCTACGTCCGGTATACCCAGGTATACTAAGGGGCGGCATTACAGCATTAGTTCGGCCCCAGTGGCCCTATTTGGGAGGATTATCACCATGAGTGAAACGGATGCCGTCACGATCATGAAGCAGGAAGTGGGGCGTGCTGCGGCCCAGCGGGTCCAATCCAACACGATCGTTGGCTTGGGCACGGGGTCTACCACGGCCTACGCGATCCAATTTATTGGGGCGCGGCTTCAGTCCGGTGAACTGAAAAATATTAAGGGGATCCCGACTTCCTTTCAGGCGCGGGTTCTCGCCAAGAAATATGGCATTCCCCTAACCACCTTAGATGAGGTCGATCGCATTGACGTGGCGATCGACGGGGCGGATGAAGTGGATCCCAACAAAAATCTGATTAAGGGAGGGGGCGCAGCCCACACCCAGGAAAAAATTGTGGATTCCCTCGCCGAGCAATTTATTGTAGTGGTCGATAGCGGCAAGATGGTGGATGCCCTAGGCTCCACGTTCCTATTGCCCGTGGAGGTGCTGCCGATGGCGGTGACTCCGGTGATGCAGGCGATCGAGAAGCTAGGGGGTAAGCCGGAACTCCGCATGGGGGTGAAGAAAGCAGGTCCGGTGGTGACGGATCAAGGCAACCTAGTGGTGGATGTGAAGTTCGATCGGATTGAGAATCCCGCTGAGCTGGAAAAAACACTCAATAATCTGCCCGGAGTCCTGGAAAATGGCCTTTTTGTGAATGTGGCGGATGTGATCCTGGTGGGTGAAGTGGTGGAAGGCCAGCCCACGGTTCGCGAACTGTAGAGACGGTGGATGGGGTGCGCCCCATCATCTCGATCCAGGGCCGTGCGTTTGGGTTTCCCGCCCAGTTGCCGGGAAACCTCACGTGGGATACTGGTTGGGCACCTAGATCAATGGGGTGGGACGGCTCCGCCGTCCCACCTAACCCTGAGTCCTGCATGGGCAATCCCCAAAAAATTGGGATGAATCACGGTGCCCGGTTGAGATTAGGGCACCGCGATTTATTCAAATTTCGACCGTAGTATCCACGGCAGAATCCGGGTTGAGGCAGGCGGCTTCGCCGCCTGCCTCAATTAATAGAGGTGCCCATTAGTCGAAGCGGATACGGAGCAGGTGTCGATCGGGATCGCTAAAGGCGGTGCGTCCGTGGAGAAAACGGTGATTATCCACCACCAGCACATCGCCCACCTCTAGGTGAAGAATTTGGCGATGGGGACTACTGTGAACAATCTCATTCAGACGATCGAGAATTTGCGACAGCTCCGTTTCATTGGCCACCTCCGCCCGCTCGAGACCCGCTTGCATGGTGTCATAGCGGTAGCGGAACGGCACGGCTCCCCCCAGGATCGGGGCTTCGATGTAGCCCCGATCGCCGGGTTCCCGGAAGATGCTGGGCACCCCGATCGGGAAGTGGTTTGACTGGAGGGACTCTAGTAAAGCTTGCCCGGAGGAAGTCTCTTCTAAATCTTGGCAAACTTGCCAGAAATCCAGCAGATCACTGGCCCCACCGCCACACTGGGCCGGTTGAATGGTCCACATGGCCACAAAATGCTCAGGCTGGGCGCGATATTGGGAATCCGTGTGCAGCGGGGCCGCTTCGTTGTGCTCAGAAAAGGTTTTAAGGCTAGATTGGGATTTTACGGCGCGAATAGGCCAAACATAATCTTTTTTGCCGGGATTATGCTCAACCAAGGTGCCCATAGTTCGGCATAGTTGCTCAAACTCTGCGCTAATGTCCTCCAGTGTCTGGGGCTGGGTGGGCAATTTTACATCCTTCACATAGAGCATTCCATGGTGCTCCACGTAGTTGCGCATCCAAGGCCCCAAGTGACTGGGATGGGCAAGCCGTTCAGCCAGGGCCGAAAATTCAATGGTGTGTTTTTCCAGAGCGGCAGGAGCATCCAGGGAATGGGAGAAGGCGGGGCTAACGGCAGTAATCATAGAAATTTACTACAGCTGCTCAAAACGACATGATCCCGGAAAGAGCACCCTAGATTTTAGGATGCCCGATCGATAGTGCGAAAGACAAGGCAAGGACCCATTCCCGTAGCGTTGCGACAGGGACGCACTGTTCGATCTCTGATGGCTTAATTTCAATCTGTAGGGTACCCCGATGACTGGGGTTGGGCGGCTTTGCTCCCAACCTTACCCTGATGTGTTCGTCGGTGACGGGCTGGGACACCTCGATTAGGTGTGGTGTGGTATGCAACAAAGCTGCCCACCACACCCCTGATTCTTGCGTGGGTTACAGAACAAAAACTTGGACTGAATCGAGGTGCCCGGTGGAAGGCGACTGGGTGACTGAATGGAAATTAAAGCGCTTGGGGGTGCCCGGTGGAGAATTGCAATAGAGAGAAACATTAAAAGGGAAACCCCTGCGTTGCGGAGGCCCCACGCTCCAGACTTAGTCCTTGTAAGTAGTTGGTTGTCAGACGTGGGTTAGAGAATGGCGATCTGAGAGTTGAGAGGTCTGGAACCGGATCGGTCGGTTGGGGCTGGGTGGGAGCACGGGGCGCCCCAAGTGCGCCCGTGGACTGGGGCTTCACGCTCCAGAGGGGGCCTAGGTAACATGAGTTCGACACCCCTCGTTCCCTACTCTCCCAAAATGGGCCAGAGGAAGCAAGGCCAAAGTGAGGGATCTAGCTCGTCTCGCTGGGGGAGAGGGTTGGGGTGAGGGGGTGACCCCTAACATCTTGTAGCGTGCTGTTGCAGACAGGGCTGTCAGTCTTAGTTTTTCCTAGACAACCACGGGACGGGGCTTAATTTCGGACAGAACCCAAAAGTTGCCGGATCGACCTTCTACAAGGTTTGAGAGCCTCGGACCCAGGGGGCCAGGGGCGACCTCGCCCGTTGGTGTCTTGGCTCGGGGAGCGAACCCGCCTCCGGGGATGTTTAAAGACTTCGGCTAGGTCCCATCGGTCCTTGGCCGCAGTTTCCAAACATCCTCTAAGCTTACCGAGGCTATAGTGGTTATCAGTTGTATGCGGTACAGGGATGAATCGGAATCAAGAACACAGCCCCTGGCCCATACAACTGGGACGGGCGTGTAACGCTGACATCGCTAGGTTTCTACAGTTCATTGGTGACACGCCCTCAGGCTCAGTTCATCGAGGTTCCCTATGACTTGTAATTGTTCCGGTTCCAAACGTGCGATCGCCACGTCCCTAACTGCAGTGGTACCGAGCTTGACTTCGGGCCTACCTTCTAGTAGGGCGTTCATCGCGCTCCCACCTTTAGCCCCCTGGATCGATCGGATCCTTGGCGATCGTGCTGCGGTGATCCTGGTCAAAGCGGTCACGGATTCTGTTGACCCGGTCGATCGAGACCTAGAGATGGGGGAGCAGGGGAGTCAAGACTGGGCCGCAGTCCAGCCCCCCCTGCCCACTGCCCTACTGTTGGGGGTCGCGACGGGAACCGCCTTGGTGGCGCTCCAGCTTGGGCAAACGGCATTGTCTACGTTAGTGGAACTGGGGGAGATGAGTGAGGAAATGTTGCGCGGCGATCGACTGCCGATTCTTAAAACTTCCGAAGATCAGTAGATCACAAAATGGGGGATACCGGGATAGATAAGGGGAGGCTTCGCCTCCGTTAAGCCCATCCCAACTCTGACCCTTGTGTAGGCTATGTGTGGGCTATCTCCCCAATATCTGGCTGAATCCCGGTGCCCATCCCCCTCTTCCCAAGGTTTTGGGAACAGAGTAATAAACCCGCCTGGGGCGGGTTAGTTCTGGTCATGCGTCGCTTCCAGAGACTGGTGCCGCCGTAGGCGAATCAGCTCCTGTGCCCTGCGGTCCCGGGGCGAACCATACTGTGATCCGGAACCGACCGGGCACCGATCCCCGTGGGGCACTGTCCTGTTAGTCTCCCCTAACAAACCCTCCTTGCCAGAGTCGGGGCTGCGAGAAGGGGGATGCTATACTATTCGCGGCTTACGGGTGTCTCCTCTCCTCTGGCAATGGCCTCGGGCAGACGATCGATGTGCTGCACGAGCTCAGGCCCAGTTGGGGCTGGATCACCTCTGGTTGCCAGATTCAGTGGATTAACGTCAAATTGCACGCCGATCGACCCGATCAAAATAGTTTTGTGGAGACGGTGCAGCCGCCCCCACAGCACAACTGACTTCCCGTAGGAAGTTTGTTCTGGGCGATCGTTTATGATCCACTGCCGTGGCACCGGACCGGTTGATTAAGACGGGTTAGGGTCGGACAGGCCCGCATTGGGTTTTCCACCGATCGCGGAGATTCCCTCCCCAGACTTGGTCGCAGCAACTGGGCGACTGCCATAATACGGATGGGCTGCAAGTCCTGTGGGTCGCAAATTGTGTGGGTCGCAAGTCCTGTGGGCCACGCATCCCAGGCCACTGTAGGGTCCCAGGCTAATTACGGTCCCCTGGAATTTGCAGTGTCGCTGCCCCGATCGATTGGGATCGGTTTATTTCTATTTCTTTATAAGTGGTTGCTGGAACAGGATTACTCCTATGAGTTCAACCCTCTCATACTCTTCAGATGATGCCTTTGGCGCTCGCACTGTTGATCCCACAACAGACACCCCCCCTGTGGATATCTCATCAGCTGGGGACCTCTTTCTCCGCCATCGTCTCAAGATGATAGAAGAGTTATGGGAAACCGTGCTGGGCCAGGAATGTGGCCAAGAGCTGGTGGATATTCTGACGCAACTCCGGGACCTCAGTTCACCGGAGGGCCAGGCCCCCGAGGCCGTGGCAAGTGAATTGCTGCGGGTGGTGGAGCATCTGGATCTGAACCAGGCGATTCGGGCAGCACGGGCCTTCGCCCTCTATTTTCAGCTCATTAATATTGTTGAGCAGCATTACGAACAGCGGCAGTACAACCTCATCTACGATCGCCGTAACCAGCAACAATCCTCCGAGTCCGAGTCCCTCTTTCCCCCAGCTCCCAGCGATCTACCCCTAATGGATTCCCAGGCGGACTTGCTGGAGCGCAGCTTCCAGGGGACCGCCTCCCAGCGGTCCGCGCCCCTTATTTTCAAGACCCTGTTCCCGAAGCTGAAGCGCCTCAATGTGCCGCCGCAGCAAATCCAGCGTCTGCTACAGCAGCTCGATATTCGTCTGGTCTTTACGGCCCACCCCACGGAGATTGTGCGCCACACAATCCGCGACAAGCAGCGGCGGATCGCCCGGAGTCTGCGGGGCTTGGATAACCTGGAGCATCTGGAACCAACGGAACTGGCCAACTCCTGGGAAGCAGCGGAGTTACGCCAGCAACTGACGGAGGAAATCCGCCTGTGGTGGCGTACCGATGAGCTACACCAGTTCAAACCGGCGGTTTTGGACGAGGTGGACTACGCCCTCCATTATTTTGAGGAAGTGCTGTTTGAGGCAACCCCCCAGCTTTACCGGCGCTTTGTCCAGTCCCTGAAGGAAACATTCCCCCAGATTGCCCCCCCCACCTACGACTTCTGTAAGTTTGGGTCTTGGGTCGGGGCCGATCGGGACGGTAACCCCTCCGTCACTCCCCAGGTCACCTGGCGCACGGCCTGCTATCAGCGCGGCTTGGTCCTAGAGCGCTATATTGCTTCGATCGAGCAGCTGCGGAACCTGTTAAGTCAGTCCTTGCACTGGAGCGAGGTCTTACCGGAACTACTGGAGTCTCTGGAGCAAGAACGGGCAAAAATGCCCGATATTTACGAAAAGCTTGCGATTCGCTACCGTCAAGAGCCCTATCGTCTCAAACTCTCCTACATCCTCCAGCGTCTGATTAATACCCGAGAGCGAAATGCCCGCCTTCAGCATTTGCAGGATATTAATGAGGAACTGCCGGAGGTCCATCCTGGCTCGGTGTACCAGGGTGCCCAGGGCTTTTTGGATGAGTTGGAGCTGATTCGGCGCAACCTGACGGAAACGGGGCTGGTGTGCCAGGAGCTGGAAAACCTGATTTGTCAGGTTAAAGTGTACGGTTTTAACCTGGCCTATCTGGATATGCGTCAGGAAAGTTCGCGCCACTCGGATACGCTCAATGAGGTGGTGGATTATCTCCAGATTTTACCCAAGGCGTACAATGACCTGACGGAGGATGAGCGGGTTGAGTGGTTAGTGTCGGAACTGTCGAACCGACGCCCCCTAGCTCCGGCGGAGTTGCCCTTCTCCGAGAAGGCGAAGGAAGCGATGGAAACCTTCCGGGTGATGCGACGGCTCCAACAGGAGTTTGGGGCGGCAATTTGCCAAACCTACATCATCAGCATGAGCCAGGATGTGAGCGATGTGCTGGAGGTGCTGCTGCTGGCCCAGGAGGCGGGGCTGTACGATCCGGTGACCGGGAAGGGACATCTGCAGATTGTGCCGCTGTTTGAGACGGTGGAGGATTTGCGCCGTGCGCCCAAGGTGATGAAGGCGCTGTTTGAGCTGCCCCTGTACCGTGCGCTGCTGTGGGGGGGCTATGGGGTGCTGAACGCGGCCCAGGATGATGAGGCAGTGCAGGTGCGGCCCCTCCAAGAAGTGATGCTCGGATACTCAGACAGTAACAAGGATTCGGGCTTCCTCAGCAGTAATTGGGAGATCCATAAGGCCCAGAAGGCCCTCAATAACCTGGCCCAGTCCTATGGGGTAACCCTGCGGATTTTCCATGGTCGCGGAGGCTCGGT
This sequence comes from Prochlorothrix sp., assembly GCA_035285005.1. GTDB lineage: Bacteria > Cyanobacteriota > Cyanobacteriia > Prochlorotrichales > Prochlorotrichaceae > Prochlorothrix. The sequence continues at coordinate 8,168 of JAYKIB010000245.1, forward strand.
GGGCCGAGGCGGCGGTCCTGCCTATGAGGCAATCTTGGCCCAGCCCAGCCGCAGTATCCACGGCAATATCAAGATTACGGAGCAGGGGGAGGTGCTGGCCTCGAAGTACTCTCTGCAGCAGTTGGCGATCTATAACCTGGAGACGGTAACAACGGCGGTGATCCAGGCCAGTCTGCTGGGGGCCGGCTTTGATGATATTGAGCCGTGGCAGGAGATTATGGAGGAGCTGGCGGTGCGATCGCGGCAGCATTATCGCGCTTTGATCTATGAGCAGCCGGATTTGCTGGACTTCTTCCACCAGGTTACCCCGATCGAGGAAATTAGCCAACTCCAAATCAGTTCCCGTCCGGCCCGCCGGAAGTCCGGCAAGAAGGATCTGAGCGGTTTGCGGGCGATCCCCTGGGTCTTTAGCTGGACCCAAAGCCGCTTCCTCCTGCCGGCCTGGTATGGCGTAGGAACGGCCCTGAAGTGGTTCCTGGATCAGAAGCCGGAGGAACACCTGACGCTACTGCGGTATTTCTACTACAAGTGGCCGTTCTTTAAGATGGTGGTCTCGAAGGCAGAGATGACGCTGTCGAAGGTGGATCTACAGATTGCACGGCATTATATGCGTGAACTGGGCACAACTGAGGACCAGGAACGTTTTGAGCGGGTCTTTGAAACGATCGCGGCGGAATACCACCTCACACGCAAGATGGTGCTGTTGATTACGGGCCATGAGCGGCTATTGGATGGGGATCCGATGTTGCAGCGATCGGTGCAGTTGCGGAACGGATCGATCGTCCCCTTGGGCTTTTTACAGGTGTCGCTGTTGAAGCGGCTCCGGGAGCACAAGGCACAGCGATCAACGGGGCTTGTGCGATCGCGCTACAGCCAGAGTGAGTTACTCCGGGGAGCATTGCTGACCATTAATGGGATTGCGGCAGGAATGCGGAATACGGGCTGATTCGCTGACTTCTGGCCTGTGGCTGAGGCCTTTTCCAGTAAAATGTCCCCCTGTGTCGTTAGGATCGCTGTATTATTATGACCGCGTCCCAGGTGAGTGCTACCCGATCGGGATTATGGCAATTTTGGATCGATCGGGGCGGCACCTTTACGGATATCGTCGCCCAGCGACCCGATGGCCATCTGCTCACCCACAAACTCCTATCCGAAAATCCCCAACGCTACACTGATGCGCCCCTCCAGGGAATCCGGGACTTAATGGGTTTGGGACCCGCTGAGCCCATCCCAGCGGACCAAATCGCCCTGATTAAAATGGGCACCACCGTGGCGACGAATGCCCTCCTGGAACGGCAGGGGGAACCGACGGTTTTACTGATTACGGCGGGATTTGGGGATGCCTTGGCCATTGGCTACCAAAATCGGCCTGATATCTTCGCGCTCCGGATCCAGAAACCGGAATGCCTCTACGATCGCGTGATTGAAGTGCCTGAGCGCCTCAGTGCCCAGGGAGATGTGCTGATCCCCCTGGATCTGGCCACGGTGGAACCATCCCTGCGCCAAGCCTACGCCGCAGGCTTTCGCTCTTGTGCGATCGTCCTCCTTCACAGCTACGCCTACCCTGGTCACGAGCAAAAACTGGCCGATTTAGCCCGATCGATTGGGTTTTCTCAGATTTCTGCTTCCCATGCCGTCAGTCCCTTAATTAAGCTCATTAGTCGCGGGGATACCACCGTGGTGGATGCCTATTTGTCCCCCGTGTTACGGCGTTATGTCGATCGGGTGACGGCGGGTTTAGGTGGGCGGCAATCCTCCGCCCGGTCTGCGGCTGGCTCTTCTGTTGCTGCTTCGTCTGAGGCTGACTCCTCTGCAAAGGAAATAGAAATAAAAGCCCCAAAATTACTGTTTATGCAGTCCAATGGGGGACTGACGGCAGCCGAGGCGTTTCAGGGCAAGGATAGTTTGCTCTCGGGGCCAGCGGGGGGCTTGGTGGGCGCAGTACAGGTGTGTCGATCGGCGGGATTTGAGCGGATTATTACCTTTGACATGGGGGGAACCTCAACGGATGTGGCCCACTATGGGGGAGCCTATGAACGCCAGTGGGAGACGGAGTTAGCGGGAGTACGGCTGCGAGCGCCAATTTTGGATATTCACACCGTTGCGGCAGGGGGAGGATCAATTCTGCGCTTTGAGGCCGATCGCCTGCAGGTGGGGCCAGCCTCCGCCGGAGCCTATCCGGGACCGGCGGCCTATGGCCAAGGAGGACCGCTGACGGTCACCGATGCCAATGTCCAGTTGGGATATTTGCAACCCCAGTTTTTTCCGAAGGTTTTTGGGTCCGATGGTCAGCAACCCCTCGATCGCGCCGTTGTACAGGAGAAATTCCAGGATTTAGCAGCCCAAATCCAAGCAGGGACCCAAATACCCCAGACAGCCGAAGTTGTGGCGGCGGGTTTCCGATCGATCGCCCTTGAGAATATGGCCAATGCCATTCAGAAAATCTCCGTGCAGCGCGGTTACGACCTCAGTGATTACGTGCTGTGTTGCTTTGGGGCGGCGGGGGGACAACATGCCTGTGCCCTGGCACAACGCCTGGGAATGGGCCAAATTCTAGTCCATCCCTACAGTGGGATTTTGTCTGCCTACGGCATGGGGGTGGCCGATCGACGGATCCTGAAGGAGAAATCCCTGGAAATACCGTTTGAAGCTGAAAATATCAGCATAATAGGACAGTTTTTAGGAGACTTAGCGACTCAGGGCCACGGGGAACTCGAAGCGCAGGGAATTCCGGATGTGGTCGCAATCGATCGCCATCTGCGCCTCCATCTGCGCTATGCCGGATCCGACTCTACCCTGACCGTGACATGGCCGGAATTAGGGAAGTTAGTCGAAAATCCCAGCTTGATCCTGGAAACACTGACCCAGGACTTTCAGCAGCAGCACCAGCAGCGCTATGGCTTTATGCTGCCGGAGAAGCCGCTGGTGGTGGCGATGGCGGAAGCGGAAATTGTGGGACGCACGGGAGTCCTAGCCCAGGGGAACCCTGTGGCGGCCCAGGAGGGAGCACCAGAAGTCGCGGCGATCGTGTCCTGCTTTTTTGGGGGAATTTGGCAAGATACACCGGTTTATCAACGCCAAAGCCTAGGGGCAGGCTGGGAGCTAGCGGGTCCGGCCCTGATTATTGAGCCCACCGGCACCAATGTGATTGAACCGGGCTGGCGATCGATCGTCACGGAGCAGGGCAATCTCCTCCTTTGTCCTGTTCGGTCGGAACAAGGGGACGGGCTGGGAGCACAATCCCGTCAGGGAATGGGGTCGATCGTCCCCCCGAACGCTGGGGTGCTGTCTCCCCTGCCGCAGTTTGCCTCGGACCGAGGTCGAGATCTGGACTCGGATCCCCCACTGTCCGCCGATCCCGTCTTCCTCGAGATTTTTAATAACCGGCTGATGTCGATCGCGGAGCAGATGGGCTTTACCCTTCAAAATACGAGCCATTCCGTCAATATCAAGGAACGTTTAGATTTTTCCTGCGCAATTTTTGATGCTGCAGGGCAACTGGTGGCCAATGCACCCCATATTCCGGTGCACCTGGGTTCCATGGGTGAGGCGGTCCAGGCCCTGCGGCAACACCACGGTGCTGCTTTGCCACCGGGCACGGTGTATGTGTCCAATAATCCCTATAATGGCGGCACCCATTTGCCCGATATTACCGTCATTACACCGGTTTTTCTTCCAGCCTCTTCGGAGACGTTAGATCCCAAAAATAGCCGTAAACCTGACTTTTATGTCGCTTCCCGAGGTCACCACGCCGATATTGGGGGTATAACCCCCGGATCGATGCCAGCCCAAAGTCAAACCCTGGGGGAAGAGGGAATTTTATTGGATAACACGGTTTTGGTGCAGGCGGGGGTGTTCCAAACAGAAGCCCTGCGACGGATACTCACCCGGGGGGAGCATCCCGCCCGAAACCCCGAGCAGAATCTGGCTGATTTACAAGCTCAGGTTGCTGCCAATGGGCGAGGAGCACGGGAATTACTAAAACTGGTGCAACAGTACGGTTGGGAGCAGGTTAATGCCTATTTAGGCTACGTTCAGGACAATGGTGAGCAGGCAGTGCGCGGGGCGATCGATCGTCTCATTCAAGCCCACCGGCCACGGGAGCTAGCAGAGCCGCGTAATTTACCTGAACAAGGGGAATTACCGGAGACCCAGAAATTGCTGGAGACCCAGGAATTACCAGAGAAACTGGAACTCCCCGTCTTTCGGCTAGAAATGGACTCAGGAGCCTGGATCCAAGTCAAAATTACGCTTAACCCGATCGATCGCAGTGCAATCCTGGACTTTAGCGGCACCGCTCCCCAGCAGCCGAGCAACATCAATGCTCCCCTCGCCGTCTGTAAAGCGGTCGTGCTCTACGTGTTTCGCACCCTCGTTTCCGAGCCGATTCCCCTGAATGCCGGGTGTCTGAGGCCCCTCACCCTCATCGTGCCTTCGGGCTGTCTCCTCAACCCCCGGCCTCCCGCTGCCGTCGTCGCTGGGAACGTGGAAACATCCCAAGCCCTCGCGGATGCCCTCTACGGTGCCCTCGGTGTACTGGCCGCCTCCCAAGGCACCATGAACAACCTCACCTTCGGGAACGATCGCCACCAGTACTACGAAACCCTCTGTGGCGGCTCGGGGGCTGGTCCCGGCTTTCCCGGCTGCGATGCGGTCCAAACCCACATGACTAACTCCCGCCTCACGGATCCGGAGGTCCTGGAGCAACGCTTCCCGGTGCGCCTCCTGGCGTTTAGGATTCGGCAGGGGAGTGGTGGGGCCGGTCGCTATCCCGGCGGCTGTGGCACGGTGCGCCGTTTACAATTTCAGGAAACCTTGACCGTGAATCTCCTCAGCGATCGCCGTCGCGTGGCCCCCTTTGGTCTTCAGGGTGGAGAGGCGGGCAGTCTGGGGGTGAACCAAATTGAGAGAAATCCAGGACCTGAGCCCGTCCAATCTATCGAACGGCTGGCACGACCCCCTGGCCCGATCGATTCGCTGGGTACGGCCAGAACTGGCACTGAGATTATTGCTGGAACCGCGACGGTGGTGGTATATCCAGGGGATATTCTGACCATCGCCACGCCGGGAGGGGGTGGGTTTGGGGCCAACTCACCGGAAAAATTTCAGCC
>JAYKIB010000246.1:0-15734 GCA_035285005.1 Prochlorothrix sp.
AGAGAATCCCCCCCTAACCCCCCTTGTAAAGGGGGGACAGCCTTTTCTTCCCCCTTCAAAAGGGGGACTGAGGGGGATTCTGCCAGGACCTACGGCCCTTGGCCGAAGTTTCCAAACATCCTCTTAGAGGATATTTATAAACCTAAGAGAATCCCCCCTCCCCCCCCCTTGTAAAGGGGGGGCAGCCTCTTCTTCCCCCTTCAAAAGGGGGGAGGACAGCCTCTTTTTCCCCTTTTGAAGGGGGACTGAGGGGGATTCTGCAAGGGCCTACGGCCCTTGGCCGAAGTTTCCCAACATCCTCCTACGGGTTGAACTTATAGGTTGAACTCACGTTAGGTCGGGCGTAGAGTCTTCGGGCGTAGAGTCTAGAGTAGCCAAGTCTGGGGCGATTTTCTAGAAATGTGAACGAGTTTGAACCGGATGGGGGACTAGGAGAGTAGGACCAAAAAATTAAGGATTTTCCGGGCTATTGCCCCCAAAACTTTATTGTGGGGTGTTTTGCGGATTCCAAGGGTGGAGTAGAGTAGCTTCTGACGAAGCGATTCCGGTAAGGTGATGCTCGACCCTATGGGTCTGTTTAAGGGCCTATCCGAGCGGAGTTGTTCTCCAGGCCTCCAGCCTCTTCCCAGGGGTTCCCGCCTTGCACGCTAGTAACAGGATTTTAAAAACCCATGGCCGATCAGTTGAATCTCCTCGGTAAAGAACGGATTGTGAGCACGGCGCTGCACCAGGAAATGCAACGTTCCTACCTGGAATATGCCATGAGCGTGATTGTGGGGCGGGCCTTACCAGATGTGCGGGATGGCCTTAAGCCGGTGCAGCGGCGCATTTTATACGCCATGCATGAGCTGGGATTACTGCCCGATCGACCCTTTCGGAAATGTGCGCGGGTGGTGGGGGACGTGCTGGGTAAATATCACCCCCACGGTGATCAGGCGGTTTACGATGCCCTGGTGCGGCTGGTGCAGGACTTCTCCTGTCGCTATCCGTTATTGGCGGGTCATGGCAACTTCGGCTCGGTGGACAATGACCCCCCGGCGGCGATGCGTTACACCGAGACGCGGCTGGCGGCGATCAGTAATGAGGGCCTACTGGGAGAGATTGGCGAAGAAACCGTTGAGTTTACGGCCAATTTTGATAATTCCCAGCAGGAACCGGTCGTGCTCCCGGCCCAACTTCCCTTCTTGCTGCTCAATGGCTGTTCGGGGATTGCCGTGGGCATGGCCACCAATGTGCCGCCCCACAACCTGGGGGAGATAGTGGATGGGTTGGTGACGTTAATCGATCGCCCCGATCTATCCGATGCGGCCCTGATGAAAAAGATTCCAGGACCGGACTTTCCCACGGGGGGGGAAATCGTCGGGAGTGGCGGTATTCAGGATGCCTATACCCAGGGCAAGGGCAGCATTGTGGTGCGGGGCATTGCTACGGTGGAGCAGATTCAGCATGGGCGCGGTCGCCATCGGCGCACGGCGATCGTGGTCACGGAACTGCCCTACCAGGTCAATAAGGCCGGTTGGATCGAAAAAATGGCCACCCTCGCCAACAACGGCAAGCTGGAGGGGATTGCCGACATCCGAGACGAGAGCGATCGCGACGGGATGCGGGTGGTGATCGAGTTAAAGCGGGAGACCAACCCCACCCAGGTTTTGCAGGAGCTTTACCAAAAAACGCCCCTCCAAACGACCTTTGGCGCGATTTTCCTGGCATTGGTGGATGGCCAACCTCGGCAGTTGAGCCTGAAGCAGATGCTCCAGGAATTTTTGCAGTTCCGCGAGGAGACCCTGATCCGCCGCTATCGCTATGAGTTAGATCAGGCTAGCCGTCGTCTTGAGGTGGTGTCGGGTCTATTGACGGCGTTGGCCCAGGTGGATGCGGTGATTGATATTCTGCGACAGGCGCGGGATGGCAGCACGGCTAAGGCCCAGCTGCAGGTGCGGTTGGACCTCAGCGATCGCCAAGCCGATGCGATTTTGGCTATGCCCCTGCGGCGACTGACGGGCATTGAACGGGAAAATTTGGAGCAGGAAGCCCAGGAACTGGAAACTACGATCGCCCAGTTGCAACAGTTGCTGGGCGATCGGCATGAGTTGCTCAAAGCCCTCAAGAAAGACCTACGGACCCTGAAACGTAAGTACGACAGCCCCCGCCGCACCCGGCTCCAAAGCAGCGAAGCCGCGGCCCAGGAAGCCCAGGACATGGCCGAGGCGATCGCCGAAACCCAGCAGGTGGACGAACGGGTTGTACTGGAAATGAGCCATAAGGGCTATGGTCGTCGGCAAACCCGTCGCAAGTTCCAGCGCCAGATTGCCCTGGATCCCGTGCCCCAACTGGAAGAAACCGAGGATAGTCCCTGGGAGCGGGTTGTGGCCGACTCCAGTCAAGAACTCCTGTTGATTACGCCCAGCGCCAAAGCCTTCACCACCGCCCTCCACAGCCTACCGGTGGCGAGTCGCCGCACCCCCAAGGGCAGCCCCCTGCTCCTCTTTCTCCCGGAAGACCTCCAGACCGATCCCAACCCCCTCACCACTGCCCTGGTGATTCCGACGGATCCCACGGACTTGAGTTTGATTGCCCTCACAACCCAGGGCCGCATTAAGCGCCTCAGTTTGACAGATTTTCAGACTCTGACCCAACGGGGCCTGTCTTTGATGAAGTTAAAGGATGGGGATGGGCTGCAGTTTGTCGCGGTGCATCAACCGGGGGAACAGGTGGTGCTGGCGACCTCCAAGGGACGACTACTGCGCTTTAGCGGGGACGATCGCCAACTGCCGCCCATGGGGCGCACAGCCCAGGGCTATAACGCCTTTTTGCGGCTACGAAACCAGGAAACCCTGGTGGGGTGTACCTGTGGCGGCCCTAGCGATGATTTACTGTTTGTTTCGGCTAAGGGCTACTTCAAACGGATGCCGATCGGCCTCTTGCCCCAGGGCAACCGGGGCGATTTGGGCACCAATGCCTTTAGTTTCTCCCTCAAGAGTGATGCCCTGGTGTCGGTGCTGCGGGTGCCGTCCCAGTCCTGGGTGACGGTGATTACGGATCGGGATCGAATGGCGCGGCTCCCCAGTGAGAGGGTGCCGATCTATGGGCGTGATGGGGGGGGCGATCGGCTCCTGCAACCGCAGCGTGAGGAGTCGATCGTCCAGGTTTCGGTCATGGCCCAGGATTTGCCGGACTAACCAGGATTTGCCGGACTAGGCGGCTGTCTGACAACTTCGCCTAGGTGACCGCAGGTCCTTACCAAATTCCCCATAGTCCCCCTTTTGGAAGTCCACCGGACATCAGGATAGGGGCAAGGCAGTCGCGGGAATCGGGCTGATCCTATCCTGACAAATGAGGCACTACCCCCCTTTTGAAAGGGGAAGAAGAGGCTGCCCCCTTGATCAAGGGGGGTAGGAAGATTCTCTTGGGTGCCCACACAGATCCTACGGGGGCTGGAGCTTTGCCAAGGGGATGCTGTGCTTGGCGGGGCCTGACAGCTTGCCGTCAAATTATTAATAAAACGCAAAGAATCCCCAAGACGTGCGTCGTTTTACCACTTTTTCTGAAAACATCGGCCACACTGCAAGACAACTCAGTCCAGCCCCGAGGGGATTCGGGGCAAGCTGGACGAGCGAACCCGTTCTCATCTTTGGGGAGACAAAACCTATGGATCTACGGAAAATCGCCCGCGACAGTGCCCAGACCTTGGCCAATTACCTCACCTACCAGGCCGTGCGGGTTGTCTTAGAGCAATTGATGGAAACCAATCCCCCCGCTGCCCAAAACCTACGTGAGTTCTTTGCGACAGCATCCTTTCAGGGGGATAGCGAGGTCTATCTTCACCGCCTCATGCAAGGGAATCCAGAAATGGCATTTCGGATTATGACGGTCCGGGATCACCTGGCTGAGAATATTCCCGAGTTCCTGCCGGAAATGGTGCGATCCCAGGTCCACAACTCGAATCTAGACCAACGCAAGACCCTATTTGAACGGCTGACCCAGGTCAGTCCGGATGCGACGCAGCAGGCGGCGGCGCATCCAGCACAACCGCAACACCCAGAATGTGAGTCACCATTGTTGCCCGTGGAGGTGCCCGTGGAGGTGCCCGTGGAGAAATCCATGGAGATGCCCGTGGAGTTACCGATCGAACTGCGATCGTTACCCACTGATGAAACCCCTGATGTGGCGGCCTAACAGGCTCTCGATCAGGCTACCGGTGCTGTGCCATTGGTATGCCATTGGCATGCCAGTACTGTGCCATTGGTGTGCCATTGGTGCGCCAGTACAGAAATGCGATCCTGGCTCAAACCTGGCCCAAACCTGGGCTAGCTCCACTGGGACAGGATCGGTGTCGTCATCAAGACAACGGGGGGACCGAGGCCCTAGAAACAGCACAGGGGAAGCGGCTTTGACGCTCCCCCCGGTTGCATGGGTGGATATAACAACTCACAAGGTTGGGTGGCGAAGCTGCCCAACCCATGCATCGAGGCCGCCTAGGAACTGGTCGTCTGGGCCGAAGCTAGCATTTCCTTGAGACGCTCTAGATCCTGGGCCCAACGGGGATCGGGCTGGAAGCCCTCACCGCCGCCACTGGAGGTCACAGTGGTGGTGCGGCGACTGCCATTGGCCTTACCCGTGCCTTTTTTACGACCTGCCGCAGCCGGTGCAGGGCCTCCTTCCGCTGCGCCTTCCGCTTTCCCTTTGGCGCGGGGCAATGCTTTTTCAATCTTAATAGTGCTGTCCTTGATGGTCAGACCATTGAACTTCTCAATAATTTCGTCCGCCTGCTCATCCGTCTGTACGGTCACAAAACCAAATCCACGGCACTTCCCGGTTTTGCGATCGGTAATAATTTTAGTGGAAATGGTGTCTCCTGCATCCGCAAAAACATCTTCTAGCTCTTTTCGCTCTAGTTCTTTTGGTAAATTGCCCACGTACAGACGAATAGGCATCACAGGACCTCCCAATTTTTTGGTGTTAGGGTTGACAGAAACAAGGGTGGAGCAGCCACAACAGTGTGCCGACCCACCCTACTTTTAAATAGATTTCACAAAACGTTTGTTAAAACTCACGATTTGGATTGAGTTGCTGGTTTCAGCCATTGATTCTCCGGGTTTTTCTCCTGGGGGGTTCCCAGACACCTCGTGCATTGGACTTCGTGTTTATGAAAATTCTTGTCCTAGCCCTTGTCCTGCTTTACAGGTTACAAATAGGACTAGTTGTGATGATCTGATCGGTCGTTAGCGGATTCAGTCTTCAACGTCTTTTCCAAGAATCCAAATTGCACACCAAATTAGAACCAAAGGTTGGCCTACCCCCCGATCGCCTGAACCCCACAACTGAATTTAGGATTTCAGAACTTGGTTTTATGGATAGACTATTTACATCTTGAGGCTTTCTGGTCTATGCGTCAATCATCTGTGTCTTGATTTTTTGGAGGAAATCCGGGATCATAGCGGGTTCTCTGGAGCAGATGAACTGGGGGCAGTCAATCGGGGGTCTTGCCCTGGCCTGGGGTGGATTTATGCCGCAAGGGCAACCCTCGGAAGCAAATACCCGGGCAGATCCCTGTGTCCAATGCTGTCAGACGGCGCACCAGAGACTATGGAGCACCTCGAAAAATTCCAATTTTTGCCCAGTGGCCTACGCAAGAGTCAGGGTTGTGGGGGGCGGCAAAGCCGCCCCCCACAATTAATCGAGGTGCCCTAGGGTACCTCGATTAATCCGAATTTTTGGGAGACAGCCCACGCAAGAGTCAGGGTTTGGGTTGGGCGGCTTCGCCGCCCAACCCAATTAATCGAGGTGCCCCCTATGGAGTACAACTATGGTGATGAAAGGGTTATGAAAGTAGCGGTTGGTTTATCCGGTGGTGTTGACAGTTCAACGGCGGCGGCGATCCTGTGCGATCGGGGGCTGGCGGTGACAGGGGTAACCCTGTGGCTGATGAAGGGCAAAGGGCAATGCTGCTCGGAAGGCATGGTGGATGCGGCGGCCATTTGTGAACAGCTGGAGATTGAACACCATGTGGTGGATAGCCGTGAGCTATTTCAGGCTGAAATTGTTGACTACCTGGTGCAGGGCTATGGTCAGGGCATTACGCCGCTGCCCTGTTCCCAATGCAATAAGGCCGTTAAGTTTGGGCCGATGCTGCGCTATGCACGGGAACGCTTGGGCATCGATCGGATTGCTACGGGACACTACGCCCAGGTGCGCCACAACCCCGAGACCGATCGCTATGAATTGTGGCGAGCCGTCGATCGCCAGAAGGATCAAACCTACTTTCTCTATGACCTCGATCAAGAGATTTTGGCGGCGGTGGACTTCCCCCTGGGGGAACACACCAAGGATGAAACGCGGGCGATCGCTGCCCAGTTTCACCTCAGTACGGCTGAAAAGCCCGAAAGTCAGGATCTATGCCTGATTGAAAGCTATGGTTCCATGCACGGCTTCCTGGAGCAGTACCTCACGCCCCAGGCCGGGGACATTGTGACGGAAGAGGGAACGGTACTGGGCAAACACCAGGGAGTTCACCGCTATACCATTGGCCAACGCAAGGGTTTAGGCATTGCTTACCCCGAACCACTCTATGTATTGCGCTTGGATCCGGGCCGGAATCAGGTGGTGGTCGGTCCCCGCAGTAGCGCCCACTGGGGGGGATGTACGGTGCAGCGGGTCAATTGGGTTTCGATGGCTGAGCCGACGGAGCCGTTCCGTGCCCAGGTGCAGGTGCGCTATCGATCGGCTCCGGATTGGGCTACGCTCACGCCCCTGGACGATCGTCGTGTTTCGATTGCCTTTGATGATCCCCAGTTCAGTATTACCCCCGGTCAAGCGGCGGTTTGGTATGACGGCGATCGACTACTGGGAGGCGGGGTGATTGAAGCGGCGATCCGCCAGCCTAGCCATGCTCCCCTGGATCGTGATCAGTTGGACCGTGATCAGTTGGATCGTGATCAGTGCCTCATTTAGGGGGCACGTTTACTGGGCTGGGACGGGATGTGGAGATTCGTGGCGAAATTGTGAGCGCGGGTGGGGGAGAGAGCGCGGGCCTTGAGGATTGCCCCCATCAAGACAAAGTAGGACAGCAAACCCGCCACGGTCAGCAGTAGCGCACTGGTCAGTCCGGCCCAGTTCCAGAGGGTGTGGAGAAAGGCGGCACTGAGATATCCCACCAGGACGATCGGCACCCGTTGGCGCGGCTGGAGCACACTAAGGCCGAGGAAATAGCCCAGATAACCGCTATAGGCCATGTGTCCGGCGATCGATCCCAGCAGACGCGGAATCAACAACTGCAACCCCGCCAACTGCCCCGCCTCCAACCCGTCCAACTCACTGACCTGGGCCATAATTTGGGGGACATACTGCCCGAGGGTTTCCACCAAGGTAAACCCCACACCCGACGCGGCCCCCAGCAAAATACCGTCCAGGGGCTCCCGGATCCCCACCCGATCGCGCCAGGGTTGGGGCAACTGCTGAGCAATCGCGCCGCACAGGACCACCGGCAAGGCTTTCAAGCCCTCCTCCATCAGTCCCGTGCCGATGAAGAGTCGGCCAAAGCGTTGCCAATGGCCGATCGCCTGTCCCGGTTCCGGCAAGGATCCGGGTAAGACCTCTCGGAAAAGCCACAGGCTGACAGTGGTGATTGGGCTTTGGAGGATCAAAGCCGTGGCGATCGCCACCAGTCCCAACAGCCAGCCCGGTTTAGGTTTACCGCAGAGGCGATAGATAAAAAAGTAATAGCCCGCAAAGCCCAGATAGAGTGCCAGGATCCGGTTGAAGGTGAGGGGATGACCGAAGGCGGCAAACAGGGAAACGGCGAGGGAAACGGTGAGGACCCCAGGAATAAAGAGAGATTTGTGGACAAAGTCCGCACCAGCGGAAACCAGGGGAAAAAGCTGACTGACGGTGAGGTCCGGTGGGGTTTCGATGGGGTGCGAGCCTAACTGCGCTGATGCAGGACCAGGGGCGTGGGGAGAGGCTTGACTACTAGGGGGATCCAAACTAGCGAAGCGATCGACCAACGATCGCTCAGAAACCAGCTCAAACCGAAAACAGGGCCCAGTACTCCCGAGCTGGAGTCGATCGCCCGTCTGGAGCCAGTGGCTCTCCTCCAGGTGTTGCCCATTGATATAGGTTCCGTTGGCGCTACCCAAATCCCGCACCTGCCAAACCCGGTGGGGTCGTCCTCGCCTTGCTGGGAAGGCCTGGATTGCCGCATGGTAGCGCGAAACCATTTGAAAAGAATCGTAATCCAAAAAAACCGCGCAGTCCGGGTTACGACCGAGGCGGTTTTCCTGATTTTCACCGAGGGGGAAGCGATTGGGAACATCCGTAGGCAAACCGATTTGCCCCGGCAACGACTCCAGAATCAAGATAGCGGCAGTCATGGCGATCGCAGTCGCTTATTCGCCGGTTTCCACCGATCGAATGGCCATAAACAAACAAATACCAGTCAGGGGCAGGGAAGCGGCGAGGATGATGGCGGTCAGCGTCGTACCCAGTTGGGGATCTCCGTAGGAGAGTTCAAAGATGCTACCCACGGAGGCAATGGCGGTGACGCAGGAAATAAGTAGAAAGATGGCGCTCTTGGGCGTGTAGGTCATCATAGGGATTATAGGGGGGGGTAACAGCTGGTTCAAGGGGATTATCTCCCCAGACCGTCCAGAGCTGCTGGACGATCGCGAGACTTAGCATCGGACAGAAGCCCGAAGAGGATGTTTGAGAACCTAAGAGAATCCCCCCTGACCCCCCTTGTAAAGGGGGGATTAACCTCTTCTTCCCCCTTCAAAAGGGGGACTGAGGGGGATTCTGTACGGGCCGACGGGACCTAGCCGAAGTGTCCAAACAGCCTCTTAGATTGGCTCCGGGGTGCTTAAATGCCGGGAACCTTCTCGCCACTGAAGACGGGCTGGGTGACACCAAAAGTTGCCTGATTTTGCAGAGAGGCATAGAGACGGTTGAGGGCATGGATATAGGCTTGGGCTGAAGCCACAATAATGTCCGTATTTGCCGAATGCCCCGAAAAGAGACGTGATTCGTGGCGTAGGCGAATGGTCACCTCACCCATTGCATCAATACCCTCGGTCACGGACTTCACCGAAAACTCAATCAGCTCATTGGGCACCTTAACAATGCGATTGATCGCCCGATAAACCGCATCCACCGGTCCAGTTCCCGTTGCCGCATCCGTCAGCTGGGCACCGTCGGGGGTTTGCAGCGTAATGGTCGCAGTGGGGCAGGCTGGGTCACCACAGGACACCTGCACTCGCTTCAGTTGGAATAATTCGGGTGCCTGTTGAATTTCGTCATTGACGATCGCCTCCAGATCCCAGTCCGTCACCTCCCGCTTTTTGTCGGCCACATCCTTAAAGCGGGCAAAAGCCTTATTTAGTTCCTCATCCGCCAGTTCAAAGCCTAATTCCTCCAGCCGCGTGCGGAATGCGTTGCGTCCCGACAGCTTACCCAAGGTAATCCGGTTGGTGTTGAGGCCGATCGACTCCGCATCCATAATCTCGTAGGTGCGCTTATTCTTCAGCACCCCATCCTGGTGAATACCGGACTCGTGGGCAAACGCATTGGCCCCGACGATCGCCTTATTGGGCTGAACCGTCATGCCTGTCAGATTCGAGACCAGACGCGAGGTTTTGTAGATTTCCTGGGTATTGATGCCGGTCAGCGGTGCATCGGATTCCACGGGACGACCGAGGAAAGGATTGTAGAACTGCCGCCGCACATACAGGGCCATCACCAGCTCCTCTAGGGCCGCGTTGCCAGCCCGTTCGCCAATGCCGTTGATGGTGCATTCTAACTGTCGCGCTCCGTTCTGGATCGCCGACAGGAAGTTGGCCACTGCCAGACCCAAGTCGTTATGGCCATGGACGGAAATAACGGCTTGGTCGATGTTGGGGACATTCTCTTTGATGCCCCGAATCAGTCTGCCGAACTCCTCGGGTGTGGTGTAGCCCACGGTGTCGGGAATGTTGACGGTGGTGGCTCCAGCGGCGATCGCTGCCTCCAACAGCGGATAGAGAAACTCGGGGTCAGACCGGCCCGCATCCTCCGGCGAAAACTCCACATCATCCACAAAGGACTTGGCATAGGCCACCATTTCCGGTGCAATTTGCAGCACTTCCTGGCGGGTTTTCTTGAGCTTGTACTGCAAGTGAATATCCGAGGAGGCAATGAAGGTGTGGATCCGGGGTTTGGCGGCGGGCTTGAGGGCATCGGCGGCGGCTTTAATGTCGTGGCGCGTGGCGCGGGCAAGACCGCAGATACTGGGGCCGGTGGGATCGGAGCCAACCAGTTCGGCAATGCGCTGAACGGCTTCAAAGTCACCGGGACTGGCGTAGGGAAAGCCCGCTTCGATGATATCCACCCCGAGTCGGGCGAGTTGCCGTGCGATCGTCAGTTTTTCATCCAGGTTAAGGCTAGCACCGGGGGATTGCTCCCCGTCCCGCAGGGTGGTATCGAAGATCAGAATGCGATCGGTCTGGTCACGATCGGCGGAGCCAGCGGAGGGAACAGCAGATGAAACAGCGTCGGGGGTGACGCGATCGGACGAAGTACTCATAACACGCTTGAGGGTGGATAGGTAGGTCGATAACAGAAATTCGTATCCCCATTCTAGGGGGTGACCCGGTCTTTGGGCAGGCCTGTCTTGACAGAGGGACAGAACTCAATCTATCCCGCCAACTTTTCCTGAAGTTGCGCCTTGGCCGCCTCCAATGCCTCCGGCAGCTTGGACTCATCTCGCCCGCCCGCTTGGGCCAAGTTGGGGCGACCGCCCCCGCCCCCGCCGCAAAGCTTCGCAATCCCACCGATAAACTGACCCGCCTGCAGCCCCTGGGCAACCACCTGGCTGCCAAAGGCCGCCACAAGGCTGACCTTGCCCGCTTCCGGCACGGATCCCAAAACCACAGCCCCAGACTCCCCTAACTTCTGTTGGAGTCGCTCCCCAGCAGTGTGTAAGGCTTTGGCATCTACACCTTCAAGGTTGGCAACCAGGACTTGGCAACTGCCAATCGTTTCCGATTGGTTGAGCAGGCTATCGGATTTGGCAATGGCCAGCTCTGCCTTGAGGCTCGCCAGCTGTTTTTGGGCAGTTTTGAGGTCTTCCTGGAGGGTTGTGACCCGATCGGGGATTTCTTCGGGTTTAGCCTTGAAGCGATCGCCCAACTCCTTGACCACCGCTTCCCGCACCTTGAGGTAATCCAGCACCGCTGGGCCGGCCACGGCCTCGATGCGGCGAATGCCCGAGGCAATGCCCGTTTCCGCCACAATCTTGAAGGCTCCGATTTCAGCGGTGTTGGCCACGTGGGTCCCGCCGCAGAGTTCCATGGACACCCCTGGAAAGTCCACAACCCGCACTTCTGCCCCATATTTCTCCCCAAACATGGCCACCGCTCCCTTAGCCTTGGCCTCAGCAATGGGCATTACGGCCACCTCAGCACCATGGGCTTCCGCAATCCAAGTGTTGATTTGGGTCTCGATCTGGGTGAGTTCCTCCGCAGTGATGGCGCGGGAACAGTTGAAGTCAAAACGGAGGCGATCGAAGTCCACCAGGGAACCGGCCTGGGAGATGGCGGGATCGACAATATTTTTAAGGGCCGCTTGGAGGAGGTGGGTGGCGGAGTGGTTGGCCTGGGCACGGCGGCGACGGGGTCGATCGAGGCGGGCGGTAATCGGTTGATGCACCTTGACGGTGCCCGTCTCAACCCGGCCAAAGTGGACAAACATCCCCGATTCCTTCTGGACATCGTCGATGTGAATCTGGGCGCTGTCGGTTTCTAACCAACCCCGATCGCCCACCTGACCACCGGATTCACCGTAAAAGGGCGTTTGATCCAGAACCACCTGCACCGTATCGCCAGACTGGGCCGTTTCCACGGGTTTACCCTCCACCAGCAAGGCCACCACGGTTGCAGGACTTTCCAGATTGGTATAGCCCAGAAACTCCGTGGGATGGATCTGTTCCGCCAGTTGATCGAGGGAGCCTTGGACCGTGAGATCGATGGTTTCATGGGCTGCACGACCACGCTCCTTTTGCTGCTCCATCTCCGCCTCAAACCCGGCCACATCAACGCTTAGGCCCTCTTCTTCGGCGATTTCCTGGGTGAGTTCTAGGGGGAAACCATAGGTATCGTAGAGGGTGAAGGCATCTACCCCAGCGATGACCACGGAGGCGGCAGCCTGGGAGGTAGGAGTCTGGGAGGCAACAGACGGAGAAGAGGCGGACTTCGCCTTCTCAATCAAGTCTGCGAGGAGTTTCTCACCCCGTTCCAGGGTTTCCAAAAATCGAACTTCTTCCCGCTCCAGTTCTCCCTTAATGACTTCTTCTCGCTCCCGAAGATTGGGATAGGTGTCGGCCATGAGATTAATCGCGGCCTCCGCCACTGTTACGGTAAAGGCGCGATCGAGACCAATCAGCCGTCCATGGCGAACAACGCGCCGAATTAGCCGCCGCAGCACGTACCCCCGTCCCAAATTTGAGGCCGTCACCCCATCTGCAATGAGGTGAACCACAGCCCGCAGATGATCGCCGATCACCTTGAGGGACACTTTAGTTTTGTCGTCTGCTTGGCCATAGTCGAGGTCTGCCAATTTAGCCGCAGCCTCAATAATCGGGAAAATCAGGTCTGTTTCATAGTTGTTCGGCTTTCCCTGGAGGATTTGCGCCATGCGCTCCAGTCCTAGGCCCGTATCAATGTTTTGGGCCGCTAAAGGAGTCAGGTTACCCTCCGCATCCCGGTTATACTGCATGAAGACGAGGTTATAAAACTCAATGAAGCGAGTATCGTCTTCCAGGTCAATTGCCCCATCCCCCAACTCTGGATGGAAATCGTAGTAAATCTCTGAACAGGGGCCGCAGGGACCGGTGGGACCAGAGGCCCAAAAGTTATCTTCTTCGTCCATGCGAATAATGCGATGGGCCGGTACGCCAATGTGATCGCGCCAGAGGGCAAAGGCTTCGTCATCTTCCCGAAAAACGCTGACCACAAGCCGATCGACGGGCAACTGAAAGACCTCCGTGGACAGTTCCCAGGCCCAGGTAATCGCTTCCTTTTTGAAGTAGTCGCCAAAGCTGAAGTTGCCCAGCATTTCAAAAAAGGTGTGGTGGCGCTGGGTCCGGCCCACATTTTCAATGTCATTGGTGCGGATACACTTTTGGGAGGTGGTGGCGCGGGGCTGGGGGGCTGGGCGCTGGCCCAGGAAAATCGGCTTGAAGGGGAGCATCCCGGCGATCGTCAGCAGTACGGTGGGATCCTCCGGTACCAGAGAGGCACTGGGGAGAATGGCATGGCCTTTATCTGCGTAGAAGTTTAGGAAGGTTTGCCGAATGCGATCGCCGGAAAGACTCAACATGGGACTATAAGGTTAGGTGCAGGATGGGATGTGACAACTGCTAGGAACTGTCATCATTTAACCCTAGACCGCCCTCAGAATCAGGGACACAGCTCCTAGCTCCCATAATGGGGACGGACGTGTAACTCCGATATTGCAAGGTTTCTATCGTTAATTGATGACACGCCCTAAGTTTCGAGGGGCAGGTTGGGGGAGGGGCTGCTTCGCGCAGCGGAGGCTAGGCGATGCCTTGAATCAGGCGGCCAAAATTATCCCAAAATTGTCTAGGACGGACGGTGTCCCCCCTACTACAGTCTTGCATTGTAATCTCAGGAGATCCCAAAGAACACTGGGGCACCTGGATTAATTGGGTTGGGCGGCGAAGCCGCCCAACCCAAACCCTTAACTTGAACACTGCGAGGTGCTCCGGTGTGGGCGGGGTGACCTAACATCCCAGACCCAATAGAATCGTCATTCCCAGGCCCAGCCAGAGCAGAAAACATCGACGTGTGAGGGCCATAGCTGCCGTAATACAGGCCCGATCGATTACCCGTTCTGCTTCTCCCAACCGGGGCTTAACCTTGACCTGTCCCCGATAGACATTATTTCCCCCCACTTGAACTCCCAGAGCAGCGGCATAGGCGCATTCACTCCACCCCGCATTGGGGCTGGGATCCTGAGGAGCATCGCGGCGGCAGAGGCTCAGGACTCGGCGGGGGCGACCCGAGAGGAGCGCTAAGGTCAGCACAGCCAACCGACAGGGCAGCCAGGTGGCCCCGTCCTCAAAGCGGGCACTAAACCAACCGATGTGGGTATAGGGGGCATCGCGGTAACCCACCATGGAATCGAGGGTGCTGGCGGCTTTATAGGCGAGGGCCAGGGCTACCGCCCCCAGGACAGTCCCTAATCCCGTCCCGATCTGAGTCCCCAAAATGGCCCCCACAATCCCATAAAACAGAGGAGCCAGAACGCCATCGATCGCGTTTTCCGTCACAGTTTCCAGCACTGCTCGTAGAATCTCCGCTTCACTCAAATTTGCGGTATCCCGCCCCACGTAGCGTCCTAGACGCGATCGAGCCTCCTCTATCTTTCCCGCCTCTAGGGGGGTTAGGACATCTGCCGCCGCATCCCGCAAACTACGACCCGCCAAGCAACTGGCCAACAGCACCACCGCGATCGTCCTCCCCAGCAGCGGATGGACCCCAGCCCCAAACCACACCAACCCTCCCCCCACAACACCACTGCCCAGCACGACCCCCAGCCCCAGCACGATCCCACCGAGCCGTTGCAGTCTCACCCGATCGCCCCAAGCCATCAGAGGCGCTTTACCCCGATCGATCGCCCAGCCGATGATCTGAACCGGGTGAATCCACCCCCACGGATCCCCAAGCAGAAAGTCCAAACCAGCAGCAAGGCCAAGAATCAGTACAGCGGTCATGGTGAGTTTGCGGGGGAGTAGGGGGTAAAACGGCGAGAGCAGTTCCCAATTGCATGAGGTACAGAGATTCAAAAGATACCTCGCTTGCGGCAGGGGACATCCAGTCTCACCTCAGCGTGAGCTGCTATAAACAGCGGATAGAGCAAGGGAGTGCTTGCGTGAACTTGGCTGAGGTGTAGCACTTCCGCTGACTATCCCGTACGTCGGGGTCGTGCACCAAACGGGTTACGCACACCAGAGCGGCGGCCCAAGATCCCCTTTAGACCACAAATTGGTGACTCTCGCCCTGGGAAGCTTGGTAACTGCGGGCATCGTAGTAGAGGTCTGCCAAGGAGATACTGTACAGTGCTTCCTTCAATTTTTGGTGGAGCCGTTTCCAGAGGCTAAAGGTAACCCAATCCTCTGTCTGCTGGGCATCCGGTTGGTGATTGTGGAGGGGTTCGATCGTTTCCCCCACAGCCTCTAGAATTTGTCCGAGGGAAATGGCCGTGGGGGGATGGGCCAAGCGGTAGCCCCCTCGGGCTCCCCGTGTTGATTCCACTAACCCAGCATGGCGCAGTTGAATCAGTAATTTCTCTAGATAGGGTGGGGGTAAATCCTGGCGCTTTGCGATTGCTTTGACCGATGCTGGACCATAGTTCGGTTGCAAGCTCAAATCGAGCAGGGCTTTCACACTGTAATGCCCTCGGGTTGTCAGTTTCATGGCCTCTCCTTCAAGTGTCCTGTCATCAATCTACGGGATCCCTTGCCACATCTAAGAGGATATTGAAAAGAGGATATTGCAAAACCTCGGCCAAGGGCCTACGGTCCTTGCCGAATCCCCCTCCTTCCCCCTTTTGAAGGGGGAAGAAGAGGCTGTCTCCCCCTTTACAAGGGGGGTTAGGGGGGATTCTCTTAGGTTTCCAAACATCCTCTCAAGGTTGGGGTGTGCAGCCAAGCCGCACACCCCAATTCATCCAGGTAATCGGTTGAC
>JAYKIB010000247.1:0-3597 GCA_035285005.1 Prochlorothrix sp.
GCCATGCCGATCCGGGTTACCCCCGATCCCACCAAAAAATAGAACATCACCACGCCATATCCGGGCCACCCCAAGGTGCCCCACACTAAAACGCCCAGTAACCAGGCATGGGCATAGCCAGCGGGGGTCAGGAGCTTTTTCGGCGCGATGAAGGCAAGGCTAATGAGAACTGTATTCAGAATAAGGCCAATGAGCCAGGGATTGGGGGAAATGGAGAGTGTCATGGGATAAAGGTCGAGAATTAGTGAGATGGACAAGTGATATGGCGCCTAGGGCGTGCTATCAATTAACGGGCACTTCGATGAATTGTGGTGGGCGGCGAAGCCGCGCCCCACAACTCTAATGCTTGCGTGGGTCACCTGGCGGAAATTCTAATTTTTCGAGGTGCCCTAGAAAAGGACATCTCAAAACATCTAAACTGGTGTCCGAAGATCGGCGCAAGCGCCGTGTAGCACTGGGCGCAACCGCACCGTATAAGATGGGAGTTGCCCCGCTGCAGGTGGCGCAACTCCCGGTACCAAACGCATCTACAAGACCGTATCCCTGCCTGTTTCCATTCCACGTCTCTCCCATGTCTGAAGCGCTCTTAATTCCTAATTTTCCCGCAGAACCCGAAACTATCCATGCTCCGGGCTATATCCAGCCCCATGGGGTGTTGCTGGTGCTGACAGAGGATTTGCGGATTGTGCAGATCAGTGCCAACAGTGCGGACCACCTCGGGTGTGATCCCATGGCCCTGCTCGGTGCGCCGATTACTAACGTTCTGGCTCCCGAGGATGTGCCCTGTTTACAGGGTTGTTTGGAAGGACTGTTTGAATGCGCCAATCCCCTGTCCCTGACGGTGATTTCTACCCCAGTTCCCCAATCATTCCAGGGTGTGATCCATCGATCGCCTGCCCAGGAAATTCTCCTGGAACTGGAACCGACTCCCAGTGACCATTCCAGCCATGACAAGTTTGTCACGTTTTACCACCTGGCCAAGACTCCGCTCCATCTCATTTATCAAACCGATAGTTTCTCGGATCTGTGCCAGGGAATTGTCCAGGAATTCCAACGCCTGACTGGATTCGATCGGGTTATGCTCTACCGTTTCGCCCCCGATCGCCATGGGGAAGTGATCGCCGAAGTACGGCGCGAGCACCTGGACCCCATGCTCGGTCTCCACTACCCCGCTACGGATATTCCCGAAACCGCTGCCCAGCTGTTTCAGCTGAATTTGGTGCGCCTGATGCCCGATACCGGCTATGAGCCGGTCCCGATCGTCTGTCTCCACCCGGAAACAGCGGTCCCCGTCGATATGACCCGCTGTGGCCTGCGCAGTGCCACCCGTTGCCACCGGATTTACCTCCAAAACATGGGACCCGATCCAGCTTGGTCGTGGCGCTGGTGGCCAACCAGCGGCTTTGGGGCCTCATTTCCTGTCAGCATGAAACGCCCTATCACGTGCCCTATATGGTGCGCACGGCCTGTGAGTTTATCGGCCAAACCCTCACCCTGGAACTGGTGGCACGGGAAGAGCAACGCTCCCTGGGCCTCAAGCTCCAGACCCAGCAGCTATATCGACAGGTCATTGATGCGCTTAACGAAGACGATGAGTATCTCCAGATTTTGCGGCGGATGCAGAGCACATTACTGGAGATGGGCCAAGCCACTGGTGTGGCTGTCTACGCTGAAGAAACCTGGCATACCCTCGGCTCAGTGCCCTCGGAAAAGCAGCTACGTGCCCTGCTGGAGTGGCTGCCCGAGCATCTCAACAACCAGGGAATTTTTGTCAGTCATACCTTCCCCCAGTGCTATCCCCTGGCCCAGGACTTTTCCCATCTGGCCAGTGGGCTCCTGGCCGTGTCCATTACCCAAACCCGCCCCCAGTATTTACTTTGGTTTCGGCCCGAAGTTCCCCAAACCGTTCACTGGGCTGGGGATCCGGGTTTCTCTGCCCCGATCGCGCCCGATAGCACGGATAGGCTCACACCTCGGGCCTCCTTCTCCGCATGGCAGGAAGAGGTGAAACAGCAGGCCAACCCCTGGGAGCCTTGGGTTGTGGATGCGATGCTGGGGATTCGGAACCATGTGGTGTCGCTGCTGTTGCGTCAGGCGGATGAACTCGCCGCCTTTAACTTGGAGTTGCAGCGCAGTAACGCCCAGTTGGATGCTTTCACCTATATTGCGTCCCATGACCTGCGCGAACCCCTCCGGGGCATTCACAACTACGCCACCTTTCTGCTGGAGGACTACCACGCCATCCTGGAGCCCGAGGGAATCGATCGACTGCAGACTTTGGTGCGGCTGAGTACACGTATGGAGGCTTTGATTAATGGCCTTTTGCGCTTTTCCCGCATTGGTCGCCAGGAGGTGCACTGGGAAACCGTAGACTGGTCCGATCTCTTTCGGAGTGTCTTAGATCTCCTACAGTTGGATGTCCAAGGTCCCGATTATGAATTGAGAATTGCACCGGATTTAGCGCCGGCCCATGGCGATCGATCCCTCTTGGTTGAGGTCTTTATGAATCTGATCAGCAATGGGCTGAAATATAACCAGAGTCCGCATAAGGTGATTGAGGTGGGCAATGCGGTGATCCCGGAAAGTCGCCCAGATTTGCAAAATAAAAACTTATCCTGCTTTTATGTGCGAGATAATGGGATCGGTATTCGCGAGCGTCACAGGGAAACTGTTTTTCGTATTTTTAAGCGACTCCATGGCCTCGATAAGTATGGAGGGGGTACCGGTGTGGGCCTCACGATCGCCCAGAAAATCATTGAGCAACATCGGGGTGACCTGTGGCTAGAGTCCACCTATGGTAAGGGCAGCACGTTTTATGTGTGCCTGCCCCAACGCTCTGGCTGCGAGTAGGACTGTACCGTTGTGGGCAGTCCCATATTATTAAAAAGTTGTGTGGGCACCCGAATTGGCTGACAAAAGTGGGTTAAATTCAGGCACAGAGGGCGGGTCAGGAAACCTGACCCCTAGGATGCCAAACCTCTGTCTTGGGCGCGAAAACCGCGCCCAAGACAGTATTTTTGGCAGTCAACTAGGTGGGTCCCTCGATTAATGGGGTTGGGCGGCGCAGCCGCCGGCCACAACCCTGATTATGCCGTGGATACCGTGGTAGACAGTTGAATTTTTTGAGGTGCCCGTTAAAAAGTTGTGTATAATCCTTAGGGCATCTACCAGATGAAGGGACATTTTCGCCAAGTTCCTGGGAAAACCTCCCAAAAATGCTAACAATCGTGAATTTTTGCGATCGTAGTGGAACCGATGCAAAAATCCGGGCTGTGGGTAAGCTTTCAATCTGCCGATGCTTGTTCGGCAGGGCCCCGAGAAGCGCCTCAGCCTCAGCCTTGCGCCGAAGATGCGCCAGGGGTAGGGTAAAGCATCGCGTTGTCCCCGCTGACCTCAGAGGATGTTGGGAAACTGCGGCTAGGTGCCGTAGGCCCTGGCAGAATCCCCCTCCGTCCCCCTTTTGAAGGGGAAAGAAGAGGCTGTCTCCCCCTTTACAAGGGGGGTTAGGGGGGATTCTCTTAGGTTTCCAAACATCCTCTCAAGGTTGGGGTGTGCAGCCAAGCCGCACACCCCAATTCATCCAGGTAATCGGTTGAC